>NZ_JBIGLU010000002.1:0-332644 GCF_043658375.1 Pseudomonas sp. PsB | reverse complement strand
GCGGCGCTGAACCCGGTGGCCCCGGGCAGCCACGGCGAACTGGTGATCGGCCAGGCCGGCCTGGCGCGGGGGTATCAAGGGCGCCCGGGGCTGACCGCCGAGCGCTTCGTGCCGAACCCGTTCGACAGCCAGGGTGGCCGCCTGTACCGCTCGGGCGACCTGGCCCGCTACGGCGGCGCGGGGGTGGTGGAGTACCTGGGGCGGATCGACCATCAAGTGAAGATTCGAGGTTTTCGCATCGAACTGGGCGAGATCGAGGCGCGGCTGCAGGCGCAGGCCAGCGTGGCCCAGGGCGTGGTACTGGCCCAGGACGGCCCGGGCGGCAAGCAGTTGGTGGGTTATGTGGTGCCTGCCGATGCGGCCGTGATGGCCAGCACCGAGGCCCAGGCTACCGAGCGCGAGGCGCTGCGCACTGCGTTGAAGGCGAGCCTGCCGGACTACATGGTGCCGGCCCACCTGCTGTTCCTGGCCAAACTGCCGTTGACCGCCAACGGCAAGCTGGACCGCCGTGCATTGCCGCAACCGGACGCCAGCCTGCTGCAAGCGGAATATGTGGCCCCGCAGAGTGAACTGGAACAACAGATCGCGGCGATCTGGGCCGATGTGCTGAAACTGGAGCGGGTAGGCCTGGGCGACAACTTCTTCGAACTGGGTGGGCATTCCTTGCTCGCCGTCCAGGTGATCTCCCGGGTACGTCAGAGCCTGGGCGTGGAGCTGCAGTTGCGCGCGCTGTTCGAAACGTCGAGCCTGGCCGACTTCGCCAGGCTTGCAGCGCAAGGTGAGCAGGCTTGCTCCAGCGTCATTGGGCGAGTTTCCCGGGAGCAGCCGCTGGCGCTTTCCTATGCCCAGCAACGGCAGTGGTTTCTGTGGCAATGGGCACCGCACAGTGCCACCTACAACATTCCGGCCGCACTGAAGCTGGCCGGGGCGCTGGATATCGCCGCCCTGCAACAGGCCTTCGGCGCCTTGATCGAGCGTCACGAAACTTTGCGCACCACCTTCCGCCTTGATGACGAGCAGGCGGTGCAGGTCATTCATGGCCCGATGCCGTTCGAGCTGGTCGTCGAGGAGCAGGCGTACGCTGACGAGGCCGCTGTGCGGGCCTGGGTCGAGACCGAAGCGGGGAAACCGTTCGACCTGGAGCAGGGGCCGCTGCTACGGGCCGGGCTGCTGCGCCTGGCGGCGGACCAGCATGTATTGGTGCTGACCCTGCACCATATCGTCGCCGACGGCTGGTCGATGCCGTTGCTGGTCGACGAGCTGGTGCAACTGTATGCCGGCTACAGCCAGGGCCAGGTGCCGCAGTTGCCGGCCTTGCCGATCCAGTACGCGGACTTTGCCGTGTGGCAGCGCAACTGGATGGAGGCCGGCGAGCAGGCGCGGCAGCTGGCCTACTGGACCGGGCATTTGGGTGATGAGCAAACGGTGCTGGAGCTGCCGTTGGACCATCCGCGCCCGGCTGTACCGAGCCACCAAGGCGCGCGTTGGCCGATTGAGTTGGGCAATGAGCTGGCGGCCAACCTCAAGCGCGTTGCCCAGCAGCAGGGCGTGACGCCGTTCATGCTGTTGCTGGCCAGCTTCCAGACCTTGCTGCATCGCTACTCGGGCCAGGCCGACATCCGTGTTGGTGTGCCCACGGCCAACCGCAACCGGGTCGAGACCGAGCGCCTGATCGGCTTCTTCGTCAACACCCAGGTGCTGCGTGCCGAGTTCGATGTGCAGCTGACGTTCGGCGAGCTGCTGCAACAGGTGCGCCAGCGCACGTTGGGCGCGCAGGCCCACCAGGACCTGCCATTCGAGCAACTGGTCGAAGCCTTGCAGCCTGAGCGCAACCTTGGGCACAACCCGTTGTTCCAGGTGCTGTACAACCACCAGACCGAGCTCAAGGGCAGCCAGCACCGCTTGCCGGGCCTGGAAATGTCCGGCTTGGAGTGGAGCACGAATACGGCCAAGTTCGACCTGTCCCTGGATACATTCGAGCACGAAAAGGGCATCGGGGCTTCGCTGACCTATGCCACCGACCTTTTCGACGCCAGCACCATCGAGCGTATGGCGCGGCACTGGCTCAACCTGCTCGAAGCCATCGTGCGCCAGCCCGAGCAACGCATCAGTGAGCTGCCGTTGCTGGGCGAGGACGAGCAGCGGGCGGTGCTGCGTGACTGGAACCGCAACACCGCCGCCTTCCCGGATGAGCGAACCATTCATGAGCTGATCGAAGCCCAGGTGGCCACCGCCCCCGAGGCCCCGGCAGTTACCTTCGGCGAGCAGACCCTGAGCTATGGCGAACTGAACCGCCGGGCCAACCAGCTGGCGCACCAGCTGATCGAGCGCGGTGTCGGCCCTGACGTGCTGGTAGGCATCGCCATGGAGCGCAGCCTGGACATGGTGGTCGGCCTGCTGGGCATTCTCAAGGCCGGTGGTGCCTATGTGCCGCTGGATCCGGAGTACCCGGAAGACCGCCTCAGCTACATGTTCGCCGACAGTGGCATTGCCTTGCTGCTGACCCAGTCGCACCTGCGTGAAGCCCTGCCGATCCCGGTTGGCCTGCACAGCCTGGATCTGGATGTCGAAGACCTGACCGGCTACAGCGATGCCAACCCGAATATCGACGTAGCCCCGCAGAACCTGGCCTACGTGATCTACACCTCCGGCTCCACCGGCAAGCCCAAGGGCACGCTGCTGCCGCACCAGAACGTGGTCCGGTTGTTTGCGGCGACCCAGGACTGGTTCCGTTTCGATGCCAGTGACGTGTGGACGGTGTTCCACTCTTACGCCTTCGACTTCTCGGTATGGGAGCTGTTCGGCGCGCTGTTGTATGGCGGCCGGGCGGTGATGGTGGCCAAGGACGTGGCACGCTCCACCGAGGATTTCCATGCGCTGCTGCAGCGCGAGCAGGTGACGGTGCTGAACCAGACGCCGTCGGCGTTCCGCCAGTTGATCCCGGTGGCCTGCGCGGCAGCGCGCCAGGGGCAGGGCCTGGCCTTGCGACATGTGGTGTTCGGCGGCGAAGCGCTGGACGTGAGCAGCCTCGAACCCTGGTTCGAGGTGTTCGGCGACCAGCAGCCACGGCTGATCAACATGTACGGCATCACCGAAACCACGGTGCATGTGACCTACCGGCCGATCACCCAGGCCGACCTGGCCAAGGGCGCGAGCAGCCCGATCGGCGAGGTGATCCCGGACCTGTCGTGGTACCTGCTGGATGCCGCGCTGAACCCGGTGGCCCCAGGCAGCCACGGCGAGCTGGTGATCGGCCAGGCGGGCCTGGCGCGGGGGTATCACGGGCGCCCGGGGCTGACCGCCGAGCGCTTCGTGCCGAACCCGTTCGACAGCCAGGGTGGCCGCCTGTACCGCTCGGGCGACCTGGCCCGCTACGGCGGCGCGGGAGTGGTGGAGTACCTGGGGCGGATCGACCATCAGGTGAAGATTCGAGGTTTTCGCATTGAACTGGGCGAGATCGAGGCGCGGCTGCAGGCGCAGGCCAGCGTGGTCCAGGGCGTGGTACTGGCCCAGGACGGCCCGGGCGGCAAGCAGCTGGTGGGTTATGTGGTGCCTGCCGATGCGGCCGTGATGGCCAGCACCGAGGGCCAGGCTGCCGAGCGCGAGGCGTTGCGCACTGCGCTGAAGGCGAGCCTGCCGGACTACATGGTGCCGGCCCACCTGCTGTTCCTGGCCAGGCTGCCATTGACCGCCAACGGCAAGCTGGACCGCCGTGCATTGCCGCAACCGGACGCCAGCCAGTTGCAGCGCGAGTACCTCGCGCCGCAAAGCGAACTGGAGCAACGGATCGCGGCGATCTGGGCTGATGTGCTGAAGCTGGAGCGGGTAGGCCTGGGTGACAACTTCTTCGAACTGGGTGGGCACTCCTTGCTGGCTACCCAGGTCATGGCGCGGCTACAGGTCGAGATTGGCACGAGCCTGCCCCTGGCGTTGTTGTTCCAGGCGCAAACGCTGCAGGACTACGCAGCAATGATCAATGGCTTGAATACCCATAGCGATGCAGACCTGGATGAACTCCAGGACTTCATGAGCGAGCTTGAGGCAGTCTGAAATGCAAACGGATAACAGAAACATGGCCCTGGTGCAGCGCTTCATCGGCCTGCCGCTGCCACAGCGCAAACTCTTCCTCGAGAAACTGGCGGCGAAGGGCATGAGCCTGGCCCAGTTGCCGATCCCCGAGGTGCGCGGCGAGCATCCGTTGCCGGCGCTTTCATACGCCCAGCAACGGCAGTGGTTCCTGTGGCAATGGGAGCCTGCCAGTGCCACCTACAACATCCCGGCTGCCTTGAAGTTCAAGGGGAATCTGGATACCACAGCGCTGCAACTGGCCTTCGCGGCCTTGATCGAGCGACATGAAACCCTGCGTACCACGTTCCGTCGCGACGGTGAGCAGGCGGTGCAGGTCATTCATGCTCAAGTGCCGTTCGAGCTGGTCATCGAAGAGCAGGCAAACGCCGACGAGGACGCTGTGCGGGCCTGGGTCGAGACCGAAGCAGGGCAACCCTTCGACCTGGAGCAGGGGCCGCTGCTGCGGGCCCGGCTGCTGCGCCTGGCGGCGGACCAGCACGTGCTGGTGCTGACCCTGCACCATATCGTCGCCGACGGCTGGTCGATGCCGGTGATGGTCAATGAACTGGTGCAGTTCTATCAAGGTTTCAGCCAGGGCAAGGTAACGCAACTGCCGGCCCTGCCGATCCAGTATGCCGACTATGCCATTTGGCAGCGTAGCTGGATGGAGGCCGGCGAGCAGGCGCGGCAACTGGCCTACTGGACCGAACAGTTGGGCGATGCGCAACCGGTGCTGGAGCTGCCGCTGGACCATCCGCGCCCGGCCATGCCGAGCCACAGAGGGGCACGGTTGCCGATCGTGCTGGGCGATGAGCTGGCCACCAACCTGAGACGGGTTGCCCAGCAGCAGGGCGTGACGCCATTCATGCTGCTGCTGGCCAGCTTCCAGACCCTGCTGCATCGCTACTCGGGCCAGGCTGATATCCGCGTTGGGGTACCGATTGCCAACCGTAACCGGGTCGAGACCGAGCGCCTGATCGGCTTCTTCGTCAACACCCAGGTGCTGCGTGCCGAGTTCGATGTGCAACTGACGTTCAGCGAGCTGCTGCAACAGGTCAGGCAACGTGCCCTGGGCGCCCAGGCCCATCAGGACCTGCCGTTCGAACAACTTGTCGATGCGCTGCAACCGGAGCGCAACCTGAGCCACAATCCGCTGTTCCAGGTGTTGTACAACCATCAGACCCAGGCCAAGGGCGAGCCCCGACGTATAGCGGGGCTGGAGATGGAGGAGTTGGCCTGGGACAACCACACCGCCAAGTTCGACCTGGCTTTGGACACCTCCGAGCATGAAAAGGGCATCGGGGCTTCGTTGACGTACGCCACCGACCTGTTCGACACCAGCACCATCGAGCGCATGGCGCGGCATTGGCTCAACCTGCTCGAAGCCATCGTGCGCCAACCGGGCCAGCGCATCAGTGAGCTGCCGTTGCTGGGCGAGGACGAGCAGCAGGCGGTGCTGCGTGACTGGAACCGCAACACCGCCGCCTTCCCGGATGAGCGAACCATTCATGAGCTGATCGAAGCCCAGGTGGCCACCGCCCCCGAGGCCCCGGCAGTTACCTTCGGCGAGCAGACCCTGAGCTATGGCGAACTGAACCGCCGGGCCAACCAGCTGGCGCACAAGCTGATCGAGCTCGGCGTTGGCCCTGATGTGCTGGTAGGCATCGCCATGGAGCGTAGCCTGGACATGGTGGTCGGCCTGCTGGGCATTCTCAAGGCCGGTGGTGCCTATGTGCCGCTGGACCCGGAGTACCCGGAAGACCGTCTGGCCTACATGTTTGCTGATAGCGGCATCACTTTATTGCTGACCCAGGCACACCTGCGTGAGGTGCTGCCAATTCCCGCCGCCATCGAGTGCCTGGAGCTGGATGAACAAGCTCTGGTCGGCTACAGCGACGCTAACCCGAATATCGAAGTAGCTCCGCAGAACCTGGCCTACGTGATCTACACCTCCGGCTCCACCGGCAAGCCCAAGGGCACGCTGCTGCCGCACCAGAACGTGGTCCGGCTGTTCGCGGCGACCCAGGGCTGGTTCCGTTTCGACGCCAGTGACGTGTGGACGGTGTTCCACTCTTACGCCTTCGACTTCTCGGTATGGGAGCTGTTCGGCGCGCTGTTGTATGGCGGCCGGGCGGTGATGGTGGCCAAGGATGTGGCGCGTTCCACCGAGGACTTCCATGCGCTGCTGCAGCGCGAGCAGGTGACGGTGCTGAACCAGACGCCGTCGGCGTTCCGCCAGTTGATCCCGGTGGCCTGCGCGGCAGCGCGGCAGGGGCAGGGCCTGGCCCTGCGGCATGTGGTGTTCGGCGGCGAAGCGCTGGACGTGAGCAGCCTCGAACCCTGGTTCGAGGTGTTCGGCGACCAGCAGCCACGGCTGATCAACATGTACGGCATCACCGAAACCACGGTGCATGTGACCTACCGGCCGATCACCCAGGCCGACCTGGCCAAGGGCGCGAGCAGCCCGATCGGCGAGGTGATCCCGGACCTGTCGTGGTACCTGCTGGATGCGGCGCTGAACCCGGTGGCCCCGGGCAGCCACGGCGAACTGGTGATCGGCCAGGCCGGCCTGGCGCGGGGGTATCACGGGCGCCCGGGGCTGACCGCCGAACGCTTCGTGCCGAACCCGTTCGACAGCCAGGGTGGTCGCCTGTACCGCTCGGGCGACCTGGCCCGCTACGGCGGCGCGGGGGCGGTGGAGTACCTGGGGCGGATCGACCATCAGGTGAAGATTCGAGGTTTTCGCATCGAACTGGGCGAGATCGAGGCGCGGTTGCAGGCGCAAGCCAACGTGACCCAGGGCGTGGTACTGGCCCAGGACGGCCCGGGCGGCAAGCAGCTGGTGGGTTATGTGGTGCCTGCCGATGCGGCCGTGATGGCCAGCACCGAGGCCCAGGCTGCCGAGCGCGAGGCACTGCGCACTGCGCTGAAGGCGAGCCTGCCGGACTACATGGTGCCGGCCCACCTGCTGTTCCTGGCCAAACTGCCGTTGACCGCCAACGGCAAGCTGGACCGCCGTGCATTGCCGCAACCGGACGCCAGCCTGCTGCAAGCGGCATACGTGGCCCCGCAGAGTGAACTGGAACAACAGATCGCGGCGATCTGGGCCGATGTGCTGAAACTGGAGCGGGTAGGCCTTGGCGACAACTTCTTCGAACTGGGTGGCGACTCCATCGTTTCCCTGCAAGTCGTGGGCAAGGCCCGCCAGGCCGGCGTGCAGTTCACCCCCAAGCAACTGTTCCAGCATCAGACCGTACAAGGCCTGGCCACGGTGGCGCGGCGTGTTCTCGAAGGTATTGGCGAGCAAGGGCCGATCACGGGCAGCACACCGCTGACACCGATTCAGCAATGGTTCTTCGAGGCCGACATTGGTGAGCGTGGGCATTGGAACCAGTCGATTCTGCTGACACCCAGCGAACCCCTGCAAGCGGACCGCCTGCACGACGCGTTGCTGGCACTGGTCGCCCATCATGATGCACTGCGCCTGGGCTTCGAGCAGCAGGCGGGGGCCTGGCAAGCCGAGTACAAGCCACAGCAGCAGGCGCGGATACTCTGGGAGCATGCGTGCGCGGACGAGGAGGCGTTGTCCGCACTCGCTGACCAGGCCCAACGCAGCCTGAACCTGCAGCAAGGCTTGCTGGTCCGTGCGCTGCTGGCCAGCCTGCCCGATGGCAGCCAGCGTCTGCTGCTGGTCATTCATCACCTGGCGGTAGATGGCGTGTCGTGGCGCCTGTTGCTGGAGGACCTGCAACAGGCCTACCAGGCCCTGGGCAACCGACAGCCGGTGCAATTGCCAGCCAAGACCAGCGCCTACAAGACCTGGGCGCAGCACCTGCAGGCCTATGCCCAGAGCGAGGCGCTGCAAGCGGAACTTGCCTACTGGCAAGCGCAGTTGCAGGGCACCAGCGACCACCTGCCGTGCGCCAATGCGCTGGGCGGCAACCAGCAGCAGCACGCTGCGTCGGTCAGCACGCGGCTGGGCCGCGAAGCCACCCGGCAGTTGTTGCACGATGCCCCTGCGGCCTATCGCACGCAGATCAATGACCTGCTGCTGACAGCCCTGGCTCGGGTGATCGCCCGCTGGACCGAGCGGCCGGAGGTGCTGGTCAGGCTGGAAGGCCATGGCCGGGAAGACCTGTTCGATGACATTGACCTGAGCCGCACGGTGGGCTGGTTCACCAGCATGTACCCAGTGAAGTTGAGCCCGCTGGGCGGGATCGCCGAATCGATCAAGGCGGTCAAGGAGCAACTGCGGGCCGTGCCGAACAAAGGCCTGGGCTATGGCGCGCTGAAGTACATGGGGCCGGCTGGTGCGCGTGAGGCCCTGGCTGCGTTGCCTCAGGGCGAGATCGTGTTCAACTACCTCGGGCAGTTCGACGGCAGTTTCGACGAGCAGTCGGGCTTGTTCGCACCCGCGCGGGAATACGGCGGTGCGGCCAAACCAGCCGATGCGCCACTCGATAGCCAGATCGCCCTGAACGGCCAGGTATACGGCGGCGAGCTGAAACTTGGCTGGACCTTCAGTGCGCAGCGCTACGACACCGCTGTCATGCAAAAGTTGGCAGATGACTATGCCGCAGAGCTTGGCGCGCTGATCGCTCATTGCTGCGAGCCTGGCAACCGTGGTGTAACGCCTTCGGACTTCCCACTGGCCGCGCTGCGCCAACAGCAGCTGGATGAGCTGCCGGCAGTTGCACGGCAGGTGGCCGATATCTACCCGCTGTCGCCGATGCAGCAGGGCATGCTGTTCCATTCGCTGCAGGGGCCTGAAGGCGCGCTTTACATCAACCAGACTTCGGTGGAAGTCAAAGGCCTGGAAATCGAACGGTTCGTGGCAGCCTGGCAGCAGGTGATCGACTGTCACGATATCCTGCGCAGTGCCTTCTGGTCGGCGCCCCACTTGGCCGAACCTTTGCAGCTTGTCTACCGCAAGGTCGAATTGCCGGTGGTCGTGCATGACTGGCGCGACCGCTCGGTAAGTGCGCAGATGCTGCAGGCGCTGGCCGAGGCCGATGCCGCACAAGGCCTGGACCTGAGTGTCGCACCGTTGATGCGCCTGACCCTGGTGCGGCTGGACGACGAACGTTTGCACCTGCTGTGGACCCGTCATCACATACTGATGGACGGCTGGAGTACCTCGCGGCTGCTTGGCGAGGTGTTGCAGACTTACCATGGCCACCCTGCGCGAGCGCCGGCAGGGCGGTTTGGCGATTACATCCGCTGGCTTGCCGGGCAGCCCAAGGCGGCGCTGGAGCAGTTCTGGCGAGGCAAGCTGCAAGAGCTGGAAAGCCCCACCTGGCTGGCGGACAGCCTAGCGGCTCGCCCGGCGGCAGACTTGCAGGGGCACGCCGCGCTGTACCTGCGTTGGGATGCCTCGCGTACCCGGCAACTGCGCGAGCAGGCCCAGCGCTTGCGCATCACCCCAAACACCTTGATCCAAGCGACCTGGCTGCTGCTGCTGCAGCGCTATACCGGGCAAGCCACGGTGTGCTTCGGCGCCACCGTGGCGGGCCGGCCAGCCGGCTTGCCCGGTGCCGACGAAATGCTGGGGTTGTTCATCAACACCTTGCCGGTGGTGCAGACGCCCCAACCGCAGCAGCGGATTGTCGACTGGCTGCAGCAACTGCAGGCCTGCAACCTGGAACTGCGCGACCACGAACATGCAGCCTTGGCCGATGTGCAACGCTGGGCAGGGCAGGCCGGGCAAGCGTTGTTCGACAGCATCGTGGTGTTCGAGAACTACCCGGTGGACGAACGCCTGCAGGAGGGTGGTGGTGGCTCGCTGCAGTTCGGTGAGGTGAGCAACCGCGACGTGACCAACTACGCCATGGACCTGGCGGTGCATCTGGGCGAGACGCTCTCGGTCGAGTTCCTCTACTTGCGCAACCGCTTCACGGAGCAAGCCACCGACAGCATTCGTGGCAGTTTCGAACGGCTGCTCGAGGGCATGCTCGACAACCCTCACGCCACCGTGGGCAGCCTGGACATGCTGACCCCGGCGCAAGCGCAGCAGGCCCAGGCTCGCAACGGCTTGCAGCCATGCGAGCAGGCCATGCCAAGGCTGGCCGAGCTGATTGCCCGGCATGCCCAGGCGCGGCCAGAGGCAATTGCGGTGGCCTGTGGCGAGCGACAGTTGAGCTACGCCCAACTGGATGAGCGTGCCAACCGCCTGGCACACCACCTGATTGCCTTGGGAGCGCGCCCGGAGGTTACGGTGGGCATCGCCCTGGAACGCTCGGTGGAGGTGATCGTGGCATTCCTGGCGGTGATGAAAACCGGCGCCGCCTATGTGCCGCTGGATATCGACTACCCGCAGGACCGCTTGCAGTGGATTGTCGAGGATTCGGCCATGCACCTTCTGGTGACCAGCAGCGGCTTGCGCCAGCGTTTTGCCGGGGTGGAGCACTGCGTGGAGCTGGACCTTCTGGCTATCGCCAGCTTGCCGTCCGATGCCCCTCAGGTGATGGTGCACGACACCAACCTGGCGTACCTGATCTATACCTCTGGCTCTACCGGCAAGCCCAAGGGCGTGGCGGTCAGCCACGGGCAGATCGGCATGCACTGCCAGGCAATCGCCCGCCTTTACCAGATGGATGAAAGCACTCGCGAGCTGTTGTTCATGTCGTTCGCTTTCGACGGTGCCCAGGAGCGTTGGCTGTCGACCTTGTCGTCAGGCGGCTGCCTGGTGGTGCGCGGTAGCCAGCTGTGGACTGCCGAGCAAACCTGGCAGGTACTGCATGCCGAGCGCATCGACATTGCCTGCTTCCCGCCGGCGTATCTGCAGCAACTGGCCGAGTTCGCGCAAACCCGCCAGGAGGCCGCACCGCCGGTGCGCATCTATTGCTTTGGCGGTGACGCAGTGCCCGATGCACTGTTCGAACTGGTCAAGCGGACCTTGCGCCCGCAGTTCCTGACCAATGGCTACGGGCCTACCGAAACGGTCGTGACCCCCCTGTTGTGGAAAGTATCGGCGCAGCAGTCATGCCAGGCGGTGTATGCGCCGATCGGTGAGCGGGTTGGCCAGCGCACGCTGCATGTGCTGGACCAGGGCCTGAACCCGGTGCCCGATGGCGTGGCCGGGGAACTCTACATTGGTGGCGAGGGTGTGGCGCGCGGGTATCACCAGCGCCCGTCCCTGACCGCCGAGCGCTTTGTCGCCGACCCGTTTGCCCAGGGCGGGCGGCTGTACCGCACCGGTGACCGGGTGCGCCGTCGGGCGGATGGCGTGATCGATTTCATCGGCCGCCTGGACAACCAGTTGAAGGTTCGCGGTTTCCGCATCGAACCCGGGGAAGTCGAAGCACGGCTGCGTAATCTGGCGGATGTGCGGGATGCTGTGGTGGTGGCCCGGGAGGGCGCTACCGGCAAGCAACTGGTGGCGTATCTGGTCACCGGCAATGGGGTGACTTCCGCTACGCCATTGCGTGACGCCTTGCGTGCCGACCTGCCGGACTACATGGTGCCGACCCAGTGGGTATTGCTGCCGGCGTTTCCACTCACGCCCAATGGCAAGATCGATCGCAAGGCGCTGCCGGCCCCGGAGTTGGCCGGGCGCCCGGTGCGGGTGGCTCCGCGCGATGACACGGAAAAGGCGCTGGCGGCCATCTGGCAGGAAGTGCTGGAGGTGGATGAAGTTGGTGTCGATGACAACTTCTTCGAATTGGGGGGCGATTCGCTGCGCGTGCTGAAGATGCTGTCGAAGGTACGAGCACGGCCCGACCTGTCGATCGAGCTGAAACTGCGCGATGTCATGGCCAGGCCCACCATTGGCGAGCTTTCCGGCTATACCGATGGCGACGTCGCCCTTGACCCGCTGTTGCTGCTCAACAGCCGGGTAGCCGGGGCCAGGCCGCTGTTCTGCCTGCATGCCGGCTTTGGCACGGTGTTCGACTACGAGCCGCTGGCGCGCCGGCTGGAAGGGCATTGCAGCGTCTACGGCGTGCAATGCCGCATGCTGCTCGATCGCAACTGGCAGGATGATTCGTTGCAGGCCATGGCGATCGACTATGCCCAGTACATTCGCCAGAAGCAGCCCGAAGGGCCATACCAGCTTGCCGGCTGGTCGCTGGGTGGCACGCTGGCGGTGCTGGTGGCCCAGGAGCTGGAAGCCCAGGGCCAGCAAGTATCGTTGCTTGGCCTGGTCGACAGTTTCATCCCCACCGGTGCGCCGGCGACGCCGGCAGCGGACTGGAGTGCCGACCTTGGCAGCTTCCTGAGTGTGCTGCTGGGGCTGGCCAAGGAACAGCTGGTGCTGCCTGCCGTTGCGGCGGGCAGTGGTGTGCCGCTGCTTGAGCGGCTGATCGAAGAGGCACGCTCGGGGCTGCAGGTAGCGTCGGCCTTCGCCAGTGTCGAAAGCGCCGAACTGGCCCACACCTTTGCCGTGGCGATGCGGCTCAAGGCGTTGTCGGAACGGTTGCCGGCATTGCCGGCAACCCGCGCCGCTGCCTTGTGCTGGTGGGCAGGTGACCATGGCCAACGCTTCGCGGTTCACGGAAGCGGTGAGAACCACGCGGTTGCAGCGGGTCACTATGACATCCTCAAGCATCCGGACGTGATCGAGGGGCTTGCGGCCAGGCTGGTGGCGGAGCCGGTCATGGGGTGACCCGGCAAGGCCGGCTGAATGACCTGTGGGGCCCGCGTTCAACGTGGGCCCCACAGGTTTTTTCATGTCGGCAGTGTCGCCACCGAGACGAAAAAAGCGGCGTCATCCTGTGTGGATGACGCCGCTTCGATTACAACGGTACAGGTGGCTGTCGGCCTAGAAGTCGTAGCGCAGGCTCATGGTGGCATTGCGCGGGTCACCGTAATGGCCAACACTGCCGCCGATACCCGAGTAATACTTCTCGTCGAAGATGTTGTTCAGGTTCAGAGTGGCGGCCAGATGGTCTGTGACCTGATAGCGCGCCATCAGGCTGGCAACGGTGTAGTCATCCTGGGTGGCTCGGGCTTTGAGGCTGTTGTAGTAGAGCGACATGCTGGAGTTCCAGGACACCCCGCCACCCACGGTCAGCCTGTTCCAGTCACCCTGGAAGCGATAGGTGTTCCAGAAGCGGAAGGTGTCCATGGAATATTGCGTCAGCTGGAGCACGCCATCGGCGTCTTCCGTGCGGGCATGGCTGTAACTGGTCATGACTTGCCAACCAGGCAAGACCTCACCCGACAACTCAAGGTCGATACCCTTGGTCTCGGTACCCTTTGCGCCCTTGTAGGCTTGTTGGTCGAGCGTGCCTTGCACGATCTCTCCGCTGTCCTCCACCGCCAGGTTGTCACGCTTGACCAGGAACAGTGCCGTACTGGCGTTCAGACGCCCGTCGTAGAACGCCCCTTTCCAGCCCACTTCGTAGTTGCTGCCTATGACAGGGCCAATGACCGAACCGTTACGATCGAGGTTGGATTGTGGCTTGAAGATATCGGTATAGCTGGCATACACCGATTGCTCGGGGGTCAGGTCATAGATGATGCCCGCGTACGGTGTTACTTCACCCCGCTCGTGCATCTTGACGTCCGGCGAGCCGAATGAGGTAGGCCAGTAGTAATAGTCGTAGTCATAGTCGGAGGTGCGCGCGCCTACGATTACGTTCAGGTCATCCATCAGGTTGAATTTGAATGCCGCGTAGGTGCCGCGCTGGCTGCTCTTGATGTTGAGAATTTCCCCAAGTGCGCCAGTCTCGGTTGGCCGAGGCAGGTAGTTGTCCCAGTCATAGAAGTTGACGGTTGTGGTGCCGACGTCATAACCGGTGTGATCGTTCTTGTAATCCTGGTAGTTGAAGCCGGTGATGAACTCGTGAGTGCGCCCGAATAGGGAAAAAGGCCCTTGCAGTGTCAGGTCCAGGCCGCGCTGGGTCTGGTCGGCTTCAGCGTTGTAACGCAGCATTCGCGCAGCGCCGGTTTCTTCATTGATCCACGCTCGGCCCGAAGAGGTCTGATAAGAGCCGTTGTAGTTATCGCGATTGGAATCCATGTAGTTCGCGGCCAGCTTGATTTGCCAGTCATTGGCGAAGGAATGCTCGGCGGCCATGAAATAGTTGGTGGTTTCCAGCTCGTCGTACATCCAGCGGGCGCCGGAACTGGTCGAGCGGGAGAAGTTGGTCTGCTTGCCGTTGGTGAACAACAACGGTACACCCGGTGAACCGGTGGCTTTGAACTTCTGGTAGTCGACGCCGAAACGTACCAGGGTGTCGTCGTTCAGGTCCGCTTCGAGAACGCCGTAGAGGATGTCCTTGTCTTCCTTGTACCAGTCGCGAAAGCTGCCGCTTTTCTGCTTGGCCGCCACCATGCGCCCGCGCAGGTTGCCACCCTCGGTCAAGGGGCCGGAAACATCGACTTCGCTGCGGTAGGAGTCCCAGGAGCCGACAGTGCCCTGGATATGCGACTGGAATTCGCGGGTCGGGCGTTTGCGAATGAGGTTGACCACACCGCCGGGTTCACCCGCGCCGGTCATCAGACCGGTGGCGCCGCGGACGATTTCGACGCGGTCGTAAAGGGTCATGTCCAGCAACGTGCTGGGCATGTTGCGGGTCTGGTTTTCCTGGGTGGTGGTCACGCCGTCAAGCTGGTAGGTGTTGATGGCACTGCCGCGGGAATAGATGTTGTAGCGCAGGCCACCGTCCTGGGACATGGTGATGCCGGGTGTCTGGTTGAGCACCTGGGTCACGCTGTTGAGCTGCTGGTCGTCCATGCGCTGGCGGGTGATCACACTGATCGACTGGGGCGTTTCACGGATCGACAGGTTCATCTTGGTCGCGGTGTTGGTCACACCGGTGGTGTAGGAGCCCGTGCCTTCGGTAGTGGCACCAAGGCCCACGCTATTGACGTTGGTCGCCGAAAGCTCGACCTGGCCGGCCTGTGCGCCCGAACTGGCCGTCACCGTCACGGTGTTGCCATCGATCTGGTAACGCAGCCCGGTGCCTTGCAGCAATGTCCGCAACGAAGACTGCAGGTCATGCCGGCCCTTGAGGGCCGTGGAGCGCAGCCCACTGATGTCCTCCGGGCTGTACAGCAACTGGGTATCGGTCTGCCTGGCCAGTGCCTGCAACGCCGAATTCATCGACTGCGCAGGAATATCCAGCGTCCACTCCTGCGCCTGCACCTGGGCAACCATCGCAGCGGATATCGCCAGGCCCAGGCCGATGCGTGTGAGCGCGCGCTGGGGACGAAGGGAATGACGGATCAGTAATGCTTTGGCAAGCGGGTTGAGCGGGCCGGGGAGGGACTTGGACATCTATTGCGGTCTCGTTGGCAGAGGGTTTTTTTCTATGTCAGCTATAGGACGCAGCACCTGTGAAAAACCGGAACGATTCTTATTGGCGATTTTTTTGGCCGGTGCTGCGTTAACCGCGTCACAACTTCACAGTTCGCGTGCTACGCGAAAGCCGAGGAAGTCACCGCGGGTGGTCTTGAGGCGGTCGTTGCGGTTGGCCGAGCGTGAGAAGATCGGCGGTTCGCCCCAGTCGTTGCCGCGCATGTGCGCGCGGATGCACTTGGGGTCCTGGATCCAGGCGCTGCCGTCGATGGGGGCGCCTTCGTAGCTGTCGTGGTAGCAGTCGGCGACCCATTCGTAGACGTTGCCGTGCATGTCGTACATGCCGAAGGCATTGGGCGGGTAGCTGCCCACCGGGGCGGTGAAGGTATGCCCGTCCTTGGGGCCATAGGTGTTGGCGTGCTTGCTGATCTCGTACTTGCCCGGTTCGTCGAAGGGGAAGGGGAACGGGCCGCTGGAGCCGCCACGGGCGGCATATTCGCGTTCGGCTTCGCTGACCATGCGGTACGGTTTGCCGGTGGTTTTCGCCAGCCAGCGGGTGTAGGCCTGCACTTCGTCGTAGTCGACGCACACCGCCGGCTGGCGGGGGCCTTGCTTGTAGCTGGGCTTGCTGGCTTCGCACCAGCGGCCGGGGCGGTCGTCGCCGCTCTTGATGACGGTGCCGGTGGCCTTGATGTAGGCGTCCAGTTCGCCGGCGGTGACCTGGTAGCGGCTCATGGCGAAGGGCTTGGCGAAGGTCACGGTGTGCAGCGGGCCCTCGTCGGGCTGGCGGCCGACTTCGTCGTCAGGGGCCCCCATCACGTAGCTGCCGGCGGGCAGCACGACCATCTCGGGGCAGTCCTTGCAGTCTTTGAACACATCGCCGGGCTTGGCGGCGTGGGCGTAGGCGCTGACCAGCAGCAGGCAGGTGATCTGGGCTGGCCGGTAGAGCCAGGCGGATACGTTCATCGGTGGTCCTCGAAACGGGTGAATGCGGGCTGCGTTTCGCATTCAGACGAATCGGGGTGGTGAGAAATTAACCAACATCCAAGGTAGCGCGGTCTTATTGTGGGAGCGGCCTTGTGTCGCGAAAGGGGCGCGCAGCGGCCCCACACTCTCAGCTTCGCCGCAGATATTGCTGGGGCCGCTCTGCGGCCCTTTCGCGACACAAGGCCGCTCCCACAAAAGCTGTTCCCGCGAGTACCGTAGGCAGTGGTTGCAAGGCATGGGGCACCGGGCTATAGTCCAGCCCATTGTTCTCTTCCCGAAGACCTGTTCATGCCAGCCAGCCCAGCCACCACAAGCTTTGCCATCGCGCCAGTCGCGGGCATGGTCGTGCGTGGCTGCCAGCAGCCGGCGATGATCAGTCACTATCCACCACCACCTGTCAGTGGCGTCGTAGGCGGCGTAGCTCCGCCTCCTTGCGTGGTCGTGCTGGGCTGATCGGCTTCTGGCCGCATCCCTTCGCACACGCAACCTACTGAACACGGTCGGCGACTTCCCACGCTGAAGCGCACGCCGTCCGTCTGGCTTATTCGCCTTGAATCAGGTGGCAATACATGTCTGTCTTTAGCAAAGCATCCGTGGCCTCGGCGGCCACTACCAGCCTGTTCGTCCTGCTGTGGAGCAGCGGGGCGATCGTCTCCAAGCTCGGCCTGGCGCATGCCAGCCCGTTTGCCTTCCTGCTGTTGCGTTCGGCGCTGGCCCTGGCCGGCCTGCTGCTGATCGGCCCATTGCTGGGGCTGCGCTGGCCGCGCAGTCGCGGGGCCATCCTGCGGGCCCTGGGCACTGGCTGTGTGCTGCTCGGCGCCTACCAGATCTTCTACCTGCTGGCGCTCGATACCCATGTCACCCCCGGCATCATGGCCACGGTGATGGGGGTACAACCGATCCTGACCGTGGTGCTGATGGAGCGCCAGCGCTCCTGGAGCCGCTTGTTCGGCCTGGGGTTGGGGCTTGGCGGGTTGATCATGGTGGTCTACCAGGGCATCAACCTGGGCGGGGTGTCACTGGCGGGAATGCTGTTCGCCTTGCTGGCGCTGGCCAGCATGACCTTCGGCTCGATCCTGCAGAAGCGCATCACCGACAACCCCATGGGCACGCTGCCGCTGCAGTACCTGGCCGGCTTTGCCATGTGCGCGTTGTTCGCGCCGCTGCAGCCGCTGCATGTGGAATGGACTGGCGGTTTCGTCGGCGCGCTGCTGTGGATGGGGCTGGTGGTCTCGCTGCTGGCGACCTTGCTGCTGTACCGGCTGATCGCCAAGGGTAACCTGGTCAATGTCACCAGCCTGTTCTATCTGGTGCCGGCAGTGACCGCGGTGATGGACCTGCTGATCTTCGGCAACCGCCTGGCGCCGCTCAGCCTGCTGGGCATGGGGCTGATCGTGGTGGGCTTGCTGTTCGTGTTCCGCAAGCCCGCCGCGCGCCTGGCCGAGGCGTAGGCCCTAGCGGAATTCTTCGGGGATGGCGTGGCGCAGTACGCCTTCCTCGAAGTCCAGCAGGCCGGCTTCGCGCTGGGTGAGCAGGTAGTAGAGCAAGGTGTCGAGCGAGCGCTGCGGCGGGACCTCGACCGCCAGCATCTTCACCGCCTGCTCGGTTTCGCAGTTGCAGCCGAAGTCGTGCAAGGCCGCGCGTACCTGGTCCAGGGTTTCCGGGGGCTTGACGATAACCCGGAACACCGAGCTGCCGCTGCTGTGGCGCAGTTCGGCGAACCAGGTTTCGCCGGCTTCCTCACGGGTGCCGATCACGTCGCCCGGGGCGATGCCGTAGACATGGAAGGGAATGTTGTCGACGGCATAGCCGCCTTCCACGGCCTTGGCCCACAGGCCCTCGACCGAGGCGGGCGGGTAGCCGTTTTCGTCCTGCTCCAGGCGGAACAGGACCTTCTTGTACGCGTCGTTCATCCTGTACCCCGTTTCAGCTGCTTGCCGGGCGCAGCACCAGCCACAATGCCAGGCCAATCAGCAGGCCGCCGTACAGGTGCGCCATCGACAACGGTTCGTCCAGCAGCCACGCCCCCCACAATACGCCGAATACCGGGATCAGGAAGGTCACGGTGCTGGCCTTGACCGGGCCGATCTCCTCCAGCAGGCGGAAGTACAGGATGTAGGCGAACGCTGTGCACAGCAGGCCCAGGCCCAGCAGCGACAGCCACACCTGCCAGCCGCCCCAGCTGGCAGGTGGCTGGCTCAGCGCGCTCCAGGCGAACAGCGGGCTCAGCATCAGGGTGGCGCCGAGCATGCTGCCCAGTGCCGACAGGCGGCTGTCCAGGCCGCTGACCCAGCGGCGGGCGAGGAAGCCGGCAAAGCCGTAGCAGGTGGTGGCCGCCAGGCAGGCGAGGGCGCCTTGCAGCAGGGCCAGGTCCAGGGCCACCGGGCCGGCGCCGCTGAGGATGCCGACGCCGAACAGGCCCAGGAAGATGCCGCAGAGCTTGGCCAGGGTCATCGGTTCGCGGAAGAACAGCACGCCGATCAGCACACCCATCAGCGGCGTGGTGGCGTTGAAGATTGCCGAGTAGCCGGCAGGCAGCACCTGGGCGGCCACGGAGTAGAACGTGGCGGGGATGCCGGAGTTGATCATGCCCAGCACCAGGCAGGCGCCGAGCTTGCCCTGGAAGTCCCAGCGCACGCGGGCGGCAGCGAGCAGTGCAACCAGGCCCAGGCAGGCGATGGACACACGGAAGAACGCCGTCGGCACCGTGCCCAATTCGGGGGCGATGATGCGCATGAACAGGAAGCTCGCCCCCCAGACGGCGGCAAGGGTCAGCAGGCGGGCTAGGGCGATGGGGCTCACAACGGTCTCCGGAGGCAGGGCTGGGGCGCGAGTGTACGCCAGGGGGGCTGGGGATTCTTGTGCTTTCTTGCGGTGTAAAGCTGTGCCGGCCTCTTCGCGGGTAAACCCGCTCCCACAGGATTACCACAGGGCCGAGCATTGCATAGAACCTGTGGGAGCGGGTTTACCCGCGAAGAGGCCGGCACAGGCGCCGTATTCCGGACAGGCAGACTAAGCTCTGTATCTCACCCTTGCACCGAGGTCCTCGCATGCCCCAGCCCTGGCCCGCTGTCGAAATCGCCCGGATGATCCTCGCCGGCTTCGACAACTACCGCGACCATTTCCAGCGCATCACCCTCGGTGCCCGCAAGCGCTTCGAGCAGGCGCGCTGGCAGGATATCCAGCGTGCCTCCGCCGCCCGCATCAATCTCTATGAAGAGAAGGTTGCCGAGGTCAACGGCTGGCTGCGCCAGGGCTTTGCCGAGGACGTGCTGCTGGATGTGGAACAATGGCCTCTGGTGAAGAACGCCTATATCCACCTGATCGACCCAAGGCTGGACGACGAGCTGTCCGAGACCTGGTACAACTCGCTGTTCTGCAGCCTGTTCAGCCACGACCTGATCAGCGACGGCTGCATGTTCATCCACACCACCCGACCGTCCATGCGCAGCCGTGAGCGCGCCGCGCAAACCCGTACCTATCGGCCTGATGCTGGGCTCAAGAGCCTGCTGCGGGCGGTGTTCAGCGATTACCCGTTCGAAGTGCCGTACGGCGACCTGGAAGGTGACCTGGCGCGCCTGGAGGATCAACTGCGCGAGTGCCTGCCGGACTGGGTATGCAAGGATCCGAAACTGGCGTTGGAGCTGTTTGTGCCGGTGCTTTACCGCAACAAGGGCGCCTACCTGGTCGGCCGGCTGTTCAACAGCGACGAGCAGTGGCCGCTGGTAATCCCGCTGTTGCACCGCGAAGGGCACGGTATCGAGGCCGATGCGCTGATCACCGACGAGGCCGAGGTGTCGATCATCTTTTCCTTCACCCGCTCCTACTTCATGGTCGATGTGCCGGTGCCGGCGGAGTTCGTCAACTTCCTCAAGCGCATCTTGCCGGGCAAGCACGTGGCCGAGCTGTACACCTCCATCGGTTTCTACAAGCACGGCAAGTCGGAGTTCTACCGGGCGCTGATCAACCACCTGGCCAGCAGCGACGACCGCTTCGTCATGGCGCCCGGGGTACGCGGCATGGTCATGAGCGTGTTCACCCTGCCGGGCTTCAACACCGTGTTCAAGATCATCAAGGACCGCTTTTCACCGTCGAAGACGGTCGACCGTGCCACGGTGATCGACAAGTACCGGCTGGTGAAAAGCGTCGACCGCGTCGGGCGCATGGCCGATACCCAGGAGTTCGCCGATTTTCGCTTCCCGCGTAGCAAGTTCGAGCCGGAATGCCTGGCCGAACTGCTGGAGGTGGCGCCTTCGACCGTGGCGCTGGAGGGTGACACGGTGCTGATCCGCCACTGCTGGACCGAGCGGCGCATGACGCCGCTGAACCTGTACCTGGAACACGCCAGCGAGGGCCAGGTGCTGGAGGCCCTGGAGGATTACGGCCTGGCCATCAAGCAGCTGGCGGCGGCGAATATCTTCCCTGGCGACATGCTGCTGAAGAACTTTGGCGTTACCCGCCATGGCCGGGTGGTGTTCTATGACTATGACGAGATCAGCTTTCTGACCGAGGTGAACTTCCGCCATATCCCGCCGCCGCGTTACCCGGAGGACGAGATGTCGGGCGAGCCGTGGTACTCGATCGGGCCGCATGACGTGTTCCCCGAGGAGTTTCCGCCGTTCCTGTTTGCCGATATCGGCCAGCGGCGCTTGTTCAGCCGGCTGCATGGGGAGTTGTACGACGCGGATTACTGGAAGGGGCTGCAAGCGGCGATTCGTGAAGGGAAGGTGATCGATGTGTTTCCGTATCGGCGCAAGGGGCGGTGACTGTGCTTTGGCAGGCCTGGCCCCTTCGCGGGTAAACCCGCTCCCACAGGTACGGCACAGGATTCGAAACCAGTGAGGTCCCTGTGGGAGCGGGTTTACCCGCGAGGAGGCCGGGCCTGCTTTTCCCAATTACCCCTTCAAACACTTCAATTCACTGAAATCGGTACGCACCTTGCCCAACCGCTCCTGCAGGAACCGCCGCTGCTGCGGGGTACTCTGGTGCACCAGGTCCACCAGCAAGCTGCGCGCCTGCTGCTCGGTATTCTGATACGCCGCCCGGTACTCCGGCGTCCACAAACTCTCCTTGCGCTGCAACAACGTCGCCAGGCGCGGCTCGAAGCTGGCGTCGTTGCGCTGGTTCATCGCCAGCAGCAATTGTTGCTGCCAGTGCGCGCGGTTGGCGATCCATTCGCGGTTCTGGTCGCCCAGCGCCTGGGACCAGGCCTGCACGCGCTGCTTCTGTACCGCGGTCAGCTCGCCAAACCACGGCGTCAGGCGTTTCTCCATGCGTTCGGAACGGCGGGCGATCTGCTTGTCCAACGGCGTATCCACATACTTCTTCTGCCGTTCGCTGATGTCCTCGCGGAACGCCTCGCGCATCTCCGCCACCTGGCTATCGCTCATGCCGCGCAGCAACTCGGTGGCCGAAGGGGTGATTTCCTCGGCTACCCGGCCAATCGCCTCGCGGGCTTCGCGGGTACGCTGCTGCAGGGCCTGGTCGGTCACCTGGTCGTCGGCGACCATGCCGCGTACCCGGTCCAGCCAGTCGAGGTAACCAGGCAGCTGGGTCTTGCAATGCCAGGCCAAGTGCTCCCGCAGGCGGTCGTCAAGCATGGCCTTCTGCTCGCTGTTCATGGCCAGGTAGTCGCCCAGCGACCACGGCACCAGGCGGTCGAGGTTGCGGTAGGCCAGGTCGATACGGCTGCAGGCAGCCAGGGCCAGGGCGCAGCCGATGGCGACGAGCAGGGCTTTGGACAGGCGTAGCGGCATGGGCTGTTCCTTGCGGGTGCTGGCCAGACGGTAGACGCAAGAGGGACGCTGACGGTTCCACTGCATCAGCGGTCGGGCGGCGCGCTGGCTTCAGGTGTAGAATAGCCGCCTTGTCTTGAGGAACATCGGAAATGGCTCTGCTTGGGCGTTACAACAGTTTGCAAATCGTAAAACACGTGGACTTCGGCCTGTACCTGGACGGCGGCGCCGACGGCGAGATCCTGCTGCCCGGGCGCTACATCCCGAAAAACGCCGAAACCGAAGTGGATGACTGGCTGAACGTGTTCATCTACCTGGACAGCGAAGACCAGCTGATCGCCACCACCGAGAAGCCCAAGGTGCAGGTTGGCGAGTTCGCCAGCCTCAAGGTCAAGGACATCAACGGTGCCGGCATTTTCCTCGACTGGGGCCTGTCCAAGGACCTGCTGATGCCGTACTCGGAAGAGGCGCGGCCGCTGAAGATCGGCGACTACTGCGTGGTGCATGTGTACCTCGACAAGCGCACCCGCCGCATCACCGCCACCTCACGCCTGGACCGTTACCTGGACCGCACCCCGGCGGACTACCAGGTAGGCCAGCCGGTCGAGCTGCTGGTAGCCGGCGAGACGCCGATGGGCTTCAAGGCGATCATCAACAACCGCCACTGGGGCCTGATCCACAAGAACGAGGTGTTCAAGTTCCTGCGCTCGGGCATGCACGAGAAGGGCTTCATCAAGGAAGTGCGCGCGGACGGCAAGATCGCCTTGAGCCTGCAACCGGTGGGTGCGGCCCTGGCCGACAGCCTGCAGGAGCAGATCATGGCGCGCCTGGAGGCCGAAGGCGGGGTGCTGGGGGTGTGCGACAAGAGCGACCCGGCGCTGATCAGCAAGCTGTTCAACGTCAGCAAGGGCAACTTCAAGAAGGCCATTGGCGGGTTGTTCAAGCAGGGCCGCATCGTCATCCATGACGATCGCATCGAGAAGGCCTGATCAGGCCTGCACGAAGGTACGGAAGTCCAGCTGCTCGCCACCCGGGCGGGTGTCGCGCAGCAGCGAGTCGCGGTCGGCGCTGAGGGCCAGGCTGATGGTCGAGCGGCGCTTGCCGGGGTTGCGCACTTCCATCTGTTCCTGGTGAGCGCGCAGGAAGTTGGTCGGCACCTTCAGGTGCTGCAGCTCGTCGCTTTCCGGGGTGTGCAGCAGCAGGTTGACCCAGTCGGGCTGGCCCTTGCGCAGCAGCGCCACCGGCACCTCGAACCACCACAGGTTGCGCTTGCGATCGAGAATGGCGAACAGGGTGTTGCTGCTGGTCAGCACCGGGCGGGCCAGTGCTTCGTTGCGCCGGGCGATGGCGGCGGGTTTGTCGAGTTTCATGCAGGTTCCTGCGGGTTGACGCTATGAAGGCCTGCATTGTGAGGGGTGGCGGGTAGCGGGGCAAGGTTTGCCAACCGCCTTGCCGTTCGGCTCGAGGGCGAAAAAACTCTTGGAACGCTTGGCGAAGGCGTCGGGTCCACCGACTGTCGGCACGGTCCACGTGCCCCCAATTGCAGGAGTTTTGCCATGAGCGGTACCAAAGACAAAGCGAAAGGCCTGGCCAACGAAGCGATCGGCAACGTCAAGCAGGGTGTCGGCAAAGTGACCGACAACGAGCGGCTGCGGGCCGAGGGTGAAGCGCAGGAGCTCAAGGGCGAGGGGCAACAGATCAAGGGCAACGTGAAAGACGCGGTGAAAAAGCCTTGATGTGAGTGGCCTGTCCCGGCCTTTTCGCGGGCACGCCCGCGAAGAGGCCGCTACTGGCGTAAGCAAATTCTTGCAGCATGGCCGGGATCAGCACAGCAGCGGCATGGTCTATTAGACTTACCGTGGTACACACGAATCGAGCGGCGAAAGGAGACGCTATGATTTTCCCCGACCTGCGCGGCCTGCCCCTGCACCGCGTGCTGGTACGCACCGTCAAGGAATTCCTCGACGACGAGATGTCGACCTACGCTTCCGCACTGGCCTACCAGATGCTGTTCTCGTTGTTCCCGTTCCTGCTGTTCCTGATTGCCCTGATCGGTTTCCTGCACCTGCCGGACTTCTTCTCCTGGCTGCGCCTGCAATCGGAACTGGTGCTGCCACCCCAGGCGCTGGAGCAGGTGAACCCGGTGATCGACCAGTTGCAGCAGTCCAAGGGCGGGCTGTTGTCGGTGGGTATCGTGATTGCCTTGTGGACCGCATCGGCCGGTGTGCGCCTGATGATGAGCGCGATGAACGCCGCCTACGATGTGCCCGAGGGCCGCCCGGTGTGGAAGCGCATTCCGTTGTCGATCATCTACACCGTGGGCATTGCCGGCATGTTGCTGGTGGCTGCGGCGCTGATGGTGCTGGGGCCGCAGGTGATGGAGTGGATTGCCGCCCAGGTCGGCATGCAGGAGGTGATCGTCACGGTGTGGACCATCCTGCGCTGGCCGGCGATCATCATCCTGATGATGGTGGCGGTGGCGCTGATCTACTACGTGATGCCCGATGTGAAGCAGCAGTTCCGCTTCATCACCCCGGGCTCGGTGCTGGCGGTGGTGGTGTGGATCTTGGCCTCGCTGGGCTTTGCCTACTATGTGAAGACCTTTGCCGACTACAACGCCATGTACGGCAGTATCGGTGCAATCATCGTGCTATTGCTGTATTTCTATATCTCCGCCGCCGTTTTGCTGCTGGGCGCGGAGATGAACGCAGTGATCGAGCACATGTCGAGCGAGGGCAAGAACCCTGGCGAGAAGGACGCCGATGAGCACAAGGCCCGCGAAACCATTACCGTGCTGGGCCATGAGCACCCTGTACCGAGCGAGCAGCAATCTTCCGAGCCGAACCCCCGATGATCCGTGACATTCTCAAGATGGGCGACGAACGCCTGCTGCGCATCGCCCCGCCAGTGCCCGAGCACATGCTCGGCAGTGCCGAACTGCAGCAATTGATCGACGACATGTTCGAAACCATGCGCCATGTGGGCGGCGTGGGCCTGGCCGCACCGCAGATCGGCATCGACCTGCAGTTGGTGATCTTCGGCTTCGAGCGCAGCGAGCGTTACCCGGATGCCGAACCGGTGCCGCAGACCATCCTGCTCAACCCGGTCATCACGCCGACGTCCAGCGAGATCGAGGACGGTTGGGAAGGCTGCCTGTCGGTACCCGGCCTGCGCGGCGTGGTGCCGCGTTTCAAGCACATCTGCTATGAAGGCATCGACCCCCAGGGCAACCCGATCAATCGCTTTGCCGACGGCTTCCATGCGCGGGTGGTGCAGCATGAATGTGACCACCTGATCGGTCGGCTGTACCCGTCACGCATCCAGGACTTTTCCCGGTTCGGCTACACCGAGGTGCTGTTCCCCGGGCTCGACGCCAGCGACGACTGACCCCGTTGCAGTGCCACCAGCCGCTTGCTGCGCTGGTAGCGCTGCAGGCGGCCAGCCAGGGCTTCCGGCAGCTGCTGGGTCATGTCGAAGCCCAGGCGCTGGTAGAAGGGCGCAAGGTCCGGGTGGCAGAACAGCCAGGTGGGCCCGCCAGCCTGCGCCAGCGCCGCCTCGACCAACCGCCCGGCCACCCCTTGGCTGCGCCGCTGCGGGTCGACGAACAACCCGGTCAGCCAGAAGCCATCGCCCACCGGGCTCAGGCTCAACCCTGCGATGATGCCGGGGGCCCGCGCCACCCACAGCTCAGCATCGCCCGCAGCACGCATGCGTGAGCCGTGCTGGCGGTAAAAGTGGTCCAGCAGCCGGCGTTCCGTGGCCGAAAGTTTCGAACAGTACAAATTTTCAGAAATTGCGCGCCCTGCCCTGAAAGGTGGCCAGAGGCTCTGGCCCGATGTTTTGCGGTGAACTTGTCGCAGATTGTTGCATATCTGGCAAGGGTGAATGTCCGAGTTCGGGGTTCAACTATTCCAGGCCGGGAGTAGACTTTTAGCCATCCCCACTGGCAGTACGAAGCGGGATCGGTACTTCGTGCCATCTTCACCGCAGATGGCAACTTCTCCGCGCCGGGCACGGCAATAGAAGTCAATCGATCAGCTTGAATGCTCAAAAGGCAAACTCACATGAAACCATTACTGATTCTTGCATTGGTCGGTATGTCCTCGTTCGCCCTCGCCGATGAGGCCAGACCCGTCTCCAGCGAGCCCGTCGCCCAGCAGTACGACTACTCCATGAATCTGGACATCAAGCGGGTGATCAACCTGTCGACCATCCCCAACGTCTGCGAAGTGGTACCTGCGACCATGACCTACGAAGACCACCAGGGCCAGGTGCACACCATCCAGTACCGAGCCATGGGTGAGGGGTGCCAGCAGGGTTGATCGGCTTGCCTGGTGTTGATGGCCCTTTCGCCGGCCTGCGGGTGACGGGGCCATCAACCGTCTCGCAGTTCGGGCAACAGAAAAATCCTGAATGAATATCGAGGAAAAAGTGCTATCTTAATTTGATAGCATTTTTTGATGAACACTCGATACCGCAAAATCCTCGACGCAATTTTCCGAACGCCGACCACGGCGTCGTTGGCTTTCTCCGAGATCGAGGCATTGGTACTCCATCTGGGCGGTGAGGTGCTGGAGCGGCAAGGCTCCAGGGTCAAGCTGGTGCTGGGTGGCCAATGCTGGAGATGCCATCGGCCTCATCCAGGCAAGGAAGCCAAGCGGTATCAGATTGAAGAAGCCCGTGAATTCCTCTTGCGGGCAGGAGTCAGGATATGAGTTGCATGCGCTACAAAGGCTACGCTGCCCGTATCGAGTACGACGCGCGTGACGATATCTTCGTCGGCCGTGTGCTTGGTATGCGTGACATCATCAGTTTTCACGCAAGCTCGGTGCCCGAGCTGCATGAGGCGTTTCGCGATGCGCTGGAAGATTACCTGGCCGATTGCGCAGAGCAGGGCATTGCGCCGGAAAAACCTGCCTCGGGCAAAGTAATGCTGCGTATCCGGCCCGAAGTTCATGCTGCCGCGAGTGTTGCTGCCCGTGCTGCCGGCAAAAGCCTCAACCAGTGGGCCGACGAGGTCTTCGAACAAGCCGCAATGGCCTGAACAAGCCTGCTTTCGTTGTTTCTCGCGGGTATTCTGCAATTACCCATGCAGAATAATTTCCGTTGCCTGTCGATTCCTCCAGTTCCCGTTCGACCAATAGGTGAGAGCACGTTGCACCCCCGTGCCCAATCACCCATGACCTGTCGGAGGAACTCCCGATGAACACCGCAGCCGAAACCGAGATCCGCCAATTGATCGAGCGCTGGATGCAGGCCGTGCGCGACCGCGACATACCCAACATCGTCGCTCCCTATGCCGACGACATCGTCGCCTTCGATGCCATCCAGGCCCTGCAATTCAAAGGCAAGGCAACCTACCAGGCGCACTGGGAAATGTGCATGGGCATGTGTCCCGGCCCGATGGTTTTCGAATTCGCCGAACTTACCGTGCATGCCGCTGGCGACCTGGCCCTGGCGCACTGGCTTAACCGCTGTGGCCCCGCGGACAACGAGAGCCAGTGCGGCTTCATGCGCGCCACCGTGGGCTATCGTCGTCAAGGTGGCCAGTGGCAGGTAATCCACGAACACTGGTCGGCGCCATTCGACATGGAAACCCAGAAAGCCCTGTTCGATCTCAAGCCCTGAGCCGTTATCGCCAAACGCACTTTGCCAATGCCCTGGAGGCGACCATGAAATACCTGTGCCTGGTCTATTGTGACGAGGGGCTGCTGCACAGCCTGCCCGACAGCCCGGAAGACGCCGAATGCATGGCGTATGCCGAATCCATCCAAGGCTCCGGGCGAATGCTGGCGGCCGAGGCGCTGAAGCCGGTGCAGACCGCCACCACAGTGCGCATGCGCAACGGGCACATGAGCCTGACCGACGGCCCGTTCGCCGAGACCAAGGAGCAACTGGCGGGCTTCTACCTGGTGGAAGCCCGCGACCTGAACGAGGCGCTGAACATCGCCAAGGGCATCCCCGCCGCGCGGGTCGGCAGTGTCGAGGTGCGGCCGGTGCGCGAACTGCAACCCTGACAGCAATGGAGACCTACCAGCATGAGCCTTGCACACCCCGCGCAAGCGCAACACGAGTTGTCCATCAGCCGCCTGATCGACGCGCCACCGGCCAAGGTGTTCCGCGCCTGGACCGAGCCCCAGTGGCTGATGCAATGGTGGGGGCCGCACGGCATGACCACCCCGGAGTGCGAGATGCAGTTGTGGATCGGTGGCCTGTTCCGCACCCTGATGCGGGCGCCGGATGGCAGCGAGTACCCGAACCAGGGCGTGTTTCTGGAGATCGCCGCGCCGCGGCGGCTGGTGTTCACCGATGCCTTCGGCCCAGGCTGGGTGCCTTCGGACAAGGCCTTCATGACTGCCGTGATCAGTTTTGACGAGGAGCAGGGCAAAACCCGCTACACCGCCCGCGCCTGGCACTGGAATGCCGCCGATTGCCGCGCCCATGAGGAAATGGGCTTCCACCAGGGGTGGGGAGAAAGCCTGGACCGCCTGGTGGAGGTGGTGACCCAGCGGATGCCCGACTGATGACGGCACTGGCGCAGGTGCGCGCCGAGGTCGAGGCGGTCTACCGGAGCGAGTCACGGCGCATCCTGGCGACGCTGATCCGCCTGCTGGGTGATTTCGACCTGGCCGAGGAGGCCATGCACGATGCCTTCTTCATCGCCGTCGAGCGCTGGCAGCGCGACGGTATCCCCGATAACCCGCGGGCGTGGCTGGTGTCCACCGGCCGCTTCAAGGCCATCGATGCGCTGCGCCGGCGCGCCCGGTTCGACCGTTCCCAGGCGGACCTGAGCATGCTGCTCGACGGCCAGGCGCTGGACCCCAGCGAGGAAGAGCTGCTGGCCGACGACCGCCTGCGGCTGATTTTCACCTGCTGCCACCCGGCCTTGTCCGCCGATGCCCAGGTGCCGCTGACCCTGCGTGAAGTCTGCGACCTGACCACCGAGCAGATCGCCCGTGCTTTCCTGCAGAGCCCGGCCACCATCGCCCAGCGTATCGTGCGCGCCAAGGCCAAGATCCGCGATGCCGGCATCCCTTATCAGGTGCCGGAGCTGAACGAACTGCCCGAGCGCCTGGAGAGCGTGCTGCGGGTGATCTACCTGGTGTTCAACGAGGGCTATTCGGCGTCGTCGGGCGAGGCGTTGTTGCAGCAGGAGCTGAGCGATGAAGCCATTCGCCTGGCGCGCCTGCTGGTGCAGTTGCTGCCCGACCCGGAGGCGGTCGGCCTGCTGGCCCTGATGTTGCTGCAGGCGTCCCGGCAGCGGGCGCGTACCGATGGGCGGGGCAACCTGGTATTGCTCGAGCAGCAGGACCGTAGCCTGTGGGACCGGCAACGCATTGCCGAAGGTTGCGAACTGGTGCGCCAGGCCCTGCAAAGCCGGGCGTTCGGTGCCTATACCGTGCAGGCGGCGATTGCGGCGGTGCATGCCGAGGCGGCTACGGCCGAAGCGACCGACTGGGCGGAGATCGTCGGGCTGTATGACGTGCTGCAGCGGCATTGGCCGTCAGCAGTGGTAGAGCTGAACAGGGCCGTGGCGGTGGCGAAGCGGGATGGGCCGGAGGCTGGGCTGCGGGTAGTCGAAGGGATTCTGGCGAGGGGAGAGTTGCTGGACTATCACCTGGCGCATGCGACGCGGGGTGAGCTGCATTTCCAGCTGGGGCATATGGAAGAGGCCCGGGCGGCCTGGCGGCAGGCGCTGGCGCTGACCCGGCAGGAGCCGGAGCGCAGGCATATCGAGCGGCGGTTGCAGGCTATCGAATGATGTTGGCTGCGCCGGCCTCTTCGCGGGTAAACCCGCTCCCACAGGATTGCGTCACGGCTTGATGCTGTGAGGTCCATGTGGGAGCGGGTTTACCCGCGAAAGGGCCGGTACTGCCTGCATCAATCTTCAGCTAGCCACAAAATTCGGCGGCGACACCAGCTCGACGGTCTGCTGCTTGCGCGGTGCGAGGATCTCGGCCTCGCCCTGGACCACCAGCTCATCATTCTGGTTGTACACATTGGTGGCGATGCGCACCTTGAATTTGGGCAGCTTCTCCAGGATTTCCAGGCGCACGGTCAGGGTATCGCCAATTTTCACCGGCTTCTGGAAGCTCATCTGCTGGCCCAGGTAGATGGTGCCAGGGCCAGGCAGGGTGCAGGCCACTGCAGCACTGATCAGCGCGCCGCTGAACATGCCGTGGGCAATGCGCTCGCGGAACATGCTCTTGGCAGCGAACTCGGCGTCCAGGTGTACCGGGTTGTGGTCACCGGACATCGCGGCGAACAACTGGATGTCGCGTTCTTCGACGGACTTCTTGTACTCGGCCTTCTGGCCGACTTCGAGGGCTTCGTAAGGCGTGTTGGTGACCTGGGACATCGGGGCTTCCTTAAGCGGTAGGCGAGGGCGGCTGTCATTCACTGCGCACAGGGCGGCCAAGAGCCAGCGCCTGTTCAAGCCAGCCGAGAATATCGGCGGTGACCTCGTCACGGTTGGTTTCGTTGAGTACTTCGTGCCGCGCCTCAGGATAGACGCGCAGCTGTACATGTCGATTGCCGGTCGCGCGCAGGGCGTCGGCCAGGTGGGTGAGACGCTTGCCGGCACTGACCGGATCACATTCACCACCGATCACCAGCAGCGGCAGGTTCGGATCGATCTGCGCGAGGTTACTCGGCTGGCTGATCTGCGCCAAGCCTTGCAGCAGGTCGAGCCACAACTGGTTGCTGCAGCGAAAGCCGCAAAGCGGGTCGTTGACGTACAGGTCGACCTGCGCCGGGTCGCGGCTGAGCCAGTCGAACGCCGTGCGGTTGGGCTTGAAGGCCTTGTTGAACGAGCCGAACGACAACCACTCGATCAGTGCACTCTTGCCCAGCGGCCCCTGGCGCCAGGCTTCCAGCCGGGCAATCAGCCGCGCCACGTGGTACAGCGCCGCCGGCTGGTAGTTGGAGCCGCTGAGGATCGCCCCATGCAGGCTGCCACTGTGGTGCAGCAGGTAGGCCTGGGCGATGTAGCTGCCCATGCTGTGGCCGAACAGGAACAGCGGCGTGCACGGGTATTGCTGGCCGATGTGCTGGGCCAGCAGCCCGAGGTCGTTGACCACGGCATTCCAGCCATGATGGCGGGCGAACAGGCCGAGGCTGCCCAGTTCGGCGGTGCGCCCATGGCCGCGCTGGTCGGCGGCGAACAGGGCGAAGCCGGCCTCGCTCAAGGCATGGCCCAGGTGCTGGTAGCGCCCGGCATGCTCGGCCATGCCATGGGCCAGCAACACCACGGCTTTTACCGGTGTGGCCGGCAACCATTGGTGCACGTACAGGCTGCAGTGCTCGCTGGCGGGCAGCCAGAAGGCGTCGTGAGGCATGGCGGGTCCTTGTGCGCACAGGTACCCGAACAGTGTATGCACAACCGACCGGATTGCAGGAAGGGCACAAATAAGATTCACAATGTTAATGGCGGCACTTGGCGTATATGCCGCCTTGGGCTTACCTGCTAACGTCGGATCAACGCCTTTTCGCTTTCAAGCGGGCAGGTGAAAGGACTACAGGACTTACAGCAGGTCCAGGCAGAGGAACAATAATAAATGCAAGCCGACTTCTGGAATGACAAGCGCCCGGCGGGCGTGCCTTCCACCATCGATATCAATGCCTACACCTCGGTCGTCGAGGTGTTCGAGCGCTCCTGCAAACGTTTCGCCGACCGCCCGGCCTTCAGCAACCTGGGCGTGACCCTGACCTACGCGGAGCTGGAGCGCCACTCGGCGGCCTTCGCCGCCTGGTTGCAGCAGCACACCGACCTCAAGCCGGGCGACCGCATCGCGGTGCAGATGCCCAACGTGCTGCAATACCCCATCGCTGTGTTCGGTGCCCTGCGCGCAGGCCTGATCGTGGTCAACACCAACCCTCTGTACACCGAGCGCGAGATGCGCCACCAGTTCAAGGACAGCGGCGCGCGTGCGCTGGTGTACCTGAACATGTTCGGCAAGCGCGTGCAGGAGGTGTTGCCCGACACCGGCATCGAGTACCTGATCGAGGCCAGGATGGGCGACATGCTGCCCACCGCCAAGGGCTGGCTGGTGAACACCGTGGTCGACAAAGTGAAGAAGATGGTGCCGGCCTATCAGCTGCCCCAGGCGGTGTCGTTCAAGCACGTGCTGCGCCAGGGCCGCGAGCTGTCGCACAAGCCGGTGCCGCTCAGCCTGGAGGATACTGCCGTGCTGCAATACACCGGTGGCACCACCGGCCTGGCCAAGGGCGCCATGCTCACCCACGGCAACCTGGTGGCCAACATGCTGCAGGTGCTGGCCTGCTTCTCGCAGCACGGGCCAGACGGGCAGAAGCTGATCAAGGACGGCCAGGAAGTGATGATCGCGCCGCTGCCGCTGTACCACATCTATGCCTTTACCGCGAACTGCATGTGCATGATGGTCACCGGCAACCACAACGTGCTGATCACCAACCCGCGGGATATTTCCGGCTTCATCAAGGAGCTGGGCAAATGGCGTTTCTCCGCCTTGCTGGGCCTGAACACGCTGTTCGTCGCACTGATGGACCACCCGGGCTTCCGCCAGCTCGACTTTTCGGCGCTGAAGGTCACCAACTCCGGCGGCACCGCACTGGTCAAGGCCACGGCCGAGCGCTGGGAGGCGCTTACCGGTTGCCGCATCGTCGAAGGCTACGGCCTGACCGAAACCTCCCCAGTGGCCAGCACCAACCCCTATGGCCAGCTGGCGCGCCTGGGCACGGTGGGCATCCCGGTGGCCGGCACTGCATTCAAGGTGATCGACGATGACGGCAACGAGCTGCCGCTGGGCGAGCGGGGCGAGCTGTGCATCAAGGGCCCGCAGGTGATGAAAGGCTACTGGCAGCAGCCCGAAGCCACGGCCCAGGCCCTGGATGCGGAAGGCTGGTTCAAGACCGGCGACATCGCGGTGATCGACCCGGACGGCTTCACCCGCATCGTCGACCGCAAGAAGGACATGATCATCGTCTCGGGTTTCAACGTGTACCCCAACGAGATCGAGGATGTGGTGATGGGCCATCCCAAGGTTGCCAACTGCGCGGCCATCGGCGTGCCGGACGAGCGCTCCGGCGAGGCGGTGAAGCTGTTCGTGGTGCCGCGCGAGGGTGGGCTGAGCGTGGATGAGCTGAAGGCCTACTGCAAGGCCAACTTCACCGGCTACAAGGTACCCAAGCACATCGTGCTGCGCGAGTCGTTGCCGATGACGCCGGTGGGCAAGATCCTGCGGCGGGAGCTGCGGGATATCGCTTGAGATCGAGTTGGATTCTTCGCGGGTGAACCCGCTCCCACAGGGGGCTTGCAGTTCTCAAGGCCTGTGCAGTACCTGTGTGGGAGCGGGTTCACCCGCGAATGCTTTCAAACCGCTCTAGCAGGCTGTTTACAGCCCGATCTGCGACATTTTGGATAATTACTCTAAAAATGACCTGTATTGTTCATTGAGTCATTTTTGTGACCGTGAGGCCTGTTTTGGCCTCTAGGCGACCCCAGGCAAAGCTGTTACTCTCGGCCCGCTTTCAGATGATCCGGTTTGCAACGAGCCGTCATCTCATATCAATAATAAGCGCATCGACGCGTGAATCGAACTTCGCTGTTGCTGAAGGAGTGGGCTTCCATGATCGAACATTTTTGGAAGGATAAGTACCCAGCCGGGATTACGGCGGAAATCAATCCTGACGAATTCCCCAATATCCAGGCAGTACTCAAGCAATCCTGCCAACGCTTTGCCGACAAACCGGCCTTTAGCAACCTGGGCAAGACTATCACTTATGGCGAGCTGTATGCGCTGTCGGGGGCGTTTGCCGCCTGGTTGCAGCAGCATACCGACCTCAAGCCGGGTGACCGCATTGCCGTGCAGCTGCCTAACGTACTGCAATACCCGGTGGCGGTATTCGGTGCCATGCGTGCCGGGCTGATCGTGGTCAACACCAACCCGCTGTACACCGCACGGGAAATGGAACACCAGTTCAACGACTCCGGCGCCAAGGCCCTGGTGTGCCTGGCCAACATGGCCCACCTGGCCGAGAAGGTGGTGCCCAAGACTCAGGTCAGGCACGTCATCGTCACCGAAGTGGCCGACCTGCTGCCGCCGCTCAAGCGCCTGCTGATCAACAGCGTGATCAAGTACGTGAAGAAGATGGTGCCGGCCTACAACCTGCCGCGTGCCGTACGCTTCAACGACGCACTGGCACTGGGCAAGGGCCAGCCGGTGACCGAGGCCAACCCGCAGGCCAACGACGTGGCGGTGCTGCAGTACACCGGTGGTACCACCGGCGTGGCCAAGGGCGCGATGCTGACCCACCGCAACCTGGTGGCCAACATGCTGCAGTGCCGGGCGCTGATGGGCTCCAACCTGCACGAAGGCTGCGAAATCCTCATCACCCCGCTGCCGCTGTATCACATCTACGCCTTTACCTTCCATTGCATGGCAATGATGCTGATCGGCAACCACAACGTGCTGATCAGCAACCCGCGTGACCTGCCGGCCATGGTCAAGGAGCTGGGCAAGTGGAAGTTCAGCGGCTTCGTCGGCCTCAACACCCTGTTCGTTGCCTTGTGCAACAACGAGGCGTTCCGTGCCCTGGACTTCTCGGCGCTGAAGATCACCCTGTCCGGCGGCATGGCTTTGCAGCTGAGCGTGGCCGAGCGCTGGAAGGCCGTGACCGGCTGCGCCATCTGCGAAGGCTATGGCATGACCGAAACCAGCCCGGTGGCTGCGGTGAACCCGGCGGAGGCCAACCAGGTCGGCACCATCGGTATTCCGGTGCCGTCCACCCTGTGCAAGGTCATCGACGACAACGGCAACGAGTTGCCGTTGGGCGAGGTGGGCGAGTTGTGCGTCAAGGGCCCGCAGGTGATGAAGGGCTACTGGCAGCGCGAAGAGGCCACTGCCGAAATCCTCGACAGCAATGGCTGGCTGAAGACCGGTGACATCGCCGTGATCCAGCCGGACGGCTACATGCGCATTGTCGACCGCAAGAAGGACATGATCCTGGTCTCGGGCTTCAACGTGTACCCCAACGAGCTGGAAGATGTGCTGGCGGCCCTGCCGGGCGTGCTTCAGTGCGCGGCCATCGGCGTGCCGGACGAGAAGTCCGGTGAAGTGATCAAGGTGTTCATCGTGGTCAAGCCGGGCATGACCGTGACCAAGGAACAGGTGATGGAGCACATGCGTGCCAACGTCACCGGCTACAAGGTCCCGCGCCAGATCGAGTTCCGCGACGCGCTGCCGACCACCAACGTGGGCAAGATCCTGCGCCGCGAACTGCGCGATGAAGAGCTGAAGAAACAGGGTTTGAAGAAGATCGCCTGACGTCCAGCCAGCGCGGTCTGTGTAGGAGCGGCCTTGTGTCGCGATCGGGTCGCGAAGCGGCCCCAGGTTTTCAGCCGTGATGCTGAAATTGCTGGGGCCGCTTCGCGGCCCGATCGCGACACGGGGCCGCTCCTACAGAGGTTGCGCAGGCCTCAGGTTCAGCGCAGTTTCTCCAGCATCTGGTAGTACCACATCCCCGCCGCCAGCAGCGGGTTGCCCAGCAAGTCCCCCATCGGCACCCGCACATGCTTGCACTGGGCAAAGGTGTCGAACTTCTCCAGCGTCCCGGTCAACGCCTCGGCCATGATCTCGCCCATGATGTGGCTGGTGGCAATGCCGTGCCCCGAATAACCCTGGCAATACCACACGTTGTCCGACAGCTTGCCCAGCTGCGGGATGCGGTTGACCACGATGCCCATGGCGCAGCTCCACTGGAACTCGATCGGCACGCCTTTCAACGCCGGGAAGGTGCGCTCGATGCACGGGCGCAGTTCGCCTTCGATATCCCGTGAATCACGGCCGGAATAGTTGGCGCCACCGCCGAACAGCAGGCGCTTGTCGGCGGTCAGGCGGTAGTAGTCGAGGACGAAGCGGCAGTCGTACACCGCCAGGTCCTGCGGGTTGATCTGTTCGGCAAGCTCCCCCAGCGGTGCGGTGGTGACGATGCCGCCCATGGCCGGGAAGATCTTGCCCTTGAGCTGGCGCTTTTCCAGTTTGTGGTACACATCGCCGGCCAGCATCACCTGGCGCGCCTCGACCCGCCCGTGGGCAGTGACCACCGCCGGGCGCGGGCCGTGGACGATGTCCAGCACTTCGGAGTTTTCGAAAATCAGCGCCCCCAGGCCATGGGCGGCACGGGCCTCGCCCAGGCACAGGTTGAGCGGGTGCAGGTGCAGGTTGCGCAGGTTCTTCAGCGCGCCCAGGTACAACGGGCTTTGCAGGTGCTCGGCCATGGCTTCGCGGTCCAGCAATTGCACCTGCTCGCCCATGCCGCGCCGCCGGGCCTCGGCTTCGAATGCGCGCAGCTCGTCCATGTGCGAGGGCTTCATGGCCGCGTGCAGGTGGCCGCGCTTGAGGTCGCAGTCGATGCCGTAGCGCGCCACGCGCTGCTCGATCACCTGGTGGCCGCGCCAGCGCAAGTGCCAGATGAAGTCATCGACCTCGGCACCCAGGCGGTTGCGCATCTGTGCGCGCATGGCCTCGTCACCCGACAGGCTGCCGGTGACTTGGCCGCCGTTGCGCCCGCTGGCACCCCAGCCGATGCGGTTGGTTTCGACGAAGGCCACCTTCAGGCCACGCTCGGCCAGTTCTACCGCCGTGGCCACGCCGGTGAAGCCGCCGCCGATGATCGCCACATCCACCTGTACCGTGCCCTTGAGCTGCGGGTACTCGGTGTGGTCGTTGAGGGTGGCGCTGTAATAGGACGGCGCGCGCTGCGCCGGGCCCTTGTTCAATGCTGCGTTCATGGGGGTTCCTTGTTATCTGGGGGCTCAGGCCTGGTGCAGGTACCAGCGCCAGTCCTGTTCGCTGACTTCGGCCATGAACTGGCGGTACTCGGCGCGCTTGACCTTCAGGTACACGCCAAGGAAGTCTTCGCCCAGTGCTTCGCGAGCCCAGCTGGAATGCTGCAGGGCGTCGAGGGCAGTCAGCCAGTCGGTGGGCAGGTGTTCGGTGGCCTGGGCATAGCCGTTGCCTTCCACCGGTGCCCCCGGGTCCAGCTGTTCGCGGATGCCCCGGTGGCTGGCGGCAAGGATCGCCGCAGCGGCCAGGTAGGGGTTGGCGTCGGCGCCACAGATGCGGTGCTCCACATGCCGGCTGTTGGCCGGGCCGCCCGGTATGCGCAGGCTCACGGTGCGGTTGTCGACGCCCCAGGTTGGCGCCAGCGGGGCATAGCTGTTGGCCTGGAAGCGGCGGAACGAGTTGGCGTTGGGACAGAACAGCAACAGCGAGTCGCGCAGGTGGCGCAGCATGCCGGCCACGGCCTGGCGCAGCAGCGGGGTGCCTGCCTTGTCCTCACTGGCGAACAGGTTGTTGCCGGCGCTGTCGGCCAGGCTCAGGTGCATGTGCATGCCGGTACCGGCCAGTTGCGCGAACGGCTTGGCCATGAAGCAGGCCTGCATGCCATGGGCGTGGGCAATGCCTTTGACCAGGCGCTTGTAGCGCACGGCCTGGTCCATCGCCTGCAGGGCGTCGCCGTGCTCGAGGGTGATTTCCACCTGGCCGGGGGCGTATTCCGAAATCGCCGTGCGCGCCGGGATGCCCTGGGCCTTGCAGGCGGCGTAGAGGTCGGCAAGGAACGGCTCGATCTGCTCCAGTTCGCGCAGGCCATACACCTGGGTGGTGCGTGGGCGGCCGCCGTCGTTGTCCAGCGCCGGTTGCGGGCGGCCCTGGGCATCACGGTGCTGGTCGAGCAGGTAGAACTCCAGCTCGCAGGCCATCACCGGATGGTAGCCGTCGGCCTTCAACGCTTCGATGGTACGCAGCAGCACATGGCGCGGGTCGGCAATGCTGGCCGGCAGGCCCTCGTTCGGGTGCATGCTCACCTGCACCGCGGCAGTCGGCACCCGGCGCCAGGGCAGGCGCACCAGGCTGCCTTCAAGCGGGTAGGCGCGGCAGTCGATATCGCCCACGTCCCACACCAGGCCGGAGTTTTCCACGTCGTCGCCGTTCAGGGTCAGGCCGAGAATGGTGCTGGGCAGCGGCCGGCCGGTCTGGTACACGGCCAGCAGTTCCTCGCGGTGCAGCAGCTTGCCGCGCGGCACGCCGTTGGCGTCGAGGATGAACAGTTCGAACAGTTCGATATCGGGGTTGTCGGCCAGAAAACGGCTGGCCTGCTCTACAGGTGCAAAGTGCATGATGGATTCGCTCACGGGCGCACGGGCCACCGCGCATGCAGGCGGCCCGGCTGAGTCAAACGGCCGGAAGACGGCCGGGTCTGGTCACAACGGCGTGAGCGAGAAATCCGGTGGGCGTGCGTGACGGCAGTGCCACAGGGCCCAGAAAGCGAGGATGATATGGACCAGCGGATTCTCACCGGCACGGCGCCGGGCCTTCGCTTGCGAAGGGCGGGACGACGGTGGGGCGATGGGCTGGACGGGAGTCATGCCTTTGATACTCACATGCGGCGTAAGGTTGATTAAAGCAGTGAATGGCAACCTTTACATAAGCCCTTGCTAAACTTTCAGCCGCCGTGCGATCCCTGTAGGAGCGGCCTTGTGTCGCGATGGGCTGCGGCAGCAGCCCCGGCAATTTGTGCTGGAGCGAAGATCCTGGGGCTGCTGCCGCAGCCCATCGCGACACAAGGCCGCTCCTACAGGGGCAGCGCCAGCCTGGACAGCAAAGCAGGCTCAAATCTGCGACAATCGCGCATCCTTCGAATGCCGATCATGAAAAAGCAGGCCCACCTGCATCACTAAAAAGCCCCATGACTGACCACGCCATCGACAAACTGCTGCAAAACCTCGACCACGCCATGATCGCCGACCGCCATCGCCTGCGCCGGCAATTGCACGAACTGCGCAAGCGCCCCGACGAGGCCAAGCTGGCGCAGTGGGTGGAAAAGGTCCAGGCGTCCTGCGCCCAGGTCACCGCGCGCCAGCAGAGCGTGCCGACCGTGCGCTACGACGACAGCCTGCCCATCGCTGCCAAGCGTGACGAAATCAAGAAGGCCCTGGCCGAGCACCAGGTGCTGGTGATCGCCGGCGAAACCGGCTCGGGCAAGACCACTCAGTTGCCGAAGATTTGCCTTGAACTGGGCCGTGGCAGCCATGGCCTGATCGCCCACACCCAGCCACGCCGGATCGCCGCCCGCAGCGTTGCCGCGCGGGTCGCCGAAGAACTGGGCACGCCCCTGGGCGGGCTGGTCGGCTACCAGGTGCGCTTCGAGGACCAGAGCGACGCCAACACCCTGGTCAAGCTGATGACCGACGGTATCCTGCTGGCCGAAACCCAGCATGACCGCTTCCTCGAGCGCTACGACACGATCATCGTCGACGAAGCCCACGAACGCAGCCTGAACATCGACTTCCTGCTCGGCTACCTGAAGACCCTGCTGCACCGCCGCCCGGACCTGAAGCTGATCATCACCTCGGCGACCATCGACCTGGAGCGCTTCTCCAAACACTTCGACGGCGCGCCGATCATCGAGGTGTCCGGGCGTACCTTCCCGGTGGAAACCTGGTATCGCCCACTGACCAGCGAGCAGGACGAGGAGGGCAACCAGATCGAGGACGACCTCACCGTCGACCAGGCCATCCTCGCCACGCTGGACGAGCTTGCGCACCACGAGCGGAGTGAGGGCAAGGGCCCCGGCGATGTGCTGATCTTCCTGCCGGGCGAGCGCGAGATCCGTGATGCCGCCGAGATCTTGCGCAAGGCGCAACTGCGCCACACCGAGATCCTGCCGTTGTACGCGCGCCTGTCGCCGGCCGAGCAGCAGCGCATCTTCCAGCCACACACCGGGCGCCGTGTGGTGCTGGCCACCAACGTTGCGGAAACCTCGCTGACCGTGCCGGGCATCCGCTATGTGATCGACACCGGTACCGCGCGCATCAGCCGCTACAGCTACCGCGCCAAGGTGCAGCGCCTGCCCATCGAGGCCGTGTCGCAGGCCAGTGCCAACCAGCGCAAGGGCCGCTGCGGCCGGGTCGAGCCGGGAATCTGCGTGCGCCTGTACAGCGAAGAGGATTTCAACAGCCGGCCGGCGTTCACCGACCCGGAGATCCTGCGCACCAACCTGGCGGCAGTGATCCTGCAGATGCTGCACCTGCGTCTGGGCGCAATCGACGCCTTCCCGTTCATCGAGCCGCCGGACGGCAAGGCCATCAGCGATGGTTTCAACCTGCTGCAGGAGCTGTCGGCGGTCAACCGCGAAAACCAGCTGACGCCGATCGGCCGCCAGTTGGCGCGCCTGCCGATCGACCCGCGGCTGGGCCGCATGCTGCTCGAAGGCGCCCGCCTGGGCAGCCTGCAGGAAGTGCTGATCGTCACCAGTGCGCTGTCGGTGCAAGACCCGCGCGAGCGCCCGCCGGAGCGCCAGCAGGCCGCCGACCAGGCGCACGCGCAATGGAAGGACGTGGATTCCGACTTCGCCGCGCTGGTCAACCTGTGGCGTGGCTTCGAGGAACAGCGCCAGGCGTTGACCGCCAACCCGCTGCGCAACTGGTGCCGCAAGAACTTCCTGAACTACCTGCGCCTGCGCGAATGGCGCGATGCCCATCGCCAGCTGGCACTGATCTGCCGTGACCTGCAGCTGACAGTGAACAAGGACCCGTCCGACTACCCGAAAATGCACAAGGCCATTCTCAGTGGCCTGCTCAGCCAGATCGGCCAGAAGACCGAAGAGGGCGACTACCAGGGCGCCCGTCAGCGGCGCTTCTGGGTGCACCCGTCGTCGGGCCTGGGGCGCAAGCGCCCGCAGTGGGTGATGGCGGCCGAACTGGTCGAAACCACCAAGCTGTACGCACGCATGGTGGCCAGGATCGAGCCGGACTGGATCGAGCCGCTGGCCGGCCACCTGGTCAAGAAGAACCACTTCGAGCCGCACTGGGAGAAGAAGCGCGGGCAGGTGGTGGCCTACGAGCAGATCACCCTGTACGGCCTGATCCTGGTCGGCCGTCGGCCGGTGCATTTCGGCCCGATCGACCCGGTCACCTCGCGCGAGCTGTTCATCCGCGAAGGCCTGGTGGGTGGCGAAATCCAGTCGCGGGCCAAGTGCCTGGCGGCCAACAAGCGCCTGCTGGAAGAGCTCGACGAGCTGGAGGCCAAGGCCCGCCGCCGCGACATTCTTGCCGACGAAGAGACGCTGTACGCCTTCTACGAAGCGCGTCTACCGGCGGAAATCCACCAGACCGCGACCTTCGACAGCTGGTACCGCATGGGCAGCCAGAAGGACGCCAACCTGCTGATCATGCGCGAGGAAGACGTGCTGGCCCGCGAGGCCAGCGAAGTCACCGCCGCGCAGTACCCCGACAGCCTGCAGGTGGGCGAACTGCGCCTGCCGCTGAGTTACCACTTCGAGCCCGGTCACCCCCGCGATGGCGTGACCGTGCGGGTGCCGGCACCGCTGTTGCCGAGCCTGCCGGGCGAGCGCCTGGAATGGCTGGTGCCCGGCCTGCTGGAAGCCAAGTGCGTGGCGCTGGTGCGCAACCTGCCCAAGGCGCTGCGCAAGAACTTCGTGCCGGTGCCGGACTTCGTCAAGGCCTCGCTGGCACGCATGACCTTCGGCCAGGGCGCATTGCCGCAGGCCCTGGGCCAGGAACTGCTGCGCATGACTGGCGCCCGTGTGCCCGACGAGGCATGGGACGAGTCGGTCAACCTGGTCGAAGGCCACCTGCGCATGAACATCGAAGTGGTCGATGGCCAGGGCAAGTTCCTGGGTGAAGGCCGCGACCTGGCCGAGCTGACCGCGCGCTTTGCAGCAGCCAGCCAGGCAGCGTTGGCCGTGCCGCGTGACGCCAAGAGCGAGCAGCCGGTGCAGGCCAAGGCTTTCAGCGAGGTGAAGCAGACCGCGCAGCAGAAGATCGCCGGCCTGTCGATGACCGTGTACCCGGCGCTGGTGGAAGAGGGCGGCACCGTGCGCGAAGGGCGCTTCTCGACCCAGGCCGAGGCCGAATTCCAGCACCGCCGCGCCTTGCAGCGTCTGTTGCTGCAGCAGTTGGCCGAGCCGGCCAAGTACCTGCGTGGCAAGCTGCCGGGGCTGACCGAGCTGGGCCTGCTGTACCGTGAAATGGGCCGGGTCGAGGCGCTGGTCGAGGACATTCTGCTGGCCAGCCTGGACAGTTGCATCCTCGAAGGTGAACAGCCGCTGCCACGCGATGGTGCGGCCCTGGCTGGCCTGGCCGAGCGCAAGCGCGGCAGCTGGGCCGAGCATGCCGAGCGCCTGGCACGGCAGACGTTGGAAGTGCTGAAGCTGTGGCATGGTCTGCAGAAGCGCTTCAAGGGCAAGATCGACCTGAGCCAGGCAGTGGCGCTGAACGACATCAAGCAACAGCTCGGCAACCTGGTGTACCCAGGCTTCGTGCGTGAAACCCCCGGGGCCTGGTTCAAGGAGCTGCCGCGTTACCTCAAGGCGGTGGAACTGCGCCTGGAGAAGCTGGGTTCGCAGGTGCAGAAGGACCGGGTGTGGAGCGGTGAGCTGGCCAACCTGTGGGCGCAGTACAAGGCCCGTGCCGACAAGCATGCCCAGGAAGGCAAGCGTGATGAGCAACTGACGGTGTACCGCTGGTGGCTGGAGGAATATCGGGTTTCGCTGTTTGCCCAGCAGTTGGGGACCAAGGTGCCGATTTCCGACAAGCGATTGAGCAAGCAATGGAGCCAGGTGGAGGGCTAAACTTCCACAGTTGTGGCAATATTGATGCAATTTGGGGCCGCCTGGCGGCCCCTTCGCGGGCACGCCCGCTCCCACAGGTACAGCGATGTCCTCGGGAGCGGTGCGATCCCTGTGGGAGCGGGCGTGCCCGCGAACGAGGGCGCAGCCCTCGCCTATAAATTGGCACTAAAGTGCCATTAACCTGTCATGTTTCCAGCCAGCGCCCCGTGGCGATGGCCTTTGACCAGAGGAACGACCGTGCATAACGTCGTGATCAGCGGCACCGGCCTGTACACCCCGGCCCAGAGCATTTCCAACGAAGAACTGGTGGCGTCCTTCAACACCTGGTCGCAGCAGTTCAACCAGGACAACGCCGCCGCCATCGAGCGCGGTGAAGTCGAGGCGGCGCCGCTGTCCGATGCGGCGTTCATCGAAAAGGCTTCGGGCATCAAGAGCCGCTTCGTCATGGACAAGGCCGGCATCCTCGACCCGCAGCGCATGAAGCCGCGCCTGCCAGAGCGCTCCAACGACGAACCGTCGGTGCTCTGCGAAATGGCCGTGGCCGCTGCCCGCCAGGCCCTGGAGCGCGCCGGTCGCACGGCAGCCGATGTCGACGGGGTGATCGTCGCCTGCTCCAACCTGCAGCGCCCGTACCCGGCCATCGCCATCGAAGTGCAGCAGGCGCTGGGCATCCAGGGTTTTGCCTTCGACATGAACGTGGCCTGCTCGTCGGCCACTTTCGGTATCCAGACCGCCGCCAACAGCGTGGCCCTGGGCCAGGCGCGCGCGGTGCTGATGGTCAACCCGGAGGTGTGCACCGGCCACCTGAACTTCCGTGACCGCGACAGCCTCTTCATCTTTGGTGATGCTGCCACTGCGGTATTGCTCGAGCGTGCCGACAAGGCCACCTCGGCGCACCAGTTCGACATCGTCAGCAGCAAGCTGTGGACCGAGTTCTCCAACAACATCCGTAACAACTTCGGCTTCCTCAACCGCGCGGCGGAAGAGGGCGAGGGCGCGGCGGACAAGCTGTTCATCCAGGAAGGCCGCAAGGTGTTCCGCGAGGTGTGCCCGAAGGTGGCCGAGCTGATCGGTGAGCACCTGCAGGAAAACGGGCTGCAACCAAGCGATGTGAAACGCTTCTGGCTGCACCAGGCCAACCTCAGCATGAACCACCTGATCGTCAAGAAGCTGCTGGGGCGTGAAGTGGCCGAGGAAGATGCACCGGTGATTCTCGACCGTTATGCCAACACCAGTTCGGCGGGGTCGGTGATTGCCTTCCACCTTTACCAGGACGACCTGGCCAAGGGCTCGCTGGGCGTGTTGAGCTCGTTCGGTGCGGGGTACTCGATTGGTAGCGTGATCCTGCGCAAGCGCTGATTGCTTCGTCTGATCCGAGATTGCCGGGGCCGCTCTGCGGCCCTATCGCGACACAAGGCCGCTCCTACAGGAGATCGCGTACCTGCAACGGACGCATTCTCTTGTAGGAGCGGCCTTGTGTCGCGATAGGGCTGCAAGGCAGCCCCCTGCAATTTCACAGGCAAAAAAAAGCGGGAAATGCCGGATGGGGTCGGCATTTCCCGCTTCAGGTGAAGCAGTGCAGGGTTTCGCTTAGAACTTGGCTTCCAGGTCTACCTGCAGCGTGTCTACGTCAGCATCGCTGTTCGGCAGGTTGGAGAAGTCGGTCTTGGCCATCATGTAGGCCGCGCCGAGGGCGAAGTTCTTGTCGATTTCGTAACCCACCTTGAACTTGTGGCCACGGGAACCGGTGAAGCCGTTACCGAAGTCAGAGTCGGTGAACAGGCTGACTACACCGTTACGCTGCACGTCGCGGTAGTTGTAGTCCAGGCTCCAGGCACCGATCTTGCTCTTCAAACCAGCCAGCCAGGCCTTGTCCTTGCCATCGGTGCTTTCGGTGTTCTTGACGAACTGGCCGTAGGCCGACAGCGGGATGGCGAAGCCGGTGAAGTCGACCTGGCCGAAACCTTCCACCAGCTGGAACTCGTTGGTGGTGTTGCCCAGCGAACGCAGGGCAGCAGATTCCTTGTCGTTGTCGTAACCGTAGATACTGCCGCCGACGGTGACCTTGACAGTGTCAGCCGCGTTGAACTTGGTACCCAGCTGGGCCGCGTACAGCTGTGCGTCGTGCTTGAACTGCACGCCGTCGCCGTCGACGTTGTCCTTCAGGTTGTAGTGGCCGATGCTGCCGAACACTTCGGCCGGGCCGAGGTTGGTCTTGTAGGTAGCGGCCAGGCCTTCCGGGTTGATGTCGCTGTCCCAGATGATGTCGCCCATGCTCACCCATGGCTGCAGCATCTTGCCGCCGATCAGGTGCAGGTTCGGGACGGCAGTCGGGTGCCAGTCGAGGTAGGCCAGGTCGACCCACAGCGATTTCTTCTCGAAGTAGTTGTCCAGGCTCTGGTTGGTCGAGCGGGCATCGGCGCTGCTGCCGGTGGCCACACGCACGCCGGCGTCGACCTGCGGGTTGATCTCGCTGTAGAAGCCGACACGGGCACGTACACGTTCACGGTCCTGGTTGCCGCTGCGAGCGATCGGGTCGTCGACGTTGACGTCTTCGTAACGCAGGCGCACATCACCCTTGATCTGGGTCTTGGCGGCCCATGCCACTTTCTGTTCAAAGGAGCTCATCCGTTCGGACTGAGCTTTCTGAGCGGCCTTTTCCTTGGTTTCTTGAGCCAGGTCCGCCTGCAGTTCGTTGTACTGCGCCTGGTTGATCGAGCCATTGGCGCGGAGCATTTCGAGCAGCTTGGCGTCGACAGCTGCACTGGCCGGAGTACTCAGAGCCAGCATCATGCCGGTGAGGCTCACTCCGGTAAGTGTAGAAACAAGACGCATAAGGTTCTCCCTGTTGAATAAGATGGGGGAGGCTCAAGCGCCCGCCCCTGTGTTGGCATGTCTTCGGAAAGGGCCTGAATAGACAGGTTCTGGGGTTCCGGAAAACAGGCGCAAGTATTGCGGGGGCGAATGACAGATTAATGTCGAATTAGTGGCACTGCGGTTAAGTAATTGAGAATAAAAGGATCTGTCCCGGCTATCGTGATTTGAGTGGCGGGCCTTCCTTGGGGATACTGGGTACCTTGAAACAGCGAGCCGAAACCGTGACCAGCCTGTACAGCCTTGCCCATTTGCGTGATCTACCGGCGGCCACCTGGGATGCCCTGGTGCCGGCCGGCCAACCGTTCCTGCGCCATGCGTTTCTCAGCGCCATGGAGGACAGCGGCAGCGTCGCGCGCAACACCGGCTGGGCCGCCGAGCACCTGGTGCTGGAACGTGACGGGCAGGTACGGGCGCTGCTGCCGGCGTACCGCAAATGGCACTCGTTTGGCGAGTACGTGTTCGACCATGGCTGGGCCGATGCCTGTGAGCGGGCCGGCATTGCCTACTACCCCAAGCTGCTCGGTGCCGTGCCGTTCAGCCCGGTCAGCGGCCCGCGCCTGCTCGCCGCCGACCCAGCCGATGGTCTGCTGGTGCTGCAGGCGTTGCCGGAGTACCTGGGCAAGGGCGGGCTGTCTGGCGCGCACATCAATTTCACCGAGCCGGCGCTGGACGAACAGCTGGCCGGCCAGCCGGGCTGGATGGAGCGCCTGGGTTGCCAGTTTCATTGGCGTAACCACGGCTACCGTGACTTCCAGGATTTTCTCGACAGCCTGAGTTCGCGCAAGCGCAAGCAGATGCGCAAGGAGCGTGAACAGGTGGCCGGGCACGGTATTGAATTCCGCTGGTACCGTGGGGGGGAACTGGATGAGGCGCAGTGGGATTTCGTCTACCGCTGCTACGCCAATACCTACGCGGTGCGCCGCCGTGCGCCCTACCTGACACGCGAGTTCTTCAGCCTGCTGGCCGAGCGCATGCCCGAGGCCTTGCGCGTGGTGATGGCGCGGCAGAGTGGCCGTGATGTGGCCATGGCCCTGAGCCTGGTGGGGGGCGACAGCCTGTTTGGCCGCTACTGGGGGTGCCTGGACGAATTCGACCGGCTGCATTTCGAAACCTGTTTCTACCAGGGCATGGACTTTGCCATCGCCGAAGGGCTGCAGCGTTTCGATGCCGGGGCGCAGGGGGAGCACAAGCTGATTCGCGGCTTCGAGCCGGTGCTGACGCGGTCGTGGCACTACCTGCTGCACCCGGGGCTGCGGCGGGCGGTGGAGGATTTTCTGGCGCAGGAGCGAGAAGGGGTGCGGGCCTATGCCGAGGAGGCCAGGGGGATGTTGCCCTATCGCCGGGACTGATCCTGGCTCAAGGCCGGCGCAAATCCTGTAGGAGCGGCCTTGTGTCGCGAAAGGGTCGCAAAGCGGCCCCAGCTATTTCTGCTGCGAAGCTGGAAACCTGGGGCTGCTGCGCAGCCCTTTCGCGACACAAGGCCGCTCCTACAGGAAGCGCGCTGTTGCCCTGATCAGTCGACCCCGACAAACCCCCCGGTCTGGTGATGCCACAACCGGGCATACAAGCCTTGCTGCTCCAGCAGTTCACTGTGGCTGCCACTCTCGACAATCCGCCCCTTGTCCAGCACTACCAGCCGGTCCATCCGCGCGATGGTGGAAAGCCGGTGGGCAATCGCGATCACCGTCTTGCCCTGCATCAGCGTCTCCAGGCTTTCCTGGATCGCTGCCTCCACCTCCGAGTCCAGCGCCGAAGTGGCCTCGTCCATGATCAGGATCGGTGCATTCTTCAACAACACCCGGGCAATCGCGATGCGCTGGCGCTGGCCACCCGACAGCTTGACCCCGCGCTCGCCCACATGGGCATCGAAACCGGTGCGCCCCTGGGCGTCCGACAACTGCGGGATGAACTCGTCGGCGCGGGCCCGGCGCACCGCTTCATGCAGCGCCGCCTCGCTGGCATCGGGGCGGCCATACAGCAGGTTGTCACGGATCGAGCGGTGCAGCAGCGAGGTGTCCTGGGTGATCATGCCGATCTGCGCGCGCAGGCTGGCCTGGCTCACTTCGGCAATGTCCTGGCCGTCGATGAGGATGCGCCCGCCCTGCACGTCATAAAGCCTCAGCAGCAGGTTGACCAAGGTCGACTTGCCTGCCCCGGACGGGCCGATAAGGCCGATCTTCTCGCCCGGGCGGATGTCCAGGTCGAGCCCTTCGATCACGTTGGCGGCCTTGCCGTAATGGAAGTCCACGTCATCGAAACGCACCGCACCGCGGCTTACCTTGAGCGCCGGTGCGTTGGGCCGGTCGGTGACGGTGACCGGCTGGGCGATGGTCTGCAGGCCGTCCTGGACCATGCCGATGTTCTCGAAGATGCCGTTGACTACCCACATGATCCAGCCCGACATGTTGACGATGCGGATCACCAGGCCGGTGGCCAGGGCGATGGCGCCGACGGTGATCAGCGACTGGCTCCACAGCCACAGCGCCAGGCCGGTGGTGGCGACCACCAGCAGGCCATTGAGGGTGGTGATGACCACGTCCATGCTGGTGACCACGCGTGCGGCCAGCTGGGTTTTCTCTGTCTGTTCGCGGATCGCTTCGCGGGCGTACTGCTGCTCGAAGTCGGTGTGGGCGAACAGCTTGAGGGTGGCGATGTTGGTGTAGCCGTCGACGATGCGCCCCATCAGCTTGGAGCGGGCGTCGGAGGAAATCACCGAACGCTCCTTCACCCGGGGGACGAAGTAGAACAGCGCGGCGATGTAGCCGGCGATCCACAGCAACAGCGGCAGCATCAGGCGCCAGTCGGCCTCGGCGAACAGCACCAGCGAGGTGATGGCGTAGATCAGCACATGCCATAGCGCATCCACCGCCTGCACCGCAGAGTCGCGCAGTGAGTTGCCGGTCTGCATGATGCGCTGGGCGATGCGCCCGGCGAAGTCGCTCTGGAAGAAGTTCAGGCTCTGCTTGAGCACATAGGTGTGGTTCTGCCAGCGGATCAGACTGGTCATGCCGGGGTTGATGGTCTGGTGCACCAGCAGGTCGTGCAGGCCGAAGAATACCGGCCGCAGCAGCAGGATCACCACCAGCATCCAGATCAGCTCGCCGCTGTGTTCGCTGAAGAAATTGGTATTGGGCGTACCCTGGGCCAGGTCGATGATGCGGCTGAGGTAGCTGAACATCGCCACCTCGATCAGCGAGGCGACCAGGCCCACCACCAGCAGGGCGACAAAGCTCGGCCACACCTGGCGCAGGTAGTAGAGGTAGAACGGCCACACCTGGCCGGGTGGCGACTCGCTGGGCGCGTCGCGGAAGATGTCGATCAGTTGCTCGAAACGGCGGTACAGCATGGGTGACAAGACTCCTGTGCTACCCGACCCCGGAAGGTTTCACGTCCCTGTGAAACCTGCGGTCAGTCGATGCGTTTGGCGGACTTGATGTAGACCGGATCGGCCGGCACATCGCGCATGCCTTTCTTGACGGTGGTCGGTGAATTGACGATCTGGTCTACCACCTCCATGCCCTTGGTCACTTTGCCGAACACGGCGTAACCGGCGTCGCGGCCCGGATTGAGAAAATCGTTGTCGGCGACGTTGATGAAGAACTGGCTGGTGGCCGAGTTCGGGTTGGAGGTGCGCGCCATCGACAGCGTGCCACGGGTGTTCTGCAGGCCGTTGCTGGCCTCGTTCTTGATCGGGTCCTTGGTGTCTTTCTGGACCATCTGGTCGGTGAAACCGCCGCCCTGGACCATGAAGCCCGGAATTACACGGTGGAAGATGGTGTTGTTGTAGAAGCCGCTGTCGACGTACTCGAGGAAGTTCTTGGTACTGACCGGCGCCTTCTCGGCATTCAGTTCGATTTCGACCTGGCCGAAGCTGGTGTCCAGCAGTACGTGCGGGGTCTTGTCGGAGGCCATGACGCTGGTGGCGAAGGCGACCGAGCAGGCGGTGAGCAGGAGTTTTTTCAGCATGGGCTCAAAGATCCTTGAGAGGTGGAAGCGGCTGCAAGGAACTGCAGCAGGGTCTGGTTGAAGACCTCGGGTTGGTCGAGGGGTGTAGCGTGCCGGGAATCGTCGATGACCACCAGCCTGGCGTGGGGCATCAGGGCGACGTAGCGTTCTTTCAGTTGTATCGGGGTGTAATCGTGGTCGGCGGCGATCACCAGGGTAGGACAGTGGATCTGGCCGATGCGTTCCTGCACGCCCCAGTCGACGATGGCATCGAAACTCTTGAGGTAGGCGCGCTTGTCGTTGCGTGCCCAGCGCTGGGCCATCTTGTGCCGCAGTTCGGCCTGCTGCGGTTTGGGGAACAGCCGCTCGGCCAGGCCCTTGCCGACGGTTTCGACACTGAGCAGGCGCGCCAGGCCCCAGCGCTTGAGCCACCACGCCCAGTCACTGCGGGTGCGGCGCTTGACCTCGGGGGCGCTGTTGACGATGCACAGGCTGCGCAGCCACTGCGGGTGATCGACGGCGAACTGGAAGCCGACCATGCCACCCATGGACAGGCCGACGAAGTGCACCGGGCCGGTGTGCAGGTGTTCGAGCAGGGCCAGCAGGTCGGCACTGAAGGTGGCGATCTGGTAGCCGTCGCGTGGCTTGTCGGAGCGGCCGTGGCCGCGGATGTCCATGAGGATTACCCGGTAGTAGCGGCTGAGCACCGGCACCTGCAGCTCCCAGTCCTGGCAGCTGGAGCCCAGGCCATGCAGCAATACCAGGGGTTCGCCCTGGCCATATTCCTCGTAATGCAGTGCGCATCCTTCGTGTTCGAAATAGGCCATGGGCGCGGTCCTCTCAGGCTTGTGGGGGGGCTGCGAAGGGCACGTCCAGTGGCGCGGTGTCGAAATTGCGCAGCAGGTCGATGAGAATCTGCGTAGCCGGGCCCAAGGTCTTCTCTTTGCTCGAATAAAGGTAGAACAGTGGATGGCGGCTGCCACCCTGATCCAGCGGCAACGGCTTGAGCACGCCTTCGCGCAGCTCGCGCTCGATCATGTGGCGGGGCAGCCAGGCAAAGCCCAGGCCACTGCTGACGAAGGTAGCGGCGGTGCCCAGGCTGCCGACGGTCCAGCGTTGCTCGGCACCCAGCCAGCCGACATCGCGCGGCTGGGCGCGGCCGGAGTCGCGGATTACCACCTGCAACTGGCTTTCCAGGTCCTGGAAGGTCAATTCGCGGCCCAGGCGGTGCAGGCTGTGTTCGGGGTGGGCGACGGCGACGAACTCCACCGCGCTCAGTTCGGCGCCCAGGTAGCCGCCGATGCTGTAGCTGCTGATGGCCAGGTCGGCGATGCCTTCGAGCATCACTTCCTCGACACCAGACAGCACTTCTTCACGCAGGCGCACCCGGCAGCCACGGCTCTGCGGCATGAACGCGGCCAGGGCGCGGACCAGGCGGGCACTGGGGTAGGCGGCATCGACCACCAGGCGTACCTCGGCCTCCCAGCCCTGTTCCATGTGGTGGGCAAGGTCTTCGAGCTGGCTGGCCTGCTTGACCAGGTGGCGCGAACGGCGCAGCAGGACATTGCCGGCCTCGGTGAGCACCGCCTTGCGGCCGTCGATGCGCAGCAGCGGCACGCCCAGTTGCTCCTGCATGCGGGCCACGGTGTAGCTGACCGATGACTGCGAGCGGTGCAGTGCCTCGGCGGCCTGGGCAAACCCACCGTGATCGACCACTGCCTGCAGGGTTCGCCACTGGTCAAGGGTTACGCGCGGCGCTTTCATCTTTCGCTCCTGTTGTCCTAAGCTGCGCTCTTTCAAGGAGAGCGGCCCATGAAGAAATGTTGTGCGGCAATACTGATGTGCCTGCCCCTCGGGGCCATGGCTTATCCCATCGACGTTGAGAAAGAACTGACCGGGGTAAAGCTCGACTACACCGCCTATGACACGGCCTATGACATTGGCGCCATCACCCTCAACAACTATGGGCAGGTACCGGCCGCGTGCAAGGTGACTTTCCGCAATGGCCCCGAGGCACCGCGGGTGCGCCGGGTGAACGTACCGGCCGGTAAAAGCGTCGATGTCACTGCCAAGTTCAACCGGCAGATCATCAAATTACGGATCGCCTTGAACTGCAGTGCAGAATAAACTGATAAATCGATAGATTGAACCCACTTTTTACGCTTTTTTATCGATAGGTCAAGCCGTAATCTCACCTCCATCGAATCGCAACCCTTTTTGCCGATGGAGGCCCCCCATGTCCCGCGTACTGATCATCGAAAGCAGCGCCCGCCAGCAGGATTCCGTTTCCCGTCAGCTGACCCGTGATTTCATCCAGCAGTGGCAGGCCGCCCACCCGGCCGATCAGATCAGTGTGCGCGACCTGGCCGTGAACCCGGTGCCGCACCTGGACGCCAACCTGCTGGGTGGCTGGATGAAGCCCGAAGAACAGCGCAGTGCTTCCGAACTGGACGCCTTGGCCCGCTCCAACGAACTGACCGATGAGCTGCTCGCCGCCGACGTGCTGGTGATGGCTGCGCCGATGTACAACTTCACCATCCCCAGCACCCTCAAGGCCTGGCTGGACCACGTGCTGCGTGCCGGCATCACCTTCAAGTACACCCCCACCGGCCCGCAGGGCTTGCTGACCGGCAAGCGCGCCATCGTCCTGACTGCCCGTGGCGGCATCCATGCCGGCGCCACCAGCGACCACCAGGAACCGTACCTGCGCCAGGTAATGGCCTTCATCGGCATTCACGATGTCGACTTCATCCATGCCGAAGGCCTGAACATGAGCCCTGACTTCCACGAGAAGGGCGTCAACCAGGCCAAGGCCAAGCTGGCGGCGGTGGCCTGAGGCTTAGCGAATTCCCAACCCTGACACCTGTTGTTGCTCCTTTGGGTGTACCTGCCCGGCCTGCATGGCCGGGCTTTTTTATGCCTGGAATTTCATGGGTGCCTGTGCCGGCCTCTTCGCGGGCTTGCCTGCTCCCACATGTACACCGCAGGTCTCAGGTACTGTGATGTCCCTGTGGGAGCGGGCAAGCCCGCGAAGAGGCCGGCACAGCCCCACATTCCTCATGGTTGAACTCATTCCCCGCAACCCGCTAAGGTCGCGGCCTTGATCCACGAGAGGCAACCATGGGCTACCTGATAATCGTCGCGCTGATCCAGGCGTTTTCCTTCAGCCTGATCGGCGAGTACCTGGCCGGGCACGTCGACAGCTACTTTGCCGTGCTCGCGCGCGTGGTGCTGGCTGGCCTGGTGTTCCTGCCGCTGACCCGCTGGCGCCAGGTCGAGCCGCGCTTCATGCGCTCGATGCTGCTGATCGGCGCGCTGCAGTACGGCATCACCTACGTCTGCCTGTACCTGAGCTTTCGCGTGCTCACCGTGCCGGAGGTGCTGCTGTTCACCATTCTCACGCCGTTGCACGTGACGCTGATCGAAGACGCCATGAACCGGCGCTTCAACCCGTGGGCGCTGCTGGCAGCGCTGGTGGCGGTGGCCGGCGCGGCGGTGATCCGCTTCGACACCATCAGCGGCGAGTTCTTCATCGGCTTCCTGCTGCTGCAACTGGCCAACTTCACCTACGCCGCCGGCCAGGTGCTGTACCGCCATCTGGTTGCACGCCACCCCAGCGACCTGCCGCACTACAAGCGCTTTGGCTACTTCTACCTGGGCGCGTTGATCGTGGTGTTGCCGGCCTTCCTGCTGTTTGGCAACGCCCAGCACCTGCCGACCACCGATGTGCAGTGGCTGGTGCTGCTGTTCCTGGGCCTGTGCCCGACGGCGCTGGGGCTGTACTGGTGGAACAAGGGCGCCTGCATGGTTTCGGGCGGGACGCTGGCGGTGATGAACAACCTGCATGTGCCGGTAGGGTTGCTGCTCAATCTACTGATCTGGAACCAGGACGAGCCATTGGGCAGGTTGTTCATCGGCGGGGCAGTGATCCTGGCGTCGGTGTGGATGAGCCGCCTGGGTACCCTGACGTTATCAAGCAAGCCATGGCGCAGCCAGCTATGACGCGTTCGTTACTGAACCCAAATTCCGCCAGTCCCTACCCGATAATCATGAAAACAAAATCGGGAGACCGGCGTGAAGCTAGAAACGCGAAGTATCGAATTTGTCCCACACGCCGAGCGTTATGGCACGCCTAAACGATTGTTCACCATCTGGTTCAGCTCCAATTTCCAGATAACCGCCCTGATGGTCGGCACCCTGGGCGCTGCCTCGGGGCTGAGTCTGGGCTGGACCTTGCTGGGCCTGTTGGTCGGCAACCTGATCGGCACCGTGTTCATGGCCGCGCATTCTGCCCAGGGGCCTCACCTGGGCGTGCCACAAATGATCCAGAGCCGGGCCCAGTTCGGTGTCCATGGTGCCGCGCTCCCTCTGCTGGTGATGGTCACGGCCGCAGTCCTGTTCCTCGCCGCCAGCGGCGTGCTGATGCGCAATGCCCTGCAGGCGCTGGTGCCCATGAGCGATGACCAGGCGATCGTGGTGGTCGGCTTGCTGACTTTTGTCATCGGCTTTGTCGGCTACGAACTCATCCACCGCCTGGGCGCATGGATGACCCTGTTGTCCACGCTGGTTTTTGCCGGCGCCCTGGTGCTGATCCTGCTGCACCCCGGCGACATGGCAACCACGACGGCAGTGAGTACCGGCTTCTCGTTCACCGCCTTCAACCTGATCGTGGCCCAGTCGGCCTCCTGGACGCTGGGGTATGGCCCCTATGTAGCCGATTACTCGCGCTACCTCCCGGCCAACGTCAATCCACGCGCCACGTTCTGGGCCACCTATTGCGGTTGTGCGCTGGGCTCCTTCGCCATGATGGCGCTCGGCGCGCTGGTGGCGGTGGAATTGCCCTCGGCACTGGGGCATGACCCGGCCACAGCCATTGCCGCGTTGTTTGGCCCGTGGGCGCCGCTGGCGCTGGCAGTGATTGCACTGGGGGTGATCCAGTACAACGTCCTGTGCCTGTACAGCGCCTACATGTCGTCGGTCACGATCTTTGGCGCCTTCAAGACCATCCGGCGCGTGACCGCGACTGCCAAGGCCTTGGTGATGGCTGGGCTGACCGCAGCGGCAACGGTGATCGCCATCGCTACCCAATACAATTTCGATACGTTCTTTGCCGACATCCTGATCGGCCAGCTGTACCTGTTGATCCCATGGAGCGCGATCAACCTGGTGGATTACTACTGGGTATGCCGAGGCCACTATGATGTCGGGGCGCTGTATGACTCCAAGGGGCGTTATGGGTGCTTCAATCGTCGAAGCCTGAGTGTGTACGCTGTGTCGATCATCGGTACCATCCCGTTCATGAAGCTTTCGTTCTACACGGGGTTCGTGGCCGAGTGGCTGGGGGCGGATATCAGTTGGGCGATGGGGTTGATCCTGGCCGGTGCGCTGTATTGCATGGTCCATGGGCGCGAGAGCAACCGGCTTTCGACAACCATGAATGTGCACACCTGACTCGGAAAGGGGCCGCTTTGCGGCCCATCGCCGGCAAGCCAGCTCCCACAGGCACCGCGCAAAATTCGAGACGTGTGCAGTACCTGTGGGAGCTGGCTTGCCGGCGATGGGCTGCGAAGCAGCCCCGGCAATATCAAGCCTCGCTCATGTCTTCCAGCCGACGCGGCACAGGCTCCTGCGATACACGCCCGCTCAACCCCACCCGCATGTCGTTGCCACTTGGCTGCTGATACAGGCTCAAGCCAAACTCCGGCAACACCGCCAGCAGGTAGTCGAAGATATCCCCCTGAATCCGCTCGTACTCAGCCCAGGCCGTGGTGGTGGTAAAGCAGTAGATCTCCAGCGGTACACCCTCGGCGGTGGTCTGCATTTGCCGCACCATGCAGGTCATGTTCGGGTGCACGTTGGGGTGGTTCTTCAGGTAGGCCAGGGCAAACGCCCGGAAGGTGCCGATGTTGGTCAGCTTGCGGCGGTTGGCCGACAGCTCGGCCACCGGCCCCAGGGCTTCGTTCCAGCTTTGCAGTTCCTGGCGCTTGCCCGCCAGGTAATCGCGCAGAAGGCTGACTTGGGTGAGGCGCTGTTCTTCCTCGCGAGTCAAGAACCGCACGCCGGCTGCATCGATGAACAGGCTGCGCTTGATGCGTCGGCCACCGGACTGCTGCATGCCGCGGTAGTTGCGGAACGACTCGCTCATCAGGCGCCAGGTGGGGATGGAGACGATGGTCTTGTCGAAATTCTGCACCTTCACCGTGTGCAGGGTGATGTCCACCACATCGCCATCGGCGCCTACCTGGGGCATTTCGATCCAGTCGCCCACGTGCAGCATGTCGTTGCTGGTCAGCTGCACACTGGCGACGAACGACAGCAGGGTGTCCTTGTACACCAACAGCAGCACCGCCGACATCGCACCCAGACCCGACAGCAGCAACAGTGGCGAGCGGTCGATCAGGGTGGCGACGATGACGATGGAGGCGAAGATCCACAGCATCATCTTGGCCAGTTGCACGTAACCCTTGATCGAGCGGGTGCGGGCGTGTTCGGTGCGGGCATAGATGTCGAGCAGGGCATCCAGCAGGCACGACAGCGCCATGGTCATGAACAGCAGGGTAAAGGCCAGGGCGACATTGCCGAGGAAGTGCTGGGCGGTGTCGGACAGCTCGGGCACCAGTTTCAGGCCGAACTGCAGCACCAGTGATGGCGTGGTCTGTGCCAGGCGGTGGAACACCTTGTTGTTGCGCAGGTCATCCAGCCACTTCAGTGCTGGCTGGCGGGCCAGCAGGCGGGCGCCGTGCAGCACCAGGAAGCGTGCCAGGCGGCCGATGACCAGGGAAATGAGCAGCAGCACCGCCAGGCCAATGGCCGCGTGCAGCATCGGATGTTGGTCAAGCGTGCCCCACAGGTCGAGGGAGTCACGCCAGATTCGTTGGATATCCATGGGCTTGCGTACAGTCTTGTTGCCAAACGAAGCGCCATTAGAGCGCGGATGGCGACAAAGTTGCCAAAAGAAATTCGGCTAAGGCGGCAGAAAACGTTACCCTATGCAACTGAATTTTCCGCACTTGCCTGAGGTTACCTCCGTGTTCTCCCAATTCGCCCTGCACGAACGCCTGCTTAAAGCCGTGGCCGAGCTTAACTTTGTCGAGCCAACCCCGGTGCAGGCCGCGGCCATCCCCCTGGCCCTGCAAGGGCGTGACCTGCGCGTGACCGCGCAGACCGGCAGCGGCAAGACCGCGGCCTTCGTGCTGCCGCTGCTCAACCGCCTGGTCGACCTGCGCGAACGCCGCGTCGAGATCCGCGCGCTGATCCTGCTGCCGACCCGTGAACTGGCCCAGCAGACCCTCAAACAGGTACAGCTGTTCTCGCAGTTCACCTACATCAAGTCGGGCCTGGTTACCGGCGGTGAAGACTTCAAGGAACAGGCCGCCATGCTGCGCAAGGTGCCGGATGTGCTGATCGGCACCCCGGGCCGCCTGCTCGAGCAGCTCAATGCCGGCAACCTCGACCTGTCCCACGTGCAGGTGCTGATCCTCGACGAAGCCGACCGCATGCTCGACATGGGCTTTGCCGAAGACATGGAGCGCCTGTGCAAGGAGTGCGAGAACCGCCAGCAGACCCTGCTGTTCTCCGCCACCACCGGTGGTGCGGCCCTGCGCGACATCATCGGCAAGGTGCTGAAAGACCCAGAGCACCTGATGCTCAACAGCGTCTCGCAGCTGGCCGAAGGCACCCGCCAGCAGATCATCACCGCTGACCACGACCAGCACAAAGAGCAGATCGTGCAGTGGCTGCTGGCCAACGAAACCTTCGACAAGGCGATCATCTTCACCAACACCCGCGCCCTGGCCGACCGCATCTACGGCCACCTGGTGGCCAAGGACGTGAAGGCCTTCGTGCTGCACGGCGAGAAGGACCAGAAGGACCGCAAGCTGGCCCTGGACCGCTTCAAGCAGGGCAGCTCCAAGGTGCTGGTGGCTACCGACGTTGCGGCCCGTGGCCTGGACATCGACGGCCTGGACTTGGTGATCAACTTCGACATGCCGCGCAGCGGTGACGAGTACGTGCACCGCGTGGGCCGTACCGGCCGTGCCGGTGGCGAAGGCCTGGCGATCTCGCTGATCACCCACAACGACTGGAACCTGATGTCGAGCATCGAGCGCTACCTCAAGCAGCAGTTCGAGCGCCGGGTGATCAAGGAAGTGAAGGGCACCTACAACGGGCCGAAGAAGGTCAAGGCCTCGGGCAAGGCGGCTGGCAGCAAGAAGAAAAAGGTCGAGAAGAAGACCGGTGACAAGAAGGCGGCCGCCAAGCGCAAGCCAACCGCCAAGCCGAAGGCCAATGCACCGCTGGCCAGCGCTGACGGCCTGGCGCCGCTGAAAAAGCGCAAGCCTGCGGTTGAGTAACCTTCAGTAGCGCTGTTGGTTTCTTCGCGGGCACGCCCGCTCCCACAGGATAATCACAGATATCGAAGGCTGTGTTGTCCAAGTGGGAGCGGGCGTGCCCGCGAAGGGGCCAGGACAGGCGACACCTTATTCAGCCTTTTTCTCCGCCTCTTTCAACTCCTTGATCCGCTTGTCGATCAGCTGACACTTGTCGGGCAAATCCTTGCTCGCCGTCCCCAGCTCCATCCCTTGAAGCTCGTCATTGATCTCCTTGGCCTTCTGCGGGTTCTGCTCGGTCAACTGGGTGACCAACCCGGCCAGCTCTTCACGTTTCTGCGTTGCTTCTTCCGGTGTGCAGGCCCAGGCGGGCAGGGCGCAGAACAGAGCAGTGGCGCAGGCAATGGGCAGCAGCGGTTTCATCCTTCCTACCTCCGGCGGTGGTGATGCCCGGTGGAGGCATGCGCCTGGCCGTTAGTTCAGCGCCTTCGACCGGTGGCTATACCCCTGGGTATATTTACCGCGCTCATCCTCGGCTCTAGTTTGAAGCCACAAACATGACAACCGAGGAACACACCCATGGATCGATTGAAAGGCAAGGTGGCACTGATTACCGGCGGCGCAGGTGGTTGTGGCCTGGCCGCGTCGGAACTGTTCGCCGCCGAGGGCGCCAAGGTGGTGATCCTCGACTTGCCGACCAGCCAGGGCGAAGCCGTGGCGGCGCGCATCAACGCGGATGGCGGCCAGGCGCTGTTCGTCGCCGCCGATGTGTCGCAGGCCGACCAGGTGCACCGCGCCGTAACCCAGGCCCAGGTGCACTTCGGCCCGATCACCGTGCTGATGAACCACGCCGGGATCATCGCCGCCGGCCCGTTCCTCGAAACCAGCGAAGCGGAATGGGACCGGCTGATGAGCATCAACGTAAAAAGCATGTTCCTGGTCACCAAGGCGGTGTTGCCTGGCATGCTCGCCGCCGGCGGCGGCAGCGTGATCTGCACCTCGTCGATCTCGGCGGTGGTCGGCACGCCAATGGAGGTGCTGTATTGCACCACCAAGGGCGCCTGCCACATGTTCGCTCGCGCCCTGGCCGTGGAATACCGTGACCAGAACATCCGCAGCAACGCCATTTGCCCAGGCTTCATCGGCACCGCCCATGGCCGCCGCGAACTCGACCTGCTGCGTGGTTTTGGCGTGGATGCTTCCGACGAAGCGATCAAGACCATGCAGGGGCGCCTGTGCGACCCGGCCGAAGTGGCCAACGCCGCGTTGTTCCTGGCCAGTGACGAGTCGAGCTTCGTCAGCGGCTCGCACCTGTTCGTCGACAACGCCTACACCGCCATGTAATGCCCGGCCGGCAGTACCCTGCCGGCACCAACAAGAACAACACGCAGCACCCTTCAATTCTGCCCACAAAGCCAATTCCAACAAGACAGAGGCAGCAGATGGAAAACATAGGCACTTACGTCATCTACGTGATCATGGTGTGCGCCGTGATCGGCGCGATCGCATCGATCGTCAATGCGGAATCCGAGCTGGCCAAGGAGTTCACCGCCGGCCTGCACAGCATTGGCCCGATCTTCATCCCGGTGGCCGGGATCATGGCCGCCATCCCGTTCATTTCCAGTTTCATCAGCCAGTTCATCGGCCCGCTGTTCCTGGCCATGGGCGCCGATGCTGGCATTGCCGGGCCGATCTTCATCGCCTCGGACCTGGGCGGCTACCAGCTGGCCCAGGCGCTGTCGCACAGCCCCGAAGGCTGGATCCTCGGCCTTATCACTGGCTTCCAGTGCGGTTCGACGGTGATCTTCGTCATCCCGGTGGGCCTGGCAATGCTCAACAAGGCCGACCACAAGTACATGGCGCTGGGCATCATGGCCGGGCTGCTGAGCATCCCGATCAGCATCGTGTTGATCGCCATGGGCATGCAGGCCATGGGCCTGGGCGTGCGCCCGGACATCGCCACGGCAGGCGCTGCGACCCAGGCGCTGCACTTCACCCTGCCGACCCTGCTGCGCAACCTTTCGCCGCTGATCCTGTTCTGCGTGGCACTGGCAGCGGCGCTGCGCTACTTCCCCAACCTCATGGTCAGCCTGTTCCTCAAGCTGGGGCAGTTGATGTATGCCGCCGTGACGCTGGTGCTGGTGGCGTCGATCGTCGAATACTTCACCGGTGCGTTCACTTCGCTCTTCGGTGGCTGGGGCTTTGCCCCGATCATCGCCGACAAGGACGACCAATTCCGGGCGCTGGAGATTGCCGGCTACGTGGGTATCATGCTGTGCGGTGCGTTCCCGATGGTTTACCTGATCAAGCGTTTCCTGTCGCAGCCGATCGAAAAGGTGGCGTCGAAACTCGGCCTGTCGCCGGTGGGCGCGGCCGGTATCCTCGCGGCCTCGGCCAACATCCTGGCGATGTTCCGCCTGGTGGCCGACATGCCGCCGAAAGACAAGGTGCTGGTGATTGCCTTTGCCGTGTGCGCCGCCTTCACCTTTGGTGATCACCTGGCCTACTCGGCCAACTTCCAGCCCACGCTGATCGGGCCGCTGATCATCGGCAAGCTCGCCGGTGGCCTGCTGGGCATGCTGCTGGCCTACTGGCTGGCGGTGCCCAAGGCACTGGAACTGGGTCGCCAGGAAGAAGAGGCCGGCCTGCTGCCCGCCAGTGCACCGTTGCACTGACAGGGCCAGGCATCGTTCAATGCCGTTCGGGCTTGCACAGCCGGGCGGCATTTGCGCCTTCTCCCACACCGCACGGGCCTCCGCAATGAACAGCGACAACGCCAACCGCCTGGGTGCGGTCATTCGCAGCATCGGCAGCGATGCCCTGGGCCCGGCCCTCGACACCGCGCTCAAGGGCGTGGTCGATTTCGACATGAGCTGCGCCTACCTGTTTCGCTTCAACCAGCCCGCGCGGCTGATTCATGACGGCTACAACCAGCGAGTCGCCGAACGTACGCTGAAAGCCTACCTGCGCGGCGGCTATCTGCTCGACCCGTTCTACGTCGCTTGTACCAACAACCACCCGGGTGGCCTGTGGCGGATGCGCGAACTGGCCCCGGACAGCTTCTTCGCCTCGGGCTTTTCCATCTCCCACGACATCCACCCCTGCGTCTCGTCGCACCACGGCAGCCTGATCGAGGAGATCGGTTTCATCGTGCCGGTAAGGCCACGGACCGCATTGGTGTATTCGTTGATGCGTGGCCTGGACAAGGGCGCGTTCGAGGCCGAGGAAGCGCAGCGGCTGGCAGCGTTGACGCCGGTCATCGATGCCATTTTCAGCCAGCACCTGCGCCTGGCACATGTCGATGACCTCGCCGACCCGCAGGAGTCCGACAGCCAGTTGGAAGATGCTTTCGTCGATATCCTCCAGGGCCAGCTGACCGAAACCCAGCGGCATGTGGCCAAGCTGATTCTGCAAGGGCACAGCAGCCAGTCGATCTCACGCGAGCTGGGCATCTCGGAGGGCACAGTGAAAGTACACCGCCACAACATCTGGCAGCGGCTGGGGATTGCCGGGAATGCGGAGCTGTTTCGGTTGTTCATCAACTATCTGGTCAAGCAGTAACCTGAGCGCGTTAACCGATCAGCTGAGAGCCGGCGTGTTCGTTTATTACCCAGCGAGGTGAGGCCGCGCCGTCATGTCTATTCCCAGCGCCTTCATCACGGTCAGGAACGACTTCAGAGTCGGGTTGCCATGCTCACTGAAAGACCGATAGAGCTGCTCTCGCGACAGACCGGTTTCTTTAGCCAGCTCGCTCATGCCTTTTGCACGCGCTACCACGCCTACAGCCTTGGCGACATAGCCGGCATCCCCGGTTTCGAGTGCGTCGGTCATGAACTGCGCGATCGCTTCAGGGGTAGTGAGGTACTGGGCGGGGTCGAAATCAGAGAAGGTTTCAGTCATTTTGCATCCTCCACGAACGCAGAATCTGGTGGGCTGCCTTGATGTCACGCTGTTGGCTGCCTTTGTCGCCGCCGCAAAGCAGAATGACAAATGTGCTGCCAGCCTGATGGAAGTACACCCGGTAGCCAGGCCCATAGTGAACCCTGAGCTCACTGACGCCGTGGCCAACCGGTGATACGTCGCCAGGCAGGCCCTCCATCAACCGGTTGATCCGAGAAATGATTCGGGCTCTGGCACTAACGTCTCGGAGACCGGTCACCCAATGTCTGAAACTGCTGGATTCGATTTTTTTCATCGAGTGAATGTAGTTTATAAACTACAGGTGGCTAGACAGCAAATGGTTTCTGCCTGTTGCGGTACCAGCGGCTTCAGAGCGTGGCGTATCACTGTGCAAGATCTTTCGGAACACCACGGCTCACCGGCAGGTCCCAACCTGTGTACCCCTTCCGTCCACAGCAGGAGCCCGTAGCCATGAGCATCGCCTACGACTGGGACCTGATCGAGCGTTTGCTGCACGAGGTGCAGAACGGCGCCGGTCACAGCTTCACGCCACGCCCCTATGCCGAGCAGCACGCTGCGGCACTGGCTGCCAAGGGGGAGCCGGTGGGCGACCTAGACCACCTGAAAACCCGTGCCTGCGAGTACGAAAGGTTGTTGTTCGAGCGTGGTTTCATCGAAACCCGGCCCGAAGAGGATGGCGGCAATGGCGAGAATTTCGTGCTAACCGAGCGCGGTTCGCGGCTGATGAGCCTGATCGACAGCAGCATTCCCGGCTTCGAGCACCCGCGCCAGGTGCTGGACGAGCAGGAGGATGCGCTGGACGAAACCACCTTCGAGCAGGTGTCGGCGAAGGCACAGATTGCCTGAGGTCGTTTTGAGGCTGGCAAGGGCGGCCATGGAAACCCGATAATCGGTAGTTCCTGAACACTGCCGAGCCCTTGCCCATGCCAATGACCACCACAGAGGCCCGCCTATGAGCGCGGTCCGCAAGAACCCCGACGCCTTTGCCTTCCAGGTGATGCTGGGGCTGTGCCTGATCTGGGGCTGCCAGCAGGTGTTGATCAAGACTGCCGCCATCGATATCGCGCCGGTGATGCAGGCGGCCCTGCGCAACGGTATCGCCGCCGTGCTGGTGGGCCTGATGCTGTGCTGGCGCGGGGGCTGGGAGCAGGTCGGCAGCACTTGGCGTGCCGGGGTGGTGGCGGGCGGGCTGTTCGGCCTGGAGTTCCTGTTCATTGCCGAGGGGCTGAAGCTGACCTCTGCGGCGCACATGTCGGTGTTCCTCTATACCGCGCCGGTGTTTACCGCGTTAGGCCTGCATTTCAGGTTGCCCAGCGAACGCCTGCGGCTGCTGCAATGGCTGGGGATCCTGCTGGCCTTCGGCGGCATTGCCATGGCGTTTGCCGGCGGCATGTCGTTCGAGCACATGGATGGCCGCACCCTGCTGGGGGATGCCTTTGGCGTGATCGCCGGGCTGGCCTGGGGGGCGACCACGGTGGTGGTGCGTTGCTCGCGGCTGTCGGAAGCACCGGCGACCCTGACCCTGTTCTATCAGCTGGCGGTGGGCTTTGCCGGGTTGCTGCTGATTGCCTTGCTCAGCGGCCAGATCGGCGCGGTCACGCTGACGCCGCTGGCGATGGGCAGCGTGCTGTTCCAGGGGATTGTGGTGTCGTTCATCAGCTATCTGACCTGGTTCTGGTTGCTGCGCAAATACCTGGCGTCGAACCTGGCAGTGTTCTCGTTCATCACCCCGCTGTTCGGGGTGACCTTCGGCGTGTTGTTGCTGGATGAGCCGCTGAGCCTGAACTTTGTGGTTGGCGCGTTGATGGTGCTGCTGGGGGTGGTCCTGGTGAGTGCCGAGCCTTGGGTCAAGCAGCAGTTGCGGCGGATTGTGGGGTGATCGATAACCTGTACCGGCCTCTTCGCGGGCTCGCCCGCTCCCACAGGTACTGCACAGGTCTTGAAGATTGTGCGGCCCCTGTGGGAGCGGGCGAGCCCGCGAAGAGGCCGGCACAGGCAGCTACGATTCAGGATGCTGCCTTGGCCTGACAGGCGCTGCCCTGCTGTGCAGAGCTGCCAAACAGCACCAGCCCCCCAGCCACCACCAACCCACCCGCAGCCACCATCAGCGCCGGCTGCAGCCCGCCGCTGTAATGGCTGCTGACCGCCGCCAGCAGCGGCCCACTCAACTGCCCCAGGGCAAAGCAGGCCGTCAGCAGCCCGGCATTGCGCTGCGTGGCATGCGGCGCCAGCTCCCGCGAATGTTGCATCACCAGCTGCATGCAGGCCAGGAACGGCCCGCCACACAGCACCACGCCCAACGCCAGCCCGACACCCCCGCCCATCAGGCAGGCCAGTACACCCAGCCCCTGCAGCCACAGGGTGGCGGTGAGCCAGGCCGAGGTGCGGCCGCCACGCCGCAGGCTCACCAGCAGCACCCCCAGTGCCGCCGCCAGGCCAAACGCCGGCCAGAACAGGTCGGCCAGCCACTGCCCGTGGAACTGCTGGTTGGCCATTTGCGACAGGAAGGTGGCCGGCAGGATGTAACCCACGCCATACAGCGCATACACCAGCCCCAGGCGGCCGATGCCGACACTGCGCGTCGGGCCCTGGCGTGCAGCCGACGGCACGGGCGCCGCTTGCAGCGCCCTTGGCAGCCAAGGCCGGACCGCCAGCAGCATCACCAACGCGGCCACGGCGTAGATCAGCCACAGTGCTGCCGAGCCCAGCCCCCACAAATGCGCCACCAGCGCCAGCAAACCCGTCAGCGCAATGCCCAGCCCGGGCCCCGCGAACACCAGGGCACCCAGGCGCTGGCGGTTGTCGGCATTGGCCACCTGTTGGCTGAGGCTGGTGATCATCACCAGCACCCAGGCGCTGGCCACGCCGGTGCCGAAGCGCAGCAGCAGGTGGCTCCAGAACCCGTCTGCGGCCCATGAGGCCAGGGTCAGCAGCACGCACAGCCACAGCCCACCGTGCAGGCGCAGGCGCACCTGGCCCGGCGAGCGAGCGAACATGGCATCGACCGCGCCGATGAAGTAGCCCAGGTAGTTGGCCGCTGCCACCAGCCCGGCGACCGTCAGGTCGAACTGGCCTTCGGCGATCAGTTGCGGCAGCTGCGGGGTCAGGGCGAAACGGCCGATGCCCATGGCCATCATCAGCGCCACGGCGCTGGCCAGCAGTTGAATGAGTGGCGACATGACGAGTCTCCTGCACGGATGTAAGCGATGGCTGGCAGGTTAGGGCGGTTTCTTTTTCAATAAAATTGAATAATGATGATCAAGTTGTTCTGTTTTGGAGAATGCCGTGGAGTTCAGCCAACTGCGAATCTTCCAGGCCGTGGCCGAGGAAGGTTCGGTCACCCGTGCCGCAGAGCGCCTGCATCGGGTGCCGTCGAACCTGTCAACGCGCTTGCGCCAGCTCGAGGAGCAACTGGGTGTCGAGCTGTTCCTGCGCGAACGCCAGCGCCTGCAGCTTTCGCCGGCGGGCAAGGTGCTGCTGGATTACGCCAACCGCATGTCAGCCTTGCGCGACGAGGCACTGGCCGCCGTGCGGGGCGGCCAACCGGCGGGGGACTTCGTGCTGGGGACCATGTACAGCACGGCGGCGACCCATTTGCCGGGGTTGCTGGCGCGTTATCACCAGGCCTACCCGGCGGTGAACCTGCAGGTACGCGCAGCGCCCAGTGGCGAACTGCTGGAAGGCCTGCTCAACCACAGCCTGGACGCGGCCCTGGTGGACGGGCCGCCGAGCCTGGCCGGGCTGGATGGCGTGCCGTTGTGCGATGAGCAACTGGTGCTGATCACCAGCCCTGAGCACCCTGTGGTGCACACTGCCAAGGATGTGGCGGGCAAGGCGGTGTTCACCTTCCGCCAGGGCTGCTCGTACCGCATGCGCCTGGAGGCCTGGTATGCCCATGCCCATACGCCTATGGGCCGGGTGATGGAGATCGAGTCGTACCAGAGCATGCTGGCCTGCGTGATCGCCGGCGCGGGTGTGGCGATGATGGCCAGGTCGATGCTCGACAGCCTGCCCGGGCGCGACCGGGTGCGGGTGCACCAGCTGCAGGCGCCGTTCGATCAGGCGGTCACCTGGTTGATGTGGCGCCAGGGCATGCGCGGGGCGAATTTGCAGGCCTGGATCGACCTGCAACAAAGCGAAACGATTAACCAGTCGTCGGAATGCGCCGCTACGGCTTGATCCGTATCAAAATGGCCCGTATCTGTAGGTGTAGAGGCATGCGTAATACAGGACATAGGGCTATGATCTGTATGAAACATCGCAGGATTGAATTGCCGTGAGGCTGACCCGTCAAGGGGGCATTATGAATAAACCACTGTCCAACTGGCTCCACGACCTGGCTGTCGCCTTGGGGCTGATTCCACCACCCTTGCAGCCGGTGCCGATCCCGACTGATGAAGAGCAGCGCAAACGCCAACCGCGTCGTCGCTGATACAGACAAAGGCCGCTGCACCTGGGTGGGTGCAGCGGCCTTTTTGTGTCTGCCAGTTGTGTGTTGCCTGTACCGGCCTCTTCGCGGGTAAACCCGCTCCCACAGGTACCCCACAGCACTCGAGACCTGTGATATTCCTGTGGGAGCGGGTTTACCCGCGAAAGGGCCAGTACAGGCAGCCGCGATCTATCAGGCCAGCTTCACCGCCGCCACCGATTTACGCGACATCAGGCTGACCACCACAAAGCTCACCAGACCAACCGCCAGGCTGTAGTAGATCGGCGTATTGGCCTCCAGCCCATCCTTGAACATGAACAGCAGCGCGGTGGCAAAGCCCAGCGACATGCTGGCGATAGCCCCTGCGGTGGTAGCGCGCTTCCAGAAGATCGCGCCGATCAGCGGGATCAGCATGCCGCCGACCAGCAGGTTGTAGGCCAGGGTCAGGGCATTGATCACATCGTTCACCACCAGGGCGATGCCCAGCACCACCAGGCCGGTGAGCAGGGTGAACAGGCGGCTGACGCCCAGGCTCGACGCCTTGCCGCCACGCAGCTTGGGCAGCAGGTCTTCGGTCAGGGTGGTCGACGCAGCCAGCAGGCCGGCGCTGGCGGTAGACATCATGGCGGCCAGCGCCGCTGCCATCAGCAGGCCACGGATGCCATCGGGCAGGGTGGTCTTGATCATCTCGGCAAAGGCATTGTTCGGGTTGGCCAGGTCGGGCATCAGCACATGCGCGGCCATACCGATCGCGGCGCAGGCCAGGCCGTACAGTACGCAGTACACACCGGCGGTGGTGCCGGCGCGCTGGCAGACCTTCTCGTCACGGGCAGTGAACACCCGCTGCCAGATGTCCTGGCCGATGAGGATGCCGAAGAAGTAGATCAGGAAGTAGGTGATGATGGTGTCCCAGCCAATGGTGGTCAGCTGGAAGCTGGCCGCCGGCAGCTTGGCCACCAGGGTGTCCCAGCCACCGGCCTTGTACAGGCACACTGGCAGCAGGATGAACATCAGGCCGACGGTCTTGATCACGAACTGGACGATGTCGGTCAGGGTGAGCGACCACATGCCGCCAATGGTCGAGTACAGCACCACCACACCACCGCCCAGCAGCAGCGAGGCCCAGAACGGCAGGTCGAGCAGCACCTGCAATACGGTGGCCATGGCCAGGGTCGAGGTGACGCCGATCATCAGTGCGTAGGCCAGCATGATCACGGCGCTTGCCTGGCGTGCGGCCGGGTTGTAGCGCTGCTCCAGCACCTGGGTCACGGTGAAGATGCGCAGGCGCAGCAAGGGTTTGGCGAGGAACAGGTTGAGGGCGATGATGCCCAGGCCCAGGGCTGCGCATAGCCAGAAGCCGGAGATGCCATGGACGTAGCCCAGGCGCACGGTGCCGACGGTGGAAGCGCCACCGAGCACGGTGGTGGCCATGGTACCCATGTACAGGACCGGGCCGAGGTTGCGCCCGGCCACCAGGTAGTCCTCGTGGGTTTTCGCGCGCCGCATGCCATACCAGCCAAGCCCGAGCATGCCGGCGGTATAGATCATTACAACAATGATGTCCAAGGCCATTGGGGGTCTCCCGATTATCTTTATTATGGCGAGATCGACCACGCGGGCGGGTTCACGGCGCCCGGCGGTCTTGTCGTGTTGTTGGCGGGCCTCAATGGCCCTCCCATATGGCTCCTGCCGGGGTACTTTCTAGAGGCTTGCACTAGTCCCCTGTGGGAGCGGGCGTGCCCGCGAAAGGGCGTAGCCCTTGCCATGCACAGGGGTTGTCAGTGCTGGCCCCTTCGCGGGCTTGCCCGCTCCCACAGGGAACGGTGTTGCTCTCGTTTAGCGGCGCACTACGCCTGGAAGCACGCAGAGCATCTCGAACAGCAGGTTGGCGCCGAGCAGCGAGGTGTTGCCGGTGGTGTCGTAAGGCGGGGAGACTTCGACAAGGTCACAGCCGATCAGGTCCAGGCCGTGGCAGCCGCGAATGATCTCCATCGCCTGGATGGTGGTCAAGCCACCGATTTCCGGGGTGCCGGTACCAGGCGCCCAGGCCGGGTCGATGCCGTCGATGTCGAACGACAGGTACACCGGGCCACCGCCGACCTTTTCGCGCACTTCGGCCATCAGCGGTTCCAGCGACTTGTGCCAGCACTCTTCGGCCTGGACCACACGGAAGCCCTGGCGGCGGCTCCAGTTGAAGTCATCGGCGGTGTAGCCCTGGGCGCGCAGGCCGATCTGCACCACGCGCTCGCAATCGAGCAGGCCTTCTTCCACGGCGCGGCGGAAGGTGGTGCCGTGGGCGATCTTCTCGCCGAACATGTGGTCGTTGACGTCGGCATGGGCATCGATGTGCACCAGGCCGATCTTGCCGTGCTTCTTGTGCAGCGCCCGCAGGATCGGCAGGGTGATGGTGTGGTCGCCACCCAGGGTCAGCGGGATGATGTTGTGCTCGAGGACCTCGTCATACGCTTCTTCGATGATGCGCACGGCGTCCAGCAGGTTGAAGGTGTTGATCGCCACGTCACCGATGTCGGCCACCGACAGCGAGTCGAACGGTGCGGCCCCGGTGGCCATGTTGTACGGGCGGATCATCACCGATTCGGCGCGGATCTGCCGCGGGCCGAAGCGGGTGCCGGAGCGCAGCGAGGTACCGATGTCCAGTGGCACGCCGATGAAGGCGGCGTCCAGGCCTTGGGCACTTTGCAGGTGGGGGAGACGGAGCATGGTGGCGATGCCGCCGAAACGCGGCATTTCGTTGCCGCCCAGTGGTTGGTGGAGGATCTTGTCCACGGTGGGCCTCATCAGTCGGTCGATTGTTCTGTTTGTTCGAACCTGTGCCGCCGCGCGCCTTCCAGGTGTGGTCTTGCCGGCGGGCAGGGACATTTCGGCCAAGTCTGCTGAAGGTAGTGCCGGGGAAAAATCGCTACCGGCAAATACTTAGTTCAGGAATTTCTGAACTAAAGGCCGGCAGAGCGGTTAGACTGCGCGCAAACACCCTTGCGGAACCGTTGCACCATGGCCTCGACCTTGCCCGACCTGAAACTGCTGCGCATCTTCGTCAGCGTGGTGCGCCACCAGGGCTTTGCCAATGCCCAGCGCGAGCTGAACCTGTCGACTTCGGCCATCAGCACCTACATGAGCCAGCTGGAAGGTGCCCTGGGGATCGTACTGTGCCACCGCGGCCGTGGCGGCTTCAGCCTGACCAGCAAGGGCGAGCTGTTCCACCAGGAAACCCTGCGCCTGCTGGCCGAGCTGGACGGTTTCGAACAGTACGCCGCCGCCCTCAAGGGCGAGTTGCGCGGCACCCTCAACCTGGGGGTGATCGACTCCACGGTCGGTGACCAGGCCTTGCCGCTGGCCGAAGCCATCGGCGCCTACAGCCAGGAACACCCGGCGGTGCACCTGCACCTGTCGGTGTCCAGCCCTTACGAGCTGCAACTGGGCGTGCAGGACAACCGCCTGGACCTGGCGATCGGGGCGTTTTCCTCGCGCATGAGCGGGCTGCTCTATCAGCCGCTGTACCGTGAGCAGCACTGGCTGTACTGCAGCAGCCGCCACCCGTTGTATGCCGAACGGCGCATCCCCGAGCAGGTGGTGACCCAGCAGCGCATGGTCGGGCGTGGCTACTGGAGCCAGGCCGAACTGGCCCGGCATGGCTTCAAGCACAGTGCGGCGACGGTGGAGAGCATGGAGGCGCAGTTGATCCTGATTCTCTCCGGGGCCTACATCGGCTACCTGCCCGAGCACTATGCCCAGGCCTGGGTCGACAAGGGCGACTTGCGCGTGCTGTCGCCGTCCACCTTCGGCTACCAGGCACCGTTTTCGCTGATCATTCGCCGCGGGCGCAGCCGCGAACCGTTGATCCAGACTTTCCGCGACCTGCTGAAAAGCCAGCTCAACGTGGGTTGAAGTCCGGCACATGCTGTATTTCGTCGGCCCCCGTTAAATTGTTGGTGCCGCTGACCGACAACATAATGGCAGCCCTGCTATATATCAAATCAGTGTGTGCTGCTGTCTACCTCCCTTTCATCCTGCAAGGATTGTCCAAGATGCGCATGAATTTGCCCGTCACTGAGCACGAAAGAACCTTTCCCAACGATCAGCGCCTGATTTCCACCACTGACCTCAACAGCCGCATCACCTACTGCAACGACGCTTTCGTGGCGATCAGCGGGTTCACCTACGACGAGCTGGTCGGCCAACCCCACAACCTGGTGCGCCATCCGGACATGCCTCCGGCCGTGTTCGGCCACATGTGGGAAACCATCAAACAAGGCAAACCGTGGATGGGCGTAGTCAAGAACCGGGCGAAGAACGGTGATTACTACTGGGTCAGCGCCTATGTCACGGCCGTCTACGAGCAGGGCCGCATCAGTGGCTACGAGTCGGTGCGCTCGGTGCCCACCCGTGAGCAGATCCGCCGCGCCGAGGCGTTGTACGCGCGCTTGCGGGCTGGCCGCGCGCCGGTGCCGTGGGCGGCCCGTCTGGGGCATGGCCTGGGTCACGGTTGGCCATTGATCGGTGCGGGCCTGCTGTCGGCGGCAGGCTACCTGTGGCTGCCGCCCTACGCGGCGCTCGGGGTACTGATGGCCAGCCTGCTGCTGGCCTGGTATCTGGTCGAGCACCGGCAGAACCAGGCCATCCGCCGCACGCTGGCCGAGCACCCCAAGGCCTTCACCAGCCCGCTGGTGGCACTGACCTACAGCGACAACCCAGGCCTGCAAGGCCAGCTGGATCTTGCCATCATCAGCGAGGAAGCTCGCCTGCAAACGGCCTTGACCCGCCTGGTGGATGCCGGGGTCGGGGTGAAGTCGCGGGCGGCGCAGTCCTCCGACTTGTCCGATGCCCAGGCACAGATGCTCGACCGCCAGCGCAGCGAGACCGACCAGTCCGCCGCCGCCATCGCGCAGATGGCGGCGACCATTCAGCAGGTTACCCATAACGTGCAGAGCACGGCGCACGCAGCGGGCGATGCCGACCAGCTGGCGCAGCAGGGCAGCGAGCTGGCCATGCAGAGCCTGCAAGCCATGGGCAGCATGAGCAATGCGGTCAACGACATCGGCCAGGCCGTCAATGCCCTGGCCGAGCAGACCCAGTCGATTGGCAGCGTGGTCGATGTGATTACCTCGATCGCCGAGCAGACCAACCTGCTGGCGCTCAATGCGGCGATCGAGGCGGCGCGTGCCGGCGAACAGGGGCGCGGGTTTGCCGTGGTGGCGGATGAGGTGCGATCGCTGGCCCAGCGCACCCGTGCCTCGACCGAGGAGATTCACCAGATCATCGCCTCGTTGCGCGCCGGGGCAGAGCGCGCGGTGAGCACCGCCAGCCGCGGCGAACAGATCTCGCGGGACAGCGTGCACAGTGTCGAGGCGGTGCAGGCAGCGTTGAGCGGGATTGCCCAGGCGGTCAGCCGCATCACCGGCATGAGCCAGCAGATGGCGACGGCGTCGGAGCAGCAGAGCCATGTGGCCGAGGACATCAACCAGCAGATCGTGCGCATAGCCCACCTGTGCGACCAGAGTGCCGGGCAGGCCAGGCAAGGCGCGGAAATCAGCCAGGACCTGGAGCGCATGGCGGAGTACCTGCATAGCCTGGCGGAGCGGTTCAACCGTTGAGATTGCCGGGGCCGCCTTGCGGCCCTATCGCCGGCAAGCCAGCTCCCACAGGATCACCACAGACCTGGGCCTTGTGCAATACCTGTGGGAGCTGGCTTGCCGGCGAATGGCCCGCAAAGCGGGCCCCGGTTCTGTGGCAAACTGTTCCCGCCAAGGAGAATCCCATGCCCAGACCCCGCTGCGAGCGCTGCCAGCGCCCGCTCGACCATTGCCTCTGCCCACTGATCCCCGCACTCGACAGCCGCACCCGCGTCATCCTGCTGCAGCACCCCAGTGAAACCACCCATGCCCTGAATACCGCCCGCCTGGCCGCCCTTGGCCTGAACAATGCCGAGTTGCGAGTAGGCGAGGTATTCGATGACCTGAACGAATTGCTGGCGACCCCCGGCTACCGGCCAGCCCTGTTATTCCCGGGTGACGACGCCCAGGAATTGGTGGCCTATGGCGAGACGGACGACCAACCCTTGCTGTTGATCGTGCCCGACGGCACCTGGCGCAAGGCGCGCAAGCTGTTGTACCTGAACCCGTTGCTGGAGGCGTTGCCGCGGGTGACGCTGGGGGCTGTCGCGCCTTCACGCTACCGCTTGCGCAAGGCGCCGGAGGCGGGGGCGTTATCGACTATCGAGGCGGTGGTGGGAGCGCTGAACGCATTGGAGCAGCCTGCCTGTTTCGATGCGCTGCTGGCACCGTTCGAGGCGTTGATCGAGGGGCAGATCAGGGCCATGGGTTTGGAGACGTTCCAGCGTAACCATGGTAGCGAGTGAGGGCAGGGGGCTGCTTTGCAGCCCATTCGCAGCACAAGGCTGCTCCTACAGATGTTGCGCGCTTTCCTGTAGGAGCAGCCTTGTGCTGCGAATGGGCCGCAAAGCGGCCCCAAAAATCTCGAACCCGATCAACGCATATCAGGCAAACGCGCCTCGGTGCGTACTTCGGTGGTAGCCAGCGCTTCCGGCGGCAGCGAAATACGCTGCTTGCTCAGCAGCTCGCCCATGGTCGCCAGCACGCGGTAGCGCGAGAACTCCTCGGTATAACGCACCTCGGTGTAGCGGCGGTCGGCGTTGTACAGCTCGTTTTCACTGTCGAGCACGTCGAGCAGGGTACGTTGGCCCAGGCCGAACTGGTCCTGGTAGGCAGCACGCACGCGCTTGGTGGTCTCGGCGTATTCACGCGCAGTCGGCAGCTGCTTGCTGGCGTTGTTCATGGCGTTCCACGCCAGGCTCAGGTTTTCGGTCAGCTCACGCAGGGCGTTGTTGCGGATGTCCAGGGCCTGGTTGATCTTGTGCGCGTCGGACTGCAGGCGAGCCTTGTCGCTGCCACCGCGGAACAGGTTGTAGTTCATCTCCACGCCAGCTTGCCAGTCGTTGTTGTTGTGGCCTTTCTCGCCGCCGGTGTTGTTGTTGGCACCGGTGGCCAGAATGGCGTCGAAGCGTGGGTAGAAGGTCGACTTGGCCACTTCGTATTGCTGCTCGGCAGCATTCACGTCAGCCTGGGCAGACTTGATGTACGGGTTGTTCTGGCGCATGCCGTCGCGGGCTTCGTCGAGGGTGCCAGGCACCTCGCCCTTGATGGTCTGCGGGCTTTCCAGCTCGTCCGGCATGCGGCCGACGACGCTGAAGAAGTTGGCCTCGGCATCGGCCAGGTCGACTTCGGCGGTGTCCAGGTTGTTTTCCGCCAGGGCGCGACGTGCGCGGGACTGGTCAAGGTCGGCGGTGCTGCCGACGCCGCGCTCGTTGCGCAGGCCGATCTGGTCGTTGACTCGCAGGTGGGCTTGCAGGTTGTTCCTGGCCAGGGTCACCAGTTCACGGCGCTTGAGCACTTCCAGGTACACCTCGACTGCACGCAGGGCGACATCCTGGGCAACGGCCTGGGTGTAGTAGGCGCGGGAGGTGGAGACTGCTTCGGTGCGGCCCACTTCATTCGAGGTGTTGAAGCCGTCGAAGATCATTTGCCGCAGGCGCAGTTCGGACTGGGTGTAGTTGAGGGTTTCCTTGTTGTGGTTGCCCTCGGCACGCGTCGTGGTGTTGTCCGAACGCTGGCGGCCATAGCCGGCGACCAGATCCACGGAAGGGTAGTAGCCACCACGCGCGAACTTCACATCTTCATCGGCCGACAGCTTGCTGTTGCGGTTGGAGCTGACCTGCGGGTGGTAGTCCACGGCGCTCTGGACAGCCTCGGTGATCGACATCGCCTGTACGTTGGCACTCGCCAGGGCCAACAGTAATGCACTGGTGATGGGGTTCAAAACGCGCATGCTACATCTCCCTGATTCTGGAATTTATCCTGCTGATCGCCAAAAAAATGACGATAAAGTTATTGCATATAGTGTTGCAGGTTTTTAATAACACAGCTAAGTACATTCAACGCGATAGATAAGAAGATTTCTTCATATCAAATTGCCATATAATATATAAATTGTCTAATGGGCTCGCAGAAGGACCCAGGGAATGGCAGCGGAAAAGTCCATGAAAGCCAATTAATACGGGGGCTTAACAGAGTTCCAGAATCATTTCGGATAAGGAGAATAATCGTTAGGCGAAATTGATATTTGGCGACAAAATATTGTCACTTTGGCTTGTGCAAAGTTTTCTGGCTGAGGATGTACAGGCTTACCAGTACGGCGCTGGTCAACATGAAGGTGCGCGCCCAGAACAGGGGCACCAGATAGCACGACAGGCCGATGCTGGCCCACATCAGGCCGATGGCGTAGACCTTGCCCTTGAGGGGGATGCCTTCACCACTGAGGTAGTCACGGATCCATGGCCCGAGCTTGGGGTGATGGACCAGCCAGTGGTGAAAGCGCGGCGAGCTGCGGGCAAAGCAGGCGGCCGCCAATAGCAGGAACGGGGTGGTGGGCAATACCGGCAGGAATATCCCCAACACCCCCAACGCGACGCTGAGCCAGCCGGTGGCCAGCAGCAGGTAGCGCACAGGCGACTTAGTGGTGGCGTGGCTTGAGCAGCGCCGGTTTTTCGTCTGGGGCATGCAGCAGCAGGAACAGCGCCGTCAGCGCTTCGGGGATCTGTACGATCATGTCGTCCTGCAGGTTGGCGTTGCTGGCGATGTCGGCGAACTCCGGCTGCTCGTCGAACAGGCCCGAGCCGACCATGATCGGCAGCAGCATCTCGCTGACTTCTTCCTCGGCGTTCTCGAACCAGGCCTCTTCACGCAGGAATACGCCTTCCATGAAGCCGATGCACCAGCCGCGCAGGTCGGAATCGTCCGGCTCGTCGGTCAGGTCGAGGTCGCATGGCAGCTCGAACTCGTCGTCGCTGGCCAGCTGGCGGGCAATGTGCGCTTTCAGCGCCACCAGGGTGGCCTCGATCTCGGTGCGCTGAGCATCGCTGGCGTAGTGCGGCTCTTCAGCGAACAGGGCGTCGATCCACTCGCGCTCGGGCACTTCCTCGGCATTGATCGAAAGGGCGGTGAGGTAGCCGTGGGCGGCGACATAGTCCAGCGCTTCCTCGTGCAGCTCGTCGGCGTCGAGGAAGGCTTGCAGGCGGGTCAGTTGCTCGGCGAAGGACATTACAGGGCTACCTTGGGGAATAAACGATAACGAATTCTAGCACCTTGCGACGGCGGCGGGGTAAAGGGAACGTCTATCGCCGTGGTGCCCTGCGCGGGGCGGTGCTGCGGTATACTCCGCGATTTTTCATCCAGGGGCAGGGTTTGCCGGCTACCTGGCAAAAACCGCTTACGCATTTGGCGTGTGCGGGGCGGGTTTTTCGTCCAGCCTGTATCCGGGATGGTACGGCGATTTGTGGAGTTGCACATGCTCGAACAGGCTCAGCGCGTTCTCAAGGACGTCTTCGGCTACGACAGTTTCCGCGGGCGCCAGGCAGCGATCATCGACTGCGTGGCCAATGGCGGCGATGCCCTGGTGCTGATGCCCACCGGCGGCGGCAAGTCGTTGTGTTTCCAGGTGCCGGGGCTGCTGCGCCCGGGCCTGACGGTGGTGGTCTCGCCTCTGATCGCGCTGATGGACGACCAGGTCGCCACGCTCGACGAACTGGGTGTGCCGGCCGCTGCGCTGAACTCCACGCTGACCCCGGAGCAGCAGCGTGACCTGGCCGGGCGCCTGCGCCGTGGTGAAGTGAAGATGCTGTACCTGGCGCCGGAGCGCCTGGTGCAGCCGCGCATGCTCGACTTCCTGCGCGACCTGGACATCTCGCTGTTCGCCATCGACGAGGCCCACTGCGTGTCGCAATGGGGCCACGATTTCCGCCCCGAATACCTGCAACTGGGCCAGCTGGCCGAGCTGTTCCCGCATGTGCCGCGCATTGCGCTGACCGCCACCGCCGACATGCGCACCCGCGAGGAGATCGTCCAGCGCCTGCACCTGCAAGGCGCAGAGCGCTTCCTGTCGAGTTTCGACCGGCCCAACATCTTCTACCGCATCGTGCCCAAGGAGGCGCCGCGCAAGCAGCTGATGGCGTTCCTCGGCGAGCGCCGCGGCAACGCCGGTATCGTCTATTGCCTGTCGCGCAAGAAAGTCGACGAAACCGCCGCCTTCCTCTGTGACCAGGGCTTCCCCGCGCTGCCGTATCACGCCGGCCTGGCTGCCGAGACGCGTGCGGCCAACCAGCACCGCTTCCTCAACGAGGAAGGTCTGATCATGGTCGCCACCATCGCCTTCGGCATGGGTATCGACAAACCCAACGTGCGCTTTGTCGCCCACCTTGACCTGCCCAAGTCGCTCGAGGCGTACTACCAGGAGACCGGCCGTGCCGGCCGTGACGGGTTGCCGTCCGATGCCTGGATGGCCTACGGGCTGCAGGACATGGTGATGCTCAAGCAGATGCTGCAGAACTCCGAAGGTGACGAGCGCCACAAGCGCATCGAGCAGCACAAGCTCGACGCCATGCTGGCCCTGTGCGAAGAAACCCGCTGCCGCCGCCAGTCGCTGCTGGCCTATTTCGACGAAACCCTCGAGCAACCGTGCGGGCACTGTGACAACTGTGTCGACCAGGTGCAGACCTGGGACGCCACCGAGCCGGCCCGCCAGGCGCTGTCGGCGGTGTTCCGCACCGGCCAGCGCTATGGCGTCGGTCACCTGGTCGATGTGCTGCTGGGCAAGGACACCGAGAAGGTGCGCAATTTCGGCCACGAGAAGCTCTCGGTGTTTGGCGTCGGCAAGGGGCTGGCCGAAGTCGAGTGGCGTTCGCTGTTCCGTCAGCTGGTGGCGCGCGGCCTGGTCGACATCGACCTGGAAGGCTACGGCGGCCTGCGCCTGTCCGACAGCTGCCGGCCGCTGCTGCGTGGCGAAGTGACCTTGCAGCTGCGCCGTGACCTCAAGCCGCAGACCACCGCCAGGACTTCGTCGTCCAGTGGCGGCAGCCCGGCCAGCCAGCTGGTGCGTGCCGAAGAGCGCGAACTGTGGGAAGCGCTGCGTACCCTGCGGCGCAAGCTGGCCGAGGAGCACAGCGTGCCGCCCTACGTCATCTTCCCCGACTCGACGCTGCTGGAGATGCTGCGCAGCCAGCCGGTCAGCCTCAGCGACATGGCCCAGGTCAGCGGCGTGGGTGCGCGCAAGCTGGAGCGTTATGGCCAGGCCTTCCTCGAGGTGCTGAACAACAGCGGCGGCACCGACGAAGCGCCGAAAGTGGTACTCGACCTGCGCCACGAACTGGTCAGCCTGGCCCGTGCCGGCATGACCCCGGCGCAGATCGCCGGGCAGCTCAACTGCAGCGAGAAGAACGTCTACAGCCTGTTGGCCGAGGCGCTGGGCCGCCAGGAACTGAGCCTGGAACAGGCCCTGGACCTGCCGGAAGACCTGTTGATGGAAGTGCAGGATGCCTTCCTCGATGGCGAGGGCGAGCTGCCACCGGTATCGGCGATTGCGCCGCTGTTCGGGGCGCGGGTACCGGAGGGCGTGCTGTACTGCGTGCGGGCTGCGCTGGCGGCCGAGTTCGAGCTGTAAGTGACGACAGGATCGAAGGCAGAACTGCCATCTGCTGACCTTTGTCATGTTTTTTGACGATTATCGAACATTCCAGGGTGCCCGAGCCTTGCCTCGTGGGACGGGCCATGGTTAGCTGCCTAATAATTAGATCTGTTCAATGAGTTGCTTATGCCCCTGACCGACAACCAACACCGCTTCGGCATGCAGCTGGCCCAGATGTCCCGGGGTTGGCGTGCCGAGCTGGACCGCCGCCTGGCCGGGCTCAACCTGTCCCAGGCGCGTTGGCTGGTGTTGCTGCACCTGGCCCGTTTCGAAGATGCCCCGACCCAGCGTGAGCTGGCCCAGAGCGTGGGCGTCGAAGGCCCGACCCTGGCGCGCCTGCTCGACAGCCTGGAGGCGCAGGGGCTGGTACGCCGGCAGGCGGTGCTGGAAGACCGGCGGGCGAAGAAGATTGTGCTGTGCCCGCCGGCCAAACCGCTGATCGACCAGATCGAGACCATTGCCAATCAACTGCGGGTAGAGCTGTTCACCGGGGTTGACGAGGCGGAGCTGCAGGTGTGCATGCGGGTGCATGCCAAGATCCTGGCCAACCTGGAGAAATCCTGAGGGGCCTGGGGCCGCTTTGCGGCCCATCGCGACACAAGGCCGCTCCTACAGGGGATCGCGTACTCCTGTAGGAGCGGCCTTGTGTCGCGATGGGCTGCAAGGCAGCCCCGACGGTTCAGAAGGTATGCCCAAGGTTCAGGTACACCGCCTGCTCATGCGCACTGTTGGCCCCGTAGCTCAGGTTCAACGGCCCCAACGGCGTCTCCAGCCCCAGGAAGATGCTCGCCGCATTGATGTAGCCACTGTCGAACTCGTTGTCGTTGTTCCACGCTCGCCCTCGCTCCAGCGACCCGCCGATGTACAGCGGGAAGTCCAGCGGCACGTAGGCCCGTGGTGTCAGGCGGCGGTAGTAGACCATGCGCATCAGGCTCACGTTCTGCCCCGACACCGAGTCCTGGCGGAAGCCTGACAGCTCCCGCGCGCCACCCAGCACGAAGCTCGACGTCACCACTTCGGTATCATCCAGCGTGCGCCCGTAGCGCCCGCCCAGCACGAAGGTGTTCGGCCCGCTGCTGAGGGCCTTGTCCAGGTTGAACATCCACTGCCGGTAATCCTGGTCGGAATCCAGCGACTGGTCATACTTGCGCAAGGTCAGGCCGATATCCTCGCCGCTGTGCGGGAAGTACACGTTGTCGAGGGTGTCGCACGAGTACTTCAGCTCGTAGAAACCTTCGTTGAAACTGACCTTGGGCAGGTCCTGGTCGCCGATGCGTACCTCGGCCTCGCCCCAGGCCTTGCCCACGCCCAGGCGCACTTCGCCGTTGGTGCCGATCTGCCGCCCCACGTTAAGGCCAAAGCCGTAACGCTCCAGGCGGTACTCGGCCACCGGGTCGTTGTCCAGGGTGGCTTCGATGTTCTGCGAGCTGAAGTCCAGGTACGGCGCGATGAAGTAGCGCGAGCCCACGTCCAGCGGCTGATAGAACTCGCTGTACAATTCCTGCTGGTCGCCGATCTGGCCACGGGTCAACCATTCGGCGCCGAGGCTGTTGATGCCGTTGACCCGGTAGCTGGCGCCCAGGTTGAAGGCGCTGTCGCCGCGCAGGTCGTCCGACAGGTTCAGGCCCAGGCGCAGGTAGTCGGTGCCACCGCGTCGGCCGCGGGCGTTGATCACCAGGGTGTTGTCGTCGCCCTTGTGCACCACGCGGTACTGCACCCGGTCGAAGTAGTCCAGGCCGTACAGCGTGCCCATGTCGGTCTGCAGGCGGCCTAGCTCCAGCGGCGCATCGATCGGTTGGCGGATGTACGAGCGGATGACCTCGTCGCTGACCTTGGAGTCGTTTTCGATCCTGATCGCGGTGATCGTCGGCGTGCGTTGGCGCGGCGAGCGGGCCACGGCCAGGCTGCTGTCACCTTCGGGCTGGCGCAGGGCGGCAAGGCGCGGGTCAAGCAGGCGGGTGGCGCGGTAGCCGGCCTCGATCATTTCCCGGGCGCGGCCAAAGTCGGTGACGCCAAAGGCGGTCAGTGGTGGCTGGATGAGGATGTCGTCGCGGTGCAGGCTGGCCAGTTGTTCTTCCGAGTTGCGCCGGGTCATCAGGGTGATCGACTGGTTGAGCACATCGACCACCGTGGCCAGCTGCTTGCGGTCACGCAGCGGGGTGCCGATGTCGACCACGATGGCCAGGTCCACACCCATTTCGCGGGCGACGTCCACCGGGATGTTGTCGACCATGCCGCCGTCCACCAGCAGCCGGCCGTCCAGTTCGACCGGGGCGAACACCGCCGGGATCGACATGCTGGCGCGGATCACCTGGGGCAGGTGGCCACGGCGGAACACCACCTTTTCGCCACTGGCGATGTCGGTGGCCACTGCGCGGAAGGGAATGGGCAGCTTGTCGAAGTCACGGGTGTCGGCGGTGTGCGCCAGCTTGCTTTCCAGCAACAGCGCCAGGTTCTGGCCCTGGATCACCCCCAGCGGCAGCCCCAGGCTGCCGTCGTCGCGAAAGCTGAGCTTCTGCTTGACCAGGAAGTCGCGGTCATCCTGCTTGCGCCGGAACGGCACGTCCTTGCGCGGCGGGGCATCGGACAGCGCCTGTTGCCAGTCGAGGGTGGTGGCGAGCTTTTCCAGCTCTTCGACACTGTAGCCCGAGGCATACAAGCCGCCGACCACAGCGCCCATGCTGGTGCCGGCGATGGCGTCGATGCGCACGCCCTGTTCCTCCAGGGCCTTGAGCACACCGATGTGGGCCAGGCCACGGGCCGCGCCCCCCGACAGCACCAGGCCAACCTTGGGCCTGGCCGGTTCGGCGGCGAATACCGTGAGGGAGGTGAGGGTGAGCAGGAAACAGAACAGCAAACGGCGCATCGTGAGTCTCAAACCGTGGGCTAAAGACCGCTAGTATAAGCGGCCCCTCACCTGGAGATGCCTCACCATGGCCGACAGCAAACCGGAAATCGTCATCACGTATTGCACCCAGTGCCAATGGCTGCTGCGTGCCGCCTGGCTGGCCCAGGAACTGCTCAGCACCTTCACCGACGACCTTGGCCGGGTGGCCCTGGAGCCTGGCACCGGCGGTATCTTCCGCATCACCTGCAATGGTGTGCAGATCTGGGAGCGCAAGGCCGACGGTGGTTTCCCCGAGGCCAAGGTGCTGAAGCAGCGGGTGCGCGACCAGATCGACCCGCAGCGTGACCTGGGCCACAACGACGGCTGAATCAGGCGCCCTCGGCCAGCGGCCGCTGCCTGGGCGGTTGCTCGGCGGCCAGGCGGCTGGACAGCACGATGGCGAAGATGATCAGCGCGCCGCCCAGCAGCATGCGCAGGGTCGGGGTTTCGGCGAACACCACCCAGGCCACGGCAATGCCGTAGACCGGTTCCATGCCGAACACCACGGCGGCGGTGCGCGCCTTGATCACCGACAGGCTGGCGACGAACAGGCTGTGCGCCACGCCGGTGCAGAAGATGCCGAGCAGAGCGATCCACAGCCAGTCCATGGTGGCTACGCCGGCCAGGTCCGGTGCCGCGAACGGCAGCAGGCACAAGCCCACCACCAGGTTCTGCCACTGCGCCGCCTGCACTGCAGGCAGACGGCCGGAGCCTGCGCGGTTGGTGAGTGACAGCAGGGAGAACAGCAGCCCCGACAGCAATGACCAGAGCAGGCCGCCGGTGGCTTCACTGGCCAGGTCGAATGCCGGTGTGACCAGTACCAGGCCGATGCTGACCAGCAACACCAGCAAAGCCTCGTTGCGGCGGATGCGTTCGCGGAACAGCAGGCCTTCGAGGATCACGGTAAAGGCCGGGAAGCTGGCGAAGCCGAGGGTGGCGATGGCCACGCCGGCGACCTTTACCGCGATGAAGAAACTGACCCAGTGCCCGGCCAGCAGCACGCCGCCGAGCAGCAGGCGGCGGGCGTCCTGGCCGCTCAGGCGTTGCCAGCCCGGCCCGGCCAGGCTGGCGAACAGGGCCAGGGCGAGCACGGCGAAGGCGGCGCGGCCGAAGACGATGATCGCCGGGCTGGCGCTGGCGGCCAGTTTGCCGAAGACGCCGGTGAGGCCGAAGAACAGCGCGCCGATGTGCAGGGCGCCGAGGGCGGTGCGGTGGTTCATGGGTGGTCCTTGCTCAAGATCTCTACTGGCTGTGCCGGCCTCTTCGCGGGCATGCCCGCTCCCACAGGTACTGCACAGGTGTTGAAAACGGTGCAACACCTGTGGGAGCGGGCGCGCCCGCGAAAGGGCCGGTACAGGCTCAGTGTATAGGCACAGAAGAATGCATTCTGTCGCAAGGCTAGTGTGAGTTGTCGCCAGACTCTCGCCGCAATGCCAACGGCGTACACCCGAACGCCCGCAACATCGCCGCCGAAAACGCACTCTGCGAGCTGTACCCCACCTGCGCCGCAATCTCCCCCATCGGTAGCAAGGTCTGCATCACCAGCCGCCGCGCCTTGAGCAAGCGCCGCTGGCGAATGTAGTCCATCGGCGTCATCCCGCATTCTGCGGTAAAGCGCGCATGCAGGCGGGCACTGGACAACCCGGCGATGCGCGCCAGGTCAGCCACTTGCAGCGGGTAGGCGGCATGCCGCTCGATATGCGCATCGAAGGCGGCATAGGGCAGGCGCTGGCTGGCTGCGACGCTGGCTGCTGCCGTGGGGTTGAGGCTGGCCAGCAGCAGCGCTGCCCCTTGCCGGGCAATCAGCGGGTCGTGCATGGGGCTGGTCGCCAGCCAGTCAACCAATTGCTGCTGACGCTCGTCCAGGCCCAGGGCGGCGGGGCGGTCGAGCAGGCGGCGGCTGGCATCGGCATGTTCGCCCAGTTGCTCGCGCAACCAGTGGTCCCCTGGTACATCCAGCACCAGGCAATCGCTGCCGCCATCGCTGGCGCAGGTGTGATGGGCGCCCGCCGGTACCACGATCAGCCCCTGTCGATCGATCCCGGCGCCATGCCCCTGCACCTCGAACTCCAGGCGCCCGCGCAGGCCGAACACCAGTTGCGGGTGTTCGTGGCTGTGGGCGATCAGGCTGTCGCGGTAATGGCGCAGCGAGAGGATCGGGCCGGCGGTCATGGGGAGAGTCGTCCTCGCAGGGCAGAACCGCATTGTGCCTCATTCCCTGCAGTCCATCACTCGTAACGGTTTTGCCACTGCGCTGTCATCCGCGCCTGCCAGTCTCCAGCAAACTGCGCCGGAGCCTGCCCATGACCCATGCCGAACTGTCCCGTCCCTCGCGCAAGCAACGCGTGCGTACCCTGTGGATTTCCGATGTGCATCTGGGCACCCGCGACTGCCAGGCCGAACACCTGTCGCAGTTCCTCAAGGGCTACCAGGCCGACCGCATCTACCTGGTGGGCGATATCATCGATGGCTGGAAGCTGCGCGGCGGAATCTACTGGCCTCAAGCCCATACCAACGTGATCCGCCGCCTGCTGACCATGAGCAAGCGCGGCACCGAGGTGATCTACGTCACCGGCAACCATGACGAATTCCTGCGCCGTTACTCCAAGCTGATGCTCGGCAACATCCAGCTGGTGGACGAGGCCGAGCACCTGACCGCCGATGGCCGCCGCCTGCTGGTGATCCATGGCGACCAGTTCGACGTGATTACCCGTTACCACCGCTGGCTGGCGTTCCTCGGTGACCGTGCCTACGAGTTCACCCTGGTGCTCAACCGCTGGCTCAACCACTGGCGTGCCCGCTATGGATACGGCTATTGGTCACTGTCGGCGTACCTGAAGCACAAGGTCAAAGGCGCGGTGAACTTCATCAGCGACTTCGAGGATGCCATTGCCCACGAGTGCACCCGCCGCGGTTTTCATGGGGTGGTGTGTGGGCATATCCACCATGCCGAGATTCGCCAGGTGGGGGAGGTGGAGTACCTCAATTGCGGGGATTGGGTGGAGTCGTGCACGGCGCTGATCGAGCATTGGGATGGCACGATCGAGCTTTATCGGCTGGCGGAGGCGCAGGCGCGGGAGGCGCAGGCAGCGGCGGCGGTGCGCGAACCGGCGTAGGGGTTGAGGGCCAAGGGGGCTGCCTTGCAGCCCTTTCGCGACACAAGGCCGCTCCCACAGGCCGCAAAGCGGCCCCAAAAAATCTACAGGCTGATCTTGCCCAACAGGATATCCCTGAACATCACGAAATCCCCGATCAGGCTATACAGCGGATGGGTAAAGGTCGCAGGCCGGTTCTTTTCGAAAAAGAAATGCCCGACCCAGGCAAAGCCGTAGCCGAACACGGGCAAGGCCAGCAGCAACAACCATTTGCCACTGCCGATGATATAGGCCAGCAGGGCTATCACCAGGCTGGTGCCGACGAAGTGCAGGCGGCGGCAGGTGGGGTTGCTGTGCTCCCCCAGGTAGTAAGGGTAGAACTCGGCAAAACTGCGAAACTGCGCTGTGCGGTTCATGACAGTGCTCCGGGATTAATACTTCTGGACAAGATGCACGGCGTGGAGCCCGAATCGAGTCTAGAGTGACTGGCGAGGCCTATCAGTGACAATAGGCGCCAATTGAATATCCTTGGGGTTCACCGCAGGAGCGGTCAGCATAAATGCCTGTCATGAGCGAAAGAACCACGTCAGCCAGCTGGGCATCAGGGATCGTGAAGGCACTCGAGCTGGAAGGGCTGGACTGCCGGGCCATGTTCAAGCAGCTGGGGCTGGATTTCGCTGCCCTCGACGACCCCGACGCGCGCTTCCCCCAGGACTCCATGACCCGGCTGTGGCAACTGGCAGTGGAACTGTCGGGCAACGAGGCCATAGGCCTGAACATGGCACGGGTGGTGCGCCCGGCGTCGTTCCATGTGGTGGGCTATGCGTTGATGTCCAGCCGCACCCTGGCCGAAGGCTTCGAGCGCCTGGTGCGTTACCAGCGCATCATCGCCGAAAGCTCCGACCTCAGCTTCGTCCTCGGCCCCGAGGGTTATTCGCTGATCCTGACCGTACACGGCGACCATCTGCCACCGACCCGGCACAGTGCCGAGGCATCGCTGGCCTGCGCGCTGGCGCTGTGCAGCTGGCTCAGCGGTCGGCCGGTGCAACCGCGCCGGGTGCTGGTGCAGGGGCCGCAGCCAAAGAATATCGAGCCGTACAAGGTGGCGTTCCATTCGCCGCTGGTGTTCGGTGCGCCGCACGATGCGCTGGTGTTCGAGCGCGCCGACATGGAGGCGCCGCTGCCCACCGCCAACGAAGCCATGGCCATCCTGCATGACCGCTTTGCCGGCGAATACCTGGCGCGCTTCTCGGAAAGCCGGGTCACCCACCGCGTGCGCCAGGTACTGTGCCGCATCCTGCCGCAGGGCGAGCCCAAGCGCGAAACCCTGGCCCAGGCCCTGCACCTGTCCCAGCGCACCTTGCAGCGGCGGCTGCAGGAAGAAGGCACCAGCTTCCAGACCCTGCTCGACGATACCCGCCGCGAATTGGCCGAACAGTACCTGGCGCAGCCAGGCATGACCCTGCTGGAAACCGCCTACCTGCTGGGTTTTGCCGACCCCAGCAACTTCTACCGGGCGTTCCGCCGCTGGTTCCATGCCACACCCAGTGAGTACCGCGCCCGCCTGGGTGCCGAGCCCGAGGTGGTCAGTGACGCCAGAACGCCGGCATGCACAACACTAGCACGGTGATGATTTCCAATCGGCCGAGCAGCATGCCGCTGGCGAGAATCCACTTGGCAGCGTCCGGCAGCGTGGCGTAGTTGCCTGACGGGCCGATCACTTCACCCAAGCCCGGGCCCACACCCGAGACCGTGCCGGCAGCGCCGGTCAGGGCGGTCATCCAGTCCACGCCAAGCAACGACAGCAGCAGCGCCATGACGCAGATGGTGATGGCGAAGAAGAACGAGAAAGTCAGGATCGAACGCACGATTTCTTCGTCGAGGCGGTGGCCGTTGTACTTCTGCTTGATCACCGCGCGTGGGTGGATCAGCTGGTTGAGGCTGGCCTTGAGCAGGATGTAGGCGACCTGGAAGCGGAAGATCTTGATGCCACCCGCCGTCGAGCCGGAGCAGCCGCCGACGAAGCCCAGATAGAAGAACAGCATCAGCGAGAAGTTGCCCCACAGGCTGTAGTCACCCAGGGCGAAGCCGGTGGTGGTGACCACCGAAGTCACGTTCAGCGCCACGTGGCGCAGGGCATCGAGCCAGTGCAGGTTGGTGGTGGCCCAGTACCAGGTGCCAAGCACCAGCCAAGTGACTACCAGCATGCCCAGCAAACCCTGCACCTGCTGGTCGCGGATCAGTGCCTTGCGGTTGCCGCGCAGGGTTGCCACGTAAAGGGTGAAGGGCAGGCTGCCGAGGATCATCACCACCACCGCGACCCAGTGCACGGCCGGGATATCCCACTTGGCCAGCGACTGGTCGGAGGTGGAAAACCCGCCAGTGGAAATCGCCGACATGGCGTGGTTGATCGCATCGAACGGGCTCATGCCGGCCCACCAGAATCCCAGCGCGCCCAGGATCGAGAAGCCGACGTATACCCCCACGATCGACTTGGCGACCATGTGCGAGCGCGGCATGACTTTCTCCGAGCGGTCGGACGATTCGGTCTGGAACAGGCGCATGCCACCGATGCGCAGCAGCGGCAGGATCGCTACCGCCATGCCGATGAAGCCGATGCCGCCGAGCCAGTGCAGCATCGAACGCCACATCAGGATGCCCGGTGACATGTTGTCCAGCCCGCTGAGCACCGTGGCGCCGGTGGCGGTAATGCCCGACATGCTTTCGAAGAAGGCGTCGGTGTAGCTGATGTGCTGGGTCAGCAGGAATGGCAGGGCGGCGAACACGCACACCACCAGCCAGCTGCTGACGGTCAGCAGGTACATGTCGCGCGGGCGCAGGTGCACATGCTCGGGGCGGCCCTGGAGCACCAGGGCCAGGCCGGCAATGAAGGTGATCAGGCTCGACCAGAGGAACGACGGCATGTCACGGGTGCGTTCGAAGATCACCAGGGTCGCCATGGGCACGGCCATGCTGACGGCGAGGGTAATCAGGAAGATGCCGATGATGAAACCAATGATCCTTAAGGTCGGCAACGCCATGTGATCTGCTCTGACTCGAAACGGAAGGGCGCCATTCTACCTATGGGTCTGGTGATGTAAACGCTAGAATGGCGGCACATTTACCTGCCAGGAGGGTAGCCGATGGAGGCTCTCGACGCATTGCTCAACCGTGTTTCCGTGCCACGCCTGACCGACCCGGCGCCCAATGCCGCCCAGCGCGAGGCGCTGTTCCAGGCCGCCCTGCGCGCTCCGGACCACGGCCAGCTGCGGCCGTGGCGCTTTCTCACCATCGAGGGCCAGGGCCGCGAGAAGCTGGGTGAGCTGTTCGCCGAAGCGCTGCAGCACAAGGGGGATGCCAGCCAGGCTGCCCTGGACAAGGCCCGCGCCATGCCCCTGCGGGCGCCGTTGCTGATCGTGGTCGTTGCCAAGCTGCAGGACCACTTCAAGGTGCCCAAGTCCGAGCAGCGGCTGGCGGCAGGCTGTGCGGCGCACGGCATTCTGATTGCGGCGCATGCGCAAGGTATCGGTGCGGTGTGGCGCACTGGGGACATGGCTTTCGATGCCCATGTGCACAAGGGCCTGGGGCTGGCCGCGAACGAGGAGCTGATCGGGTATCTGTATGTGGGTACGCCGCTGACCGAGCCGCGCACCGCGCCGATTCTGGAAACCGCTGATTTCGTCAGTGCCTGGGGCGAGTAACGCGGCCTTGGGCTGATTGCTCCATAGGGGCAGATGGCCTCTTCGCGGGCTCGCCCGCTCCCACAGGTACTACACAGGCCTTGAAGGCAGTGTTGTACTTGTGGGAGCGGGCAAGCCCGCGAAGAGGCCGGATGCATTTACATCAAATCAACTGCCTGTCGCTTCAGTCACAGGCAACTCCAGCCGCGCCACAAAGCCCCCCTGTGGATGGTTCTCCAGCACCAGGCTGCCACCATGCCGCTCTGCCGCCTTGCGTGCAATCGCCAGCCCCAGCCCATGCCCCGGCGCATCCTGCCCCGGCGCACGGAAGAACGGTTCCCCCAGCTGCGCCAGGTGTTCCGCCGCCGCTCCCGGCCCATGGTCACGCACGCTGATCACGATACGATCCTGCTCGCGCATGGCGCTGACTTCGATTGGCTGGCCCTGCGGGTTGAAGCGCAGGGCGTTGCGCAGCAGGTTGTCCACGGCACGCTCGATCAGCGTTGGCCAACCCTGCAAGGTCAACCCCGGTTGTGCCTCCAGGCGCACGTCCTGCTCTGGTGCGCTGAGCTGGGCGTCCTTGCGCACGCTGCCGAGCAGGGCGTTGAGGTCGACCGGCTCGGCATGGGCCTGTTCGGCATCGACCCGCGCCAGGGCGAGAATTTCGCTGATCAGGTCTTCCAGACGGTCGCATTCGCGGGTCAGGCGTGGCCACAGCGCCTCACGCTGCTCAGGCTCGGCGCGCTCGGCCAAGGCCAGGGCGATACGCAGCCTGGCCAGCGGCGAGCGCAGTTCATGGGACACATCGCGCAGCAACTGGCGCTGGCTGCCGATGGTGCTTTGCAGGCGCGCCCCCATCTTGTTGAAGTCCTTGGCCAGCACGCCGAACTCGTCACGCCGCGCCGCCAGCTGCGCCAGGCTGTTCTGCTGGTAGGTGGTCTGGCCCAGGTCATGCACGGCGCTGCGCAGGCGGCTGAGCGGGCGGGTGATGGACAGGGTCACCAGCAGGCTGAACAGGGTCAGCACCACCAGGGCAATGCCCAGCGCACTGAGCGGCCACAACAGGCTTTCGCGGTGCCAGGCATCCAGCGCCGGGTGGGGGATGCGGTAGATCAGCAGGTACGTCTCGCCGGTGTCGGGGCTGGTGTATTCCTCGGTCAACCGGCGCCACGGCAGGCGCCGCTGGTCATTGTGCTGGCGTGCCTCGAAGGCCGCCGCACGGCGCGGGAAGGTGCCGGGCACCACGGCTTCGCCACTGTCGTCGAGCACCTGCACGTCGATCTTGTAGCGGTCCTTGCGCCGTTCCAGGAAGTGCTGTGCCGAAGCCAGGCCTTCCTGTTCGTAATGCTTGGCCCACTTGCTGGCCAGGGTATTCAGGCCCGGGTGGCGGCTGAGGATCCAGGCGTCCTGGTTGAGCATATGGCCCAGCAGGATCGACAGGCCCGCAACCAGGGTGATGGCCAGCCAGAAACTGGCCAGGATGCGCCAGAACAGTGAACGCAAGTGCACCTCCTGCAAACAAGAAAAGCCCGGCTCGCACTGAGGCGGGCCGGGCATCGGGCGGACAGCTTACTGGGCCTTGTTGCCTTTTTCAGCTTTCCAGGCCTGGAACTCCTGCCACTCGGCTTTCTGTGCGGCGCGTTCCTTCTGCAGTTCGTCGAACTTCTTCTGCTGCTCTGGCTTGAGCAGGGCACGGACCGCGCTGTCGGTCTTGTCGCGGTTGGCCTGCAGTTCGTCCTTCAGCGCCTTCTGGTCGGCGGCCGGCAGTTTGGACAGGTAGCGCTCGGTGATGTCGCGGCGCTGTTTCATCTGCTCGCCCATCAGTTTGCCGATCTGCTGGCGCTGGTCACGGCTCAGGTCCAGTTGGTGGAAAGGCGCATCACCGCGATGATGTGGGCCGTCGTGGCGCGGGCCGCCTTCAGGCATGGCCATGGCCACGGTCGGCAGGGCGGCGGCGAACATCAGGGCGATAAGGGTCTTGCGCATGGTGTCTCTCCTTTCATGGGCCGGTGGTTACCGGATGAGCACAGTCTAGGGAGATCACCGTCAAGCGCGGTCAGTGGATGGTAAAGGCTCGGTAAAGATGTTCAGAGGCAGTAGTAATAACCACGGCTGCGCAGGGCGACGATGCGCGGCCGGCCATCGGCGTGGGGGCCGATCTTCTTGCGCAGGTTGCTGACGTGCATGTCCAGGCTGCGGTCGTACAGGGTCAGCTTGCGGCCCAGGCCGATCTGCGCCAGTTCCTGCTTGTCCAGCGGCTCGCCGGGTTGGCGCAGCAGGGCTTCGAGAATGCGGCTTTCGGACAGGGTCAGGGTCATTTCGCGGCCATCGATGCTGGCCACGCCACGGGCAGGGCTGTAGACCAGGTCGCCCAGTTCCACCTGGCTGGTGGTGGCGGTGGGGTGGCTGCGGCGCAGCACGGCACGCAGGCGAGCGGTGAGTTCACGCGGGTCGCAAGGTTTGGCCAGATAGTCGTCGGCGCCCAGTTCCAGGCCGAGGATGCGGTCCAGCGGCTCGCCGCGGGCCGAGAGCATCAGCACCGGCAGTTCGGCATGCTCGCTGCGCAACTGCTTGAGCAGTCCCAGGCCACTGCCGTCGGGCAGCATCACGTCCAGCACCACGGCCGCCGGGGCATGCGTGGCCAGGGCCTGGCGTGCGCTCTGGCCATCGTGGCAGGCGCGCACGGTAAACCCTTCCTGGGTCAGCCAGCTGCCGAGCAGCTCGCACAGCTCCTGGTCATCATCTATCAGTAACAGCTCGCTCATGACTCACTCAATTCAACCATTGACGGCGGCTATTCGGCCCGCCAGTGGCAAAGATACCGCAGACTGATGGCAACAGTATAACTGCCGGTACCGCGTGGGCTTCTTCGCGGGCTTGCCCGCTCTCACAGGTAACCCACAAACCTCAGGACCTGTGGTGTCCCTGTGGGAGCGGGCAAGCCCGCGAAGAAGCCCACGCCGTCTCAGATCAAGGCAGCACTTGCTTGAACGGCTTTACCACCACCTTGTCGTACACGCCCGCGGCAATGTAAGGGTCGGCATCGGCCCAGGCCTGCGCCGCGGCCAGGGAGTCGAACTCGGCAACTATCAGGCTGCCGCTGAAACCCGCTTCGCCCGGGTCGTTGCTGTCGATGGCCGGGTGCGGGCCGGCCAGTACCACGCGGCCCTCGGCCTTCAGCTGCTGCAGGCGTTCGATGTGCGCCGGGCGGGCGGCCAGGCGCTTTTCCAGGGAGTTTGCGACGTCGCTGGCGATGATGGCGTAGAGCATGTCAATCCTTGGGTTTGGAGGTAGAAGGGTCGTCGTGCAGGTGGCGCGACAGGTACACGCCCTGCGCTACCAGGAACATCACGGTCATGCCCAGGCTGCCGAACACCTTGAAGTCGACCCAGAAGTCCTGGAAGGTGAAGGCGACGAACAGGTTGGCCGCGCCACAGAACAGGAAGAAGCCGATCCAGGCCAGGTTCAGGCGGGTCCAGATGGCATCGGGCAGGCTCAGGGCGTGGCCCATGATGCGCTTGATCAGCACCCGGTCGCCGATGAAGTGGCTACCGGCGAAGCCCAGGGCGAACAGCCAGTTCACCACCGGCGCCTTCCACTTCAGGAAGGTTTCGCTGTGGAAGGTCAGGGTCAGGCCGCCGAACACCAGGCAGGCTACCAAGGTCAGCCACTGGCCCTTTTCCAGCTTGCGCTGGCGCAGGAACAGCGCGCCGTAAACCACCAGCGAGCTGATGATCAGCATGGCCGTGGCGCTGTAGATGCCGCCGAATTCGAAGCTGTGGCCGGCGACTTCCATGGGGCGCGGGTCGAGCTTGTAGACGATGAAGAACAGCAGCAGCGGGATGAAATCGATGAATTGTTTCACAATGGCAGCCAGAATCGGGATGTGACGGCATAATAACAAACATCGATTCCAGCGAAAGCGCTCCTCCATGAATGTTGATCTGCACTGTCACAGCACGGCCTCCGACGGCGCCCTGTCGCCCTCGATACTGGTCGCCCGGGCCCATGAGCATGGGGTGCAAACGCTGGCACTGACCGACCATGACACCATCGAAGGCCTGCCCGAGGCGCGCCAGGCGTGCCGCGACAAGGGCATGCACTGGGTCAGCGGGGTGGAGCTGTCGTGCACCTGGGGTGGCGCGACCATCCATGTGCTGGGCTATGACTTCCCGCTCGACGCGCCGCCCCTGCAGGCGGCGATCGAAGCGCTGCACCGTGGCCGCTGGCTGCGCGCCGAAGAAATCGACAAACGGCTGGCGGCCAAGGGCATGCCCGGTACCCTCGACGGCGCCCGCGCCGTGCAGCACGAACTGGGCGATAGCGGCAACGCCCCGGCGCGCCCGCATTTTGCCGAGTACCTGGTGCGTGCCGGGCACGTCAAGGACCGCGGCGAGGCGTTTCGCAAATGGCTGGGCGCCGGCAAGCTGGGGGACGTCAAGCAGCACTGGCCTACCCTCGATGAAACCGTCGCCACCCTGCGCCAGTCCAACGCTTGGGTGAGCCTGGCGCATCCCATGCACTACGATCTGACCCGCAGCAAGCGCAGAAGGCTGATTGCCGACTATATTCAGGCAGGCGGGCAGGCGCTTGAAGTGGTCAACGGGATGATGCCTGCCGAGCAGGTGGGCACCATGTCCATCCTCACCCGTGAGTTCGGCCTGCTGGCAAGCGCTGGCAGTGACTTCCACGGCCCCGGCACCTGGGGCGAGATCGGTGCCTACCGGCCTTTGCCCGAGGACCTGCCACCTCTGTGGCGCCGATTCAGCCATGAACAGCCTTTGGCGGTATGAACAGGACGACTACGTGAGCCAATTTTTCCAGATTCATCCGGAGAACCCGCAGCAGCGCCTGATCAAGCAGGCCGTCGAGATTATCCGCAAGGGCGGTGTGGTGGTGTACCCGACGGATTCGGCCTATGCGCTGGGTTGCCAGATGGGTGACAAGGCGGCCATCGAACGGGTGCGGCGCCTGCGCGGGCTGGACAAGACCCACAACTTCACCCTGATGTGCTGCGACATGTCGCAGCTGGGGTTGTACGCCAAGGTCGATACCGGCACCTTCCGTCTGCTCAAGGCACATGTGCCGGGGCCTTACACGTTCATCCTCAATGGCACGCGCGAAGTGCCGCGCCTGCTGTTGCACGATAAACGCCGCACCATCGGGCTACGGGTGCCGGCCCATGCCATCACCCTGGCCTTGCTGGCTGAACTGGGCGAGCCGTTGATGAGTGTGAGCCTGATCCTGCCGGGCGACACCGAGCCGATGACCGACCCTTACGAGATCCGTGAGCGCCTGGAGCACCATGTCGACCTGGTGATCGACGGCGGTTTCGGTGACCTCAAGGCATCGACCATCATCGACCTGTCCGGTGATGAACCCGAGCTGGTCCGTGAAGGCTGCGGCGACCCCACGCCGTTCCTGGTCAACGCGTGAGCCAGGTGGAAGCGCCCGAGGCGCCGGCCGAACAGGCCGAGTTGCCTCGCCAACTGCAATTGGCCCTGGTCTATGGCGAAGCCCTGACCGAGCTGCCGCTGGACCTGTACATCCCGCCGGACGCCCTGGAAGTCATCCTCGAAGCCTTCGAAGGCCCGCTGGACCTGTTGCTGTACCTGATCCGCAAGCAGAACATCGACATCCTCGACATCCCGGTGGCGGAAATCACCCGCCAGTATATGGGCTACGTGGAACTGATGAAGAGCGTGCGCCTGGAGCTGGCCGCCGAATACCTGGTGATGGCTGCCATGCTCGCCGAGATCAAGTCGCGCATGTTGCTGCCGCGCTCGGCCGACGTCGAGGAGGAGGAGGGCGACCCGCGCGCCGAACTGATCCGCCGCCTGCAGGAGTACGAACGCTTCAAGGCCGCCGCCGAAGGTATCGATGAATTGCCACGGGTTGGCCGCGAGGTGGTGGTGCCGCGCCTGGAGGCGCCGCAGGCCAAGGTGCGCAAGCTGTTGCCCCAGGTCAGCCTGGAAGAGCTGCTGGTGTCGATGGCCGAGGTGATGCGCCGCAACGACCTGTTCGAAAGCCATCAGATCACCCGCGAGACCTTGTCCACCCGCGAACGCATGAGCCAGGTGCTGGAACGCCTGAAAGGTGGCGGTTTCGTGCCGTTCGTCGAGCTGTTCGCCGCCGAGGAAGGCAAGCTGGGCGTGGTGGTGACCTTCATGGCGATTCTCGAGCTGGTGAAGGAATCGCTGATCGAACTGGTGCAGAATGAACCCTTCGCCGCCATCCACGTGCGGCTTCGCCCCGCGCTTGTTGAAGAACCTGATGAACCTGAATGAACCCCGCGACCTGGCGTCGCTGATCGAAGCCTTCCTGCTGGCTTCGGGCAAGCCGCAATCCCTGGAGCGCCTGTACGAACTGTTCGAGGAAGCCGAGCGACCGGAGCCCAAGGTCTTCAGGCAGGCTCTGGAGCTGCTGGGCAAGTCGTGCAATGGCCGTGCCTTCGAGCTCAAGGAGGTGGCCAGCGGTTACCGCCTGCAGATTCGCGAGGACTTTGCGCCGTGGGTCGGGCGCCTGTGGGAAGAACGCCCGCAGCGCTACTCGCGCGCGCTGCTGGAAACCCTGGCCCTGATCGCCTACCGCCAGCCCATCACCCGTGGCGAAATCGAGGATGTGCGTGGCGTGGCGGTGAACAGCAACATCATCAAGACCCTGATGGAGCGCGAGTGGATCCGCGTGGTCGGCTACCGCGAAGTGCCCGGGCGGCCGGCGATGTTCGCCACTACCAAGGCGTTTCTCGACCATTTCAACCTCAAGAGCCTGGACGAGCTGCCAGCCTTGGCCGAGCTGCGGGAAATGGAGCCCGAGCCGCTGCTCGACCCGGACGATGCGCCAGTGCCGGCGCACCTGCAGGCATTGGCGGATGCCAGCCTTGGGGAAGAGGAACAGGTTGCCGAACCGAAGGAGGAGACCAGCTTCCGTAGCCTGCTGGTGGAGCTGGATGCCATGGAAGAGGGGCTGAAGACCGATTTCGATGATTTGCGCGAGGAAGAGGCTGAGGCCTCGATGGAAGAAGAGGGCAAGTCACTGCCCTGATTCCTTTGTTGCCTGTACCGGCCCATTCGCGGGCACGCCCGCTCCCACAGGGATATCACAGGTCCTGAGGGCTGCGCAGTACCTGTGGGAGCGGGCGTGCCCGCGAAAGGGCCGGCCATGCCAATACATAACCATTAGGCAGAAACCCCTCTCAAAGCCCACAAAACCCTCTACCCTCCAGTGCGTTCCCCCGCCGAACCGCGTATGATGCGCGGCCTTTTGGCGCGTTCGTCGCCAGAACCCTTATTTCATTCCTACACCGGGAGGTGCCCAGATGAGTGAGCAAGACCTGCAAGATACCGAAATCACCCCTCCATCCGGCGAAAAGCTGCAGAAAGTGCTGGCGCGCATTGGCGTTGGCTCGCGCCGTGACGTCGAGGCCTGGATCAGCCAGGGCCGCATCAAGGTCAACGGCGTCGAGGCCACCCTCGGCCAGCGCGTCGACCTGCACGACGCCATTGCCGTGGATGGCAAGTTGATCAAGCGCGAAGAGGCCGCCGAGGCCACCCGTCGGGTGATCATGTACAACAAGCCCGATGGCGAAATCTGCACCCGTGACGACCCGGAAGGCCGCCCGACCGTGTTCGACCGCCTGCCACGGCCGAAAGAAGGCCGCTGGATCAACATTGGCCGCCTCGACATCAACACCACCGGCCTGCTGCTGTTCACCACCGACGGTGAACTGGCCAACCGCCTGATGCACCCGTCCTACGAGATGGACCGTGAGTACGCGGTACGTGTGCGTGGTGAGGTCGACGACGAAATGATCGAGCGCCTGAAGGCCGGCGTGATGCTGGAAGATGGCCCGGCCAAGTTCACCGACATCCAGAAGGCACCAGGTGGCGAAGGCTTCAACCACTGGTACCACTGCGTGGTGATGGAAGGCCGCAACCGTGAGGTGCGTCGCCTGTGGGAGTCTCAGGGCATGGTGGTCAGCCGCCTGAAGCGCGTGCGTTTCGGCCCGGTGTTCCTCAACTCCGACCTGCCGATGGGCCGCTGGCGTGAAATGAGCCAGGGCGAAATCGACATCCTCGCTGCTGAAGTTGGCCTGCAGCCGGTGGCGCTGCCAGCCATGAAGCTCAAGGCCAAGGACAAGATGGAGCGCCTGCAGCGCAAGTCGACCCGCCCGCTGGGCCGTGGCGAGCGCGTGCGCAGCCTGCGCCCGGCTCACGAAGGTGCTGCTGCCGGTGAGCGCCCGGCGCGCCAGACGCGTGAAGAGGCTCCGCGCAAGACCGGCCGTGGCAGCACCGTGGCCGAGCGCCCGAGCGAGATGCGCAAGCGTCCGGCCAAGCCTGAAGGTGACAAGCCGGCAGGGCGTGGCCGCGGCAAACCGCGTGGTTGATTGGCCTGTGTGGTAATCGAGAAACCAGCCTTCGGGCTGGTTTTTTTATGCCTGTCAGATTTTGGGGCTGCTTTGCAGCCCATCGCCGGCAAGCCAGCTCCCACAGGGTCACCACAATGGCCGCACCTGTGATCATCCTGTGGGAGCTGGCTTGCCGGCGATGGGCCGCAAAGCGGCCCCAAGATATTGAACAAAAAGAATTTTCGGACGACTGGCAAGTTCCCGAACCACTCTGTAAAGAAAATTGTACGAATGTGGTCGGTTTCAGCCAGGATTTCAGATTAGGTCGAATCGTGTAAACAAACCTTGCCGCCGACCCCTCGTCAAAACAGCCAGCCAAGCCCCGCCCACCCTTGCTCAAAGCCCCGCCCCACGGTGTTATAGCCGCCATTGCCGTGTGCAAAAGCCTGTCCACAGAGCCAGGCTGACAAAACAACAAATGGAGGCGCCATGTACGCCGATCACTCCGCCTTTCAAGGCCCACACCACAGGATCGCTGCGTTTTTTCCCGAGGAAACGATGCAACGCGTTGACGCCTGCGCGTTTGCAGGGGTATACAGTGCGCCGCGTTTTACCTGTGACTCCCTTGCGTACCGCGCACTCTTGATCACGCCTGGTTGACCCGCCCCGGCGGCACCTGAGGTCAGGAAACCCAAGGTAACCACCTTGCCCATTCCGCTGCGCCACGAGCGCGGTGGGTCCGATTCCGTCACAGATAAAAACAATGCAGGTGACTTCGTTCATGAGTGGACAAAACATGCATTCAGGCGAGCTCAAGCGGGGCCTGAAGAACCGCCATATCCAGTTGATCGCCCTCGGCGGTGCGATTGGTACCGGCCTGTTCCTCGGCTCGGCAGGCGTGATGAAATCCGCTGGCCCGTCGATGATCCTTGGCTACGCCATCTGCGGCTTCATCGCCTTCATGATCATGCGCCAGCTCGGCGAAATGATCGTCGAAGAGCCGGTGGCCGGCTCGTTCAGCCATTTCGCCCACACCTACTGGGGTGGTTTCGCCGGCTTCCTGTCGGGCTGGAACTGCTGGGTGCTGTACATCCTGGTGGGCATGTCGGAGCTTTCGGCGGTCGGCAAGTATGTCCACTACTGGTGGCCGGAGATCCCTACCTGGGTCACGGCGGCAGCGTTCTTCGTGCTGATCAACGCCATCAACCTGATGAACGTGAAGTTCTTCGGTGAGGCCGAATTCTGGTTTGCCATCATCAAGGTGGTGGCCATCGTCAGCATGATCGGCCTGGGTGCCTACCTGCTGACCAGCGGCAGCGGCGGCCCTGAAGCCACCGTGGCCAACCTGTGGTCGCACGGCGGCTTCTTCCCGAACGGTGTCAGCGGGCTGGTGATGGCCCTGGCCTTCATCATGTTCTCCTTCGGTGGCCTGGAAATGCTCGGCTTCACCGCCGCCGAGGCCGACAAGCCGAAGACCGTGATCCCCAAGGCGATCAACCAGGTCATCTACCGTATCCTGATCTTCTATGTCGGTGCCCTGGTGGTGCTGCTGTCGCTGACCCCATGGGACAACCTGGTCGCCAGCATCGATGCCTCCGGCGGCAGCTATGGCAGCAGCCCGTTCGTGCAGGTGTTCTCGCTGCTGGGCAGTGACGTGGCTGCGCACCTGCTGAACTTCGTGGTCCTGACTGCAGCGCTGTCGGTGTACAACAGCGGCACCTACTGCAACGCCCGCATGCTGCTGGGCATGGCCGAACAAGGTGACGCCCCGGCATCGTTGGCCAAGGTCGACAGCCGCGGTGTGCCGGTGCGCTCGATCCTGGCGTCGGCAGGCGTGACGCTGATCGCGGTGCTGCTCAACTACCTGATGCCGCAAAACGCGCTGGAGCTGCTGATGTCGCTGGTGGTGGCCACCCTGGTGATCAACTGGGCGATGATCAGCTACTCGCACCTGAAGTTCCGCCAGCACCTGGACCGCACTGGCCAGAAGCCGCTGTTCAAGGCGCTGTGGTACCCCTATGGCAACTACATTTGCCTTGCGTTCGTGGTGCTGATCCTGGGCATCATGGCGATGATCCCGGGTATCCAGGTGTCCGTGTATGCGATCCCGGTGTGGCTGTTCGCCATGTTCGTGGTCTACATGGTCAAGCCGCGCCGCAGGGCGCAGGCGCTTGGGGCTGCTGGTAGCGTGGCCAAGTAAGGCGCTGCGTCGATAGAAAACCCGAAGCCGGGTGACTGGCTTCGGGTTTTTTGTTGCCTGTGCCGCCCCTTTCGCGGGCACGCCCGCTCCCACAGGATCACCACAGGTTCCAGTTCAGCGCGGTCCCTGTGGGAGCGGGCGTGCCCGCGAAAGGGCCGGTACAGGCAGCCCAGACATTCAGATCTGCTCCAGCAACCAACTGCGAAACGCCCGCAGCGACGGCAATGCCTCATTGCGCGGTGGGTAGATCAGGTAATAACTGCGCTGGCTGGCAAATGCCACCCCGGGGCTGTACAGCTCACCCTTGGCCAGTTCTTCCTCCACCAGTATGCGCGGCACCAGGCCGATGCCGATCCCGGCGCGTACCGCCTGGATCAGGTGCGAGGTCAGCTCGAAGCTCGGCCCCAGGCGCATCGCCCGGTGCGCCAGGCCATGGTGTGAAAACCACTCGCCCCAGGCATGCGGGTTGTTGGCCACATTCAGCAGCACCTCTTCACTGATGCGTGCAGGGCTCCAGCCCTGGCTGTCCGCACCAGCCTCCGGCGGCAATATCACCACCAGTTCCTCGGCATGCAGGCGATGGCAGATCAACCCCGGCAGGTCGTGACTGGCCACGCCGATGGCGGCATCGATCTCGCTGGTGTCGAAGTTGATGGCTTCGATGCGTGAATGTATGTGCACCAGCATGCCCGGGTGGGCGCTGTAGAAGGCGTGCAGCCTTGGCAGCAGCCATTTCGAGCCGAACGTGGGCAAGGTGGCCAGGCGCAAGGTGCCCACCCCCGACTGGTAGGCCAGTGCCTGCAAGGTGGCGCTGCGAATGCGCCCCAGTGCCTCGCTCAGCTCGCGCTGGTACAGGCGGCCGACGTCGGTCAGCTGCACCTGGCGCCCCTCGCGGCGGAACAGGGTCAGGCCCAGTTGCTGCTCCAGCGCCTGCACCTGGCGGCTGACCGCGCTCTGGGTCAGCGACAGCTCGGCGGCGGCGCGGGTGTAGCTTTCATGCCGGGCGGCAGCCTCGAAAGCCAGTAGCAGCGACATGGATGGGGTCAGATGGCGGTAATTCATTCATGAAAGTCATTAATAGCGGCAGGATTATCCGTTTGCCCCTGAAGCGAAACTACAGGAACATTGGCCTGCACGTCACCTCCGCATGCCATCACCCATGCCGGAACGACAGGAATCCCGTGAATTAGCCAATATCAAGAGGCCATCCTTCGATGATCGCCCAGCTGCCGACCGTTGCCCCGAGCGCCAACTACCCCGAATTCCTCGAAGCCCTGCGCAGCAGCGGCTTCCGTGGCCAGATCAGTGCCGATTACGGTACCCGCACGGTGCTGGCCACCGACAACTCGATCTACCAGCGCTTGCCACAGGCGGCGGTGTTCCCGCTGGACGCCGACGATGTGGCGCGGGTCGCCACGCTGATGGCCGAGGAGCGCTTCCAGCAGGTCAAGCTGACCCCGCGCGGCGGTGGTACCGGCACCAACGGGCAGTCGCTGACCGACGGGATCGTCGTCGACCTGTCGCGGCACATGAACAAGATCCTCGAAATCAACGTCGAGGAACGCTGGGTGCGCGTGCAGGCCGGTACCGTCAAGGACCAGCTCAACGCCGCGCTCAAGCCGCACGGGCTGTTCTTCGCCCCCGAGCTGTCCACCTCCAACCGTGCCACTGTCGGCGGCATGATCAACACCGATGCCAGTGGCCAGGGCAGCTGCACCTATGGCAAGACCCGCGACCACGTACTGGAGCTGCACAGCGTGCTGCTCGGTGGCGAGCGCCTGCACAGCCTGCCGATCGACGATGCCGCGCTGGAACAGGCCTGTGCCGCGCCCGGGCGGGTCGGCGAGGTGTACCGCATGGCGCGGGAGATCCACGAAACCCAGGCCGACCTCATCGAAACCACCTTCCCCAAGCTCAACCGTTGCCTGACCGGCTACGACCTGGCGCACCTGCGCGACGAGCAGGGCCGCTTCAACCTCAACAGCGTGCTGTGCGGTGCCGAGGGCTCGCTGGGCTATGTGGTCGAAGCCAAGCTCAATGTGCTGCCGATCCCCAAGTACGCCGTGCTGGTCAACGTGCGTTACACCAGCTTCATGGATGCCCTGCGTGACGCCAACGCGCTGATGGCGCACAAGCCACTGTCGATCGAGACCGTCGATTCCAAGGTGCTGATGCTGGCGATGAAGGACATCGTCTGGCACAGCGTCGCCGAGTACTTCCCGGCCGACCCCGAGCGCCCGACCCTGGGCATCAACCTGGTGGAGTTCTGCGGCGACGAGCCGGCCGAGGTCAATGCCAAGGTGCAAGCGTTCATCCAGCACCTGCAGAACGACACCAGCGTCGAGCGCCTGGGCCACACCCTGGCCGAGGGTGCCGAGGCGGTGACCCGCGTCTACACCATGCGTAAACGTTCGGTGGGCCTGCTGGGCAACGTCGAGGGCGAAGTACGCCCGCAACCGTTCGTGGAAGACACCGCGGTACCGCCGGAGCAACTGGCCGACTACATCGCCGACTTCCGTGCACTGCTCGATGGCTACGGCCTGGCCTACGGCATGTTCGGCCACGTCGATGCCGGCGTGCTGCACGTGCGCCCGGCACTGGACATGAAGGACCCGGCCCAGGCCGCACTGGTCAAGCCGATTTCCGACGCCGTGGCGGCGCTGACCAAAAGCTATGGCGGCTTGCTGTGGGGCGAGCACGGCAAGGGCCTGCGTTCGGAATACGTGCCGGAGTACTTCGGCGAGCTGTACCCGGCGCTGCAGCGCCTGAAGGGCGCTTTCGACCCGCACAACCAGCTCAACCCGGGCAAGATCTGCACCCCGCCAGGCAGCGCCGAGGGCCTGACCAAGGTCGATGGCGTGACCCTGCGCGGCGACCTCGACCGCACCATCGACGAACGCGTGTGGCAGGACTTCCCTAGCGCCGTGCACTGCAACGGCAACGGCGCCTGCTACAACTACGACCCCAACGACGCCATGTGCCCGTCGTGGAAGGCCACCCGTGAACGCCAGCATTCGCCCAAGGGCCGTGCTTCGCTGATGCGCGAATGGCTGCGCCTGCAGGGCGAGGCCAACATCGATGTGCTGGCGGCGGCGCGCAACAAGGTGTCGTGGCTCAAGGGCCTGCCGGCACGCCTGCGCAACAACCGTGCGCGCAGCCAGGGCCAGGAAGACTTCTCCCATGAGGTGTATGACGCCATGGCCGGGTGCCTGGCGTGCAAGTCGTGCGCCGGGCAGTGCCCGATCAAGGTCAACGTGCCGGACTTCCGCTCGCGCTTCCTCGAGCTGTACCACGGCCGCTACCAGCGCCCGCTGCGTGACTACCTGATCGGTTCGCTGGAGTTCACCATCCCGTACCTGGCCCACGCGCCAGGGCTGTACAACGCGGTGATGGGCTCGAAGTGGGTGAGCAAGCTGCTGGCCGACAAGGTCGGCATGGTCGACAGCCCGCTGATCAGCCGCTTCAACTTCCAGGCCACCCTGACCCGCTGCCGTGTCGGCGTGGCCAGCGTGCCGGCCCTGCGTGAACTGACCCCGGCCCAGCGCGAGCGCAGCATCGTGCTGGTGCAGGATGCCTTTACCCGTTACTTCGAGACGCCGCTGCTGTCGGCCTTCATCGACCTGGCGCACCGCCTGGGCCACCGGGTATTCCTGGCGCCGTACAGTGCCAACGGCAAGCCACTGCACGTTCAGGGCTTCCTCGGTGCGTTCGCCAAGGCGGCGATCCGCAATGCCACCCAGCTCAAGGCCCTGGCCGAGTGCGGCGTGCCGCTGGTGGGCCTGGACCCGGCAATGACCCTGGTGTATCGCCAGGAGTACCAGAAAGTGCCGGGCCTGGATGGCTGCCCGCAGGTGCTGTTGCCGCAGGAGTGGTTGATGGATGTGCTGCCGGAGCAGGCACCGACCGCGCCGGGCAATTTCCGCCTGATGGCGCACTGCACCGAGAAGACCAACGTGCCGGCCAGCACCAGGCAGTGGGAGCAGGTGTTCGCCCGCCTTGGCCTGAAGCTGGTGACCGAGGCGACTGGCTGCTGCGGTATGTCCGGTACCTATGGGCACGAGGCGCGTAACCAGGACACTTCGCGGACCATCTTCGAGCAGTCGTGGGCGACCAAGCTGGACAAGGAAGGCGAGCCGCTGGCGACCGGTTACTCGTGCCGCAGCCAGGTCAAGCGCATGACCGAGCGGCAGATGCGCCACCCGCTGGAAGTGGTGCTGCAGTACGCGCAGCGCTGACCTTCAGGGCCCCGGGGGCTGCCTTGCAGCCCATCGCGACACAAGGCCGCTCCTACAAGAGACCGCGTTTTTCTTGTAGGAGCGGCCTTGTGTCGCGAAAGGGGCGCAACGCGCCCCCTGTTTTTAGAGACCCCGCTGACGCCGCACCTGCCTGTACAGATACAGGCTCAACACCAGCCCGCAAGCCGCCGCCGCTGCCGCAAACAGAAACATCGAAGCAAACCCGAACCCCGCCGCCACCGCGCCCACCAGCGGCCCGGTCACCCCCAGCGACAAATCGATGAACAGCGAATAAGCCCCCACCGCCGCCCCGCGGTTGGCCGCCGACACCTGGTTCACCGCCTCCACCCCCAGTGCCGGGAACACCAGCGAGAAGCCGAACCCGCTCAGCGCGGCCCCCGCCAACGCCAGTTCGGCGCTGGGCGCCAGCCACAGCATCAGCAGCCCGAGCGTTTCCACCGACAGGCAGGCGATCGCCACCCGGAACCCGCCAAGCTGGTTGATCAGGTTGCCGAACAGCAGTCGCGCACTGATGAAGCTGGCACCGAACAGGCTCAGGGTCAGTGCCGCATTGGCCCAGCCGCGGCTGGCGTAATACAAGGTGATGAAGGTGGCGATGGTGCCAAAACCGATCGAGCCCAGGGCAAGCCCCGAGCCGTGCGGGAACACCTTGCCCAGCACCCGCAGAAACGGCAGGCGCACGCCACTGACGATCGGTGCGGCCTGTTTGGGCCAGGCCAGCAGCAACCCGAGCGCACACAGCAGGATGATGCTCACGCCCATGCTCCACAGGCCCAGGCTCTTGACCATCAGCACGCCCAGCGGAGCACCGATGGCCAGCGCTCCATAGCTGGCGATGCCATTCCAGGAAATGACCTTGGCCGTGTTTTCGGCACCTACGCGGCCGATGCCCCAGCCAATGGCACCGGAGCCCACCAGGCTTTCCGCACTGCCAAGTACCAGGCGGCCGACCAGCAGGCAGGCCAGGCTCAGCCAGGGCAGGTGGGTGAGGAAGGCGCAGGCCAGCATGAACACCCCGCTGAGCCCGCAGCCGACCAGGCCATACATGACTGCCTTCTTGCTGCCGTGGTTGTCGATGATGCGGCTGGCGGTGGGCCGGCTGAGCAGGGTGGCCAGGTACTGCACGCTGATCACCAGCCCCGCGACCACGGCACTGAAGCCCAGATCGTTGTGCACATAGCCGGGCAATACGGCCAGCGGGATGCCGATGTTCAGGTAGCCGATGAAGGTGAAGAGGACGATGGAGACGACTTGCAGGGTGACCGCAAGGGGGCGCGGTGAGTGGGGCATGAGGGCCTACGTGGGTTCTGGACGGTGTGAAAACGTGATGACGGGGGTAGCCCGCAGGTCAGCCGTTTTCACACAGTCGGGGATGCGCGGTTATTCCTGGTCAGCGCTGGATTGATCGTCACCATCCTGCTCGACGGCAGCTGCCGGTTCGGCGTGAACGGTCACGGTTGGCTCTTCTGGGTTCAGGCTTGGGAAGGGAAGATTCGGGATTTCATGCATCTCGTCGTTCCTCGCAAGTGTGAGTGAAAAGTCTGCGCCAGGCGCGTTTGAAGCTTCGCAAAGCTGGGGCAGGATACACAAGTCTGGATGACAGTTTGGATTTTTTAGCGGTCGCTTGTCGGTTTTGCGGGCGAACAGCGGACATTTTTCCCATAAAAAATGGGGCCGCTTCGCGCCCCTTCGCGGGCTTGCCCGCTCCCACAAGGACCGCGAAAATTAGGGCTTGCGCGGTTCCTGTGGGAGCGGGCAAGCCCGCGAAGGGGCGCGAAGCGGCCCCAATTTCCAAGCAGTTACTTGCGGCCTTCAGCCGTCTCCGCCACCTTGTCGGTGCGTGCGCACATGATGAAGTCATTGCGGTGCAGGCCTTTGATCGAGTGGCTCCACCAGGTCACGGTGACCTTGCCCCACTCGGTCAGCAGGCCCGGGTGGTGGCCTTCGGCCTCGGCGATCTCGCCCACGGCATTGGTGAACGCCAGGGCGTGCTTGAAGTTCTTGAACAGGAACACGCGTTCCAGCTCCATGTGGCCGTCACGTACTTCGATGTTCCAGTCCGGGATTTCGCGAATCAGCTCGGCCAGCTCTTCGTCGGTGACCTTTGGTGCGTCGGCGCGGCAGGCTTCGCAATGGGCTTGGTTCAAGGCATTCATGTGGTGTTTTCCGGTTCGAGTTGTTATCGGCGAGGTCGCTCAGGCAGCGACCTTGGGTGGAAACTTCGGTGCGTGCAGGCCCAGCTGCATGGCTTTGTGAACCATGCCCATGATGTCTTCGTGGGCCAGGTCGAACAGGCACTTCATGTTCGGCAGCACGAAATACAGTGGCTGCAGGATGTCGATGCGATACGGTGTGCGCATGGCCTCTATCGGGTCGAAGGCCTGGTGCTCGGGCTCGCCAGACAGACTGTAGACGGTCTCCTTTGGCGACGAGAGGATGCCACCGCCATAGATCTTGCGGCCCTGCGCGGTTTCCATCAGGCCGAACTCGATGGTCATCCAGTACAGGCGCGCCAGGTACACGCGTTGTTCCTTGGTCGCGGCCAGGCCGAGCTTGCCGTAGGTATGGGTGAATTCGGCGAACCAAGGGTTGGTCAGCAGCGGGCAGTGGCCGAAGATCTCGTGGAAGATATCGGGCTCTTGCAGGTAGTCCAGCTCTTCCGGGGTACGGATGAAGGTAGCCACCGGGAAGCGCTTGCTGGCCAGCAGTTCAAAGAAGGTCTGGAAGGGGATCAGCGCCGGGACCCGGGCAACCTGCCAACCGGTGGTGGCGCCCAGCACCTTGTTGATCTCGCCCAGTTGCGGAATACGGTCATGAGGCAGCTTGAGCTGGTCGATGCCGTCCAGGTATTCCTGGCACGCGCGGCCTTCGATCACTTTCAGCTGACGGGTGATCAGGGTGTTCCATACCGCATGCTCTTGCTGCGGGTAATCGATAAAACCATGCGCATCGGGCTCGCGTGCCACGTATTGCGTCTGTTTCATGTGGCTCTCCTGGTGAGGGCTTTTCTTGTTATGTGCAGGACATGCCTTAGGAATATCCCTTCGCTGGCCGCTTTGCACGGGGTGGGCCAGTGGGCGGGACCGGCATCCGGCGACGTTTTCGTAACGATAATTTTACAAAAAGGCGCAGGTGTCGGAAAATCCGAGGCATCTGGCTGAAGCTTCGGCTGTTTTTGTCAGCTTATCTTTACGACTTTTCCGCGCGGTGTTGAAAAACATTGGCGCTTCGAGAGCCCTCATGCGTATCAAAGTGCATTGCCAGAACCGTATTGGCATCCTGCGCGACATCCTCAACCTGCTGGTGGAGTACGGCATCAACGTGCTGCGCGGCGAGGTGGGCGGTGACCATGGCAACGCCATCTACCTGCATTGCCCGAACCTGATCAATCTGCAGTTCCAGGCGCTGCGGCCGAAGTTCGAGGCGATTGCCGGGGTATTCGGTGTCAAGCGCGTGGGGCTGATGCCCAGCGAGCGCCGGCACATGGAGCTGAATGCGCTGCTGGGGGCGCTGGACTTCCCGGTGCTGTCGATCGACATGGGTGGCAGCATCGTCGCCGCCAACCGGGCCGCTGCGCAGCTGCTGGGCGTGCGGGTGGACGAGGTGCCGGGCATGCCGCTGGCGCGTTATGTGGAGGATTTCGACCTGCCAGAGCTGGTGCGCGCCAACAAGTCGCGCATCAACGGCCTGCGCATCAAGGTCAAGGGCGATGTGTTCCTGGCCGATATCGCGCCGCTGCAGTCTGAGCACGACGACAGCGAGGCGCTGGCCGGTGCGGTGTTGACCCTGCACCGCGCTGACCGTATCGGTGAGCGCATCTACAACGTGCGCAAGCAGGAGCTGCGCGGTTTCGACAGTATCTTCCAGAGCTCGCGGGTGATGGCTGCGGTGGTACGCGAGGCGCGGCGCATGGCGCCGCTGGACGCACCATTGCTGATCGAGGGCGAGACCGGCACCGGCAAGGAGTTGCTGGCGCGTGCCTGCCACCTGGCAAGCCCGCGCGGCCAGTCGCCGTTGATGGCGCTCAACTGCGCCGGGTTGCCCGAGTCGATGGCCGAGACCGAACTGTTCGGTTACGGGCCCGGGGCATTCGAAGGGGCACGGGCCGAGGGCAAGCTGGGGCTGCTGGAGCTGACCGCCGGTGGCACGCTGTTTCTTGATGGGGTAGGGGAGATGAGCCCGCGCCTGCAGGTGAAGCTGCTGCGTTTTCTGCAGGATGGCTGTTTCCGTCGTGTCGGCAGCGATGAAGAGGTGTACCTGGATGTGCGGGTGATCTGCGCGACCCAGGTGGATTTGTCCGAATTGTGTGCCCGTGGCGAGTTTCGTCAGGACCTGTATCACCGGCTCAATGTGTTGTCGCTGCACATTCCGCCATTGCGCGAATGCATGGATGGCCTGGAAGGGCTGGTTCAGCACTTTCTCGACCAGGCCAGCCGACAGATTGGCTGCGCCATGCCGCGCCTGGCGCCGGCGGCGATGGACAAACTTGGCCAGTATCATTGGCCGGGTAATGTAAGGCAGTTGGAAAACGTGTTGTTCCAGGCGGTTTCGTTATGCGAAGGCGGCGTGGTCAAAAGTGAACATATACGTTTGCCGGATTACGGCGTGCGCCAACCGCTGGGTGAGTTTTCGCTGGAGGGGGATCTTTCGCAGATTGTCGGGCGCTTTGAAAAAGCGGTGCTGGAAAGTTTGATGGGGGAATTCCCGAGTAGTCGGGCTTTAGGTAAAAGACTGGGTGTTTCGCATACGACTATTGCCAACAAGTTGAGGGATTATTCGTTGGGCAAGTCGGTAGATTAATAAGCGGTTGGTCAATAACCTGTTAATCAGGTGCAATATTCTTCGCAGGCTTGCCCGCTCCCACAGGTACCGCGCCAAATTCAAGGCTGTGGGAGCGGGCAAGCCCGCGAATGGGGCCCGCAGGGCCCCCAATTCACAAGGTATCAGCCGTTCGAGCAGCCGTTCCCCATCACGCGGTATTCGAGAATGTGCTTCTGGCCCTTGGAGTCCTCGTAGGTCATGCGGGCTGGCACGACTTCGCACACATTGGGCACTTCGCTCATGGAAATGACGCGGGCAATGTCCAGGTGCTGCGAGTAACTGTACTGTTCAACCGGAATCTGCTCGGCATCTTTGGCTTCGCCGGCCATCGCCGCGCCGCAAAGACTGCCAAGTACCAATACCAGTAAAGCTTTCATTTTCAATTTACCTGTCTAAGGTCGTGAGGGGGCACGCGGCGCTTATGGCGCCGCGAGTATTGCTAGTTTTAACTATCGGGTTTGATGGGGATTAACGTTTGCCTTCGTGGGGGCTGTTACCAGTTGTTAATCGCCTTGCCGTTGCTGGCGAGGTGAATTTTATGGCTGGGGCCAAGGCCGAAACAGTGGGTCTTTTGATAAAGTGTTTTGACAGAATCTGTAACAATCCTCTGGTAAACGGCCCCATTCTTTCCTCGCCATGGCTGTAAGGTGCGTGCCAGAGCGCTTTGTCTGGACGGGCGTACCAAATTACTACCAACGTCGAATGGCTTTTGTCGCTCTGGTACAGTTACAAACGGTTCCATACAAAAACAACTATTACACCGAGGTAACACAGATGAGTGCGGCTCCACTGTATCCCGTTCGTCCCGAGGTTGCGGCCACCACCCTGACCGACGAGGCCACCTACAAGGCCATGTACCAGCAGTCGGTGATCAACCCGGACGGCTTCTGGCGCGAGCAGGCCCAGCGCATCGACTGGATCAAGCCGTTCACCAAGGTCAAGCAGACCTCCTTCGACGACCACCACGTCGATATCAAATGGTTCGCCGACGGCACTCTGAACGTTTCCTCCAACTGCCTGGACCGCCACCTCGAAGAGCGCGGCGACCAGCTGGCCATCATCTGGGAAGGCGACGACCCTTCCGAACACCGCAACATCACCTACCGCGAACTGCACGAGCAGGTCTGCAAGTTCGCCAACGCCCTGCGTGGCCAGGATGTGCACCGGGGTGACGTGGTCACCATCTATATGCCGATGATCCCCGAGGCCGTAGTCGCCATGCTGGCCTGTGCCCGTATCGGTGCGATCCATTCGGTGGTGTTCGGCGGCTTCTCGCCCGAGGCGCTGGCCGGCCGTATCATCGACTGCAAGTCCAAGGTCGTGATTACCGCCGACGAAGGCGTGCGCGGTGGCCGGCGTACCCCGCTCAAGGCCAACGTCGACCTGGCGCTGACCAACCCTGAAACCAACAGCGTGCAGAAGATCATCGTGTGCAAGCGCACCGGTGGCGACATTGCCTGGCACCAGCACCGCGACATCTGGTACGAAGACCTGATGAAAGTCGCCTCCAGCCACTGCGCGCCGAAAGAGATGGGTGCCGAGGAAGCGCTGTTCATCCTTTATACCTCCGGCTCCACCGGCAAGCCGAAGGGCGTGCTGCACACCACCGGCGGCTACCTGGTATACGCCGCGCTGACCCATGAGCGCGTGTTCGACTATCGCCCGGGCGAGGTGTACTGGTGCACCGCCGACGTGGGTTGGGTCACCGGCCACAGCTACATCGTCTACGGCCCGCTGGCCAACGGCGCCACCACCCTGCTGTTCGAAGGCGTGCCGAATTACCCCGACATCACCCGCGTGTCGAAGATCGTCGACAAGCACAAGGTCAACATCCTGTACACCGCGCCAACCGCCATCCGCGCGATGATGGCCGAAGGGCAGGCTGCTGTTGAAGGTGCCGATGGCTCCAGCCTGCGCCTGCTGGGCTCGGTGGGTGAGCCGATCAACCCCGAAGCCTGGAACTGGTACTACAAGACCGTGGGCAAGGAGCGTTGCCCGATCGTCGACACCTGGTGGCAGACCGAGACCGGAGGCATCCTGATCAGCCCGCTGCCGGGCGCCACCGGCCTCAAGCCGGGCTCGGCAACCCGCCCGTTCTTCGGCGTGGTGCCGGCGCTGGTGGACAACCTGGGCAACCTGATCGAGGGCGCTGCCGAAGGCAACCTGGTGATCCTCGATTCCTGGCCGGGCCAGTCGCGTTCGCTGTACGGCGACCACGACCGTTTCGTCGATACCTACTTCAAGACCTTCCGTGGCATGTACTTCACCGGTGACGGTGCGCGCCGCGACGAGGATGGCTACTACTGGATCACCGGCCGCGTGGATGACGTGCTGAACGTGTCCGGTCACCGCATGGGTACTGCCGAGATCGAAAGTGCCATGGTGGCGCATGCGAAAGTGGCCGAGGCCGCGGTGGTGGGTGTGCCGCACGACATCAAGGGGCAGGGCATCTATGTGTATGTCACCCTCAACGCCGGTATCGAGGCCAGCGAGCAGCTGCGCCTGGAGCTGAAAAACTGGGTGCGCAAGGAAATCGGCCCGATCGCCTCGCCGGATGTGATCCAGTGGGCGCCGGGGCTGCCGAAGACCCGGTCGGGCAAGATCATGCGCCGCATCCTGCGCAAGATTGCCACGGGTGAGTACGATGCCCTGGGCGATATCTCGACCCTGGCCGACCCGGGTGTGGTGCAGCACCTGATCGATACCCACAAGGCCATGAGCCTGGCTTCGGCCTGATAGCGAAGCAGGGCGCATGCTGACGGCTTTATGCGATCCCTGTGGGAGCGGCTTTAGCCGCGAAGAACCCGGCGCGGTGGATGGCACCGGCGTTGCCGGTGTTCGCGGCTGAAGCCGCTCCCACAGGGTAAGGCGTGTGCTGTACCTGTGAGATCAGCCAATAAAACCCCCGTCCGGGCAACCGGCGGGGTTTTTTGCTTTACTGTTACCCGACATTCATCGGTAACTGTTCTGTCACCGGCGCCGCACAATATCGGGGCGCCAGGAAACAAATCCGGCCTGTTTCAGTGCGTTTTCGCAGCCTTTTTTGCGACACGGCACGCTGCACTTGCCGTAATACAAGGCTTTGCCAATAATAGGCCCGGGAATTGCTAGTACTATAGGTTCTATTTCTTGCGCTCTTGCATATTTTGCAATGGCTGTCAACATCGCCCGCTGCCGTTTCAAGCGCTTCTGTAAGTAGTTGTCGCTTTGAAGAAATATCGACTACCGGGCTGTCGTTAAAATGCCAATCACTCGCTCGTGGTCTGCGACCTTGGTCGAACCCTGCGCGGCTCGCGTTGTACCCATTCGCATATCGGGCAGCCGTTACCTGCCTTGTATTGCTCCGTACCGATGGAGTTACCTGATGAAGAAGCTCGCACTGCTTGGCGCCCTGGCGCTGTCCGTGTTTTCCCTGGTGTCGCAGGCCGATGAAAAACCGCTGAAAATCGGCATCGAAGCCGCTTACCCACCCTTCGCCTTCAAGCAGCCAGACGGCAGCATTGCCGGTTTTGACTACGACATCGGCAACGCCCTGTGCGAAGAGATGAAAGCCAAGTGCACCTGGGTCGAGCAGGAGTTCGACGGCCTGATCCCGGCGCTGAAAGTGCGCAAGATCGACGCCATCCTGTCGTCCATGTCGATCACCGAAGACCGCAAGAAATCGGTCGACTTCACCAAGCGCTACTACCTGACCCCGGCGCGCCTGGTGATGAAGGAAGGTACCGCCGTCAGCGACAGCCTGGATGAGCTCAAGGGCAAGAAGATTGGTGTGCAGCGCGGTTCGATCCACGACCGCTTCGCCAAGGAAGTGCTGGGCGCCAAAGGTGCCACCGTGGTTCCTTACGGCACCCAGAACGAAATCTACCTGGACGTGGCAGCTGGCCGCCTCGATGGCACCGTGGCTGACGCCACCCTGCTGGAAGACGGCTTCCTCAAGACCGACGCCGGCAAGGGCTTCGCCTTCGTAGGCCCGTCCTTCACCGACGCCAAGTACTTCGGTGACGGCATCGGTATTGCCGTGCGCAAGGGTGACAAGGCCAACGTCGACCGCATCAACGCTGCCATCGATGCCATCCGTGCCAACGGCAAGTACAAAGAAATCGAGAAGAAGTACTTCAACTTCGACATCTACGGTCCAGACTCGAACTAAGACGTCGGGTTTCACCTGTGCAATGGTGCAAACAGCAGAGGCTCTGAGGTTTGCACCATTTTTCATTCTCTAGGTCGAGGACCTCATCATGTTGAAAGGCTACGGGGCAGTCATCCTCGACGGGGCGTGGCTGACGCTTCAGCTCGCCCTGTCGTCGATGGCCCTGGCCATCGTGCTCGGCCTGATCGGTGTGGCGCTGCGCTTGTCGCCGGTGCGCTGGCTGGCCTGGCTGGGCGATCTGTATTCCACGGTGATTCGTGGTATTCCGGACCTGGTCCTGATCCTGCTGATCTTCTACGGCGGACAGGACATCATCAACCGCGTTGCGCCGCTGCTCGGTTATGAAGACTACATCGACCTGAATCCGCTGATCGCGGGTATCGGTACCCTGGGCTTCATCTTTGGTGCCTACCTGTCGGAAACCTTCCGCGGTGCGTTCCTCGGTATTCCGAAAGGCCAGGCCGAAGCGGGCGTGGCGTATGGCATGAGCAACCGCCAGGTGTTCTTCCGCATCCAGGTGCCGCAAATGATTCGCCTGGCGATCCCGGGCTTCACCAACAACTGGCTGGTGCTGACCAAGGCCACCGCGCTGATTTCGGTAGTGGGCCTGCAGGACATGATGTTCAAGGCCAAGCAGGCGGCCGACGCCACCCGCGAGCCTTTCACCTTCTTCCTGGCGGTGGCGGCCCTGTACCTGGTGCTGACCAGCATCTCGCTGCTGGCCCTGAAGTATCTCGAGCGCCGCTACTCGGTGGGCGTCAAGGTGGCTGAACTATGATCTTCGACTACAACGTCGTCTGGGAGGCACTGCCGATGTACTTCGGCGGCCTGCTGACCACCCTCAAGCTGCTGGCGATTTCGCTGTTCTTCGGGCTGCTGGCGGCCATTCCGCTGGGCCTGATGCGGGTGTCCAAGCAGCCAGCGGTCAATCTCGTGGCGTGGCTGTACACCTACGTGATCCGCGGCACGCCGATGCTGGTGCAGCTGTTCCTGATCTACTACGGCCTGGCGCAGTTCGAGGCGGTGCGCGAAAGCTTCCTGTGGCCGCTGCTGTCCAGCGCTACCTTCTGCGCCTGCCTGGCGTTCGGCATCAACACCAGTGCCTACACCGCCGAAATCATCGCTGGCAGCCTCAAGGCCACGCCCCATGGCGAAATCGAGGCGGCCAAGGCCATGGGCATGTCGCGCATGAAGATGTACCGGCGCATCCTGCTGCCGTCGGCCCTGCGCCGGGCGCTGCCGCAGTACAGCAACGAAGTGATCATGATGCTGCAGACCACCAGCCTGGCGTCGATCGTCACCCTGATCGACATCACTGGCGCTGCGCGCACGGTCAATGCCCAGTACTACCTGCCTTTCGAGGCCTATATCACGGCGGGCGTGTTCTACCTGTGCCTGACCTTCATCCTGGTGCGCCTGTTCAAGATGGCCGAACGCCGCTGGCTCGGCTACCTGGCGCCGCGCAAGCACTGACCGCTTTGTGAGAATCGACAGCATGTACAAACTCGAAGTCCAAGACCTGCACAAGCGCTACGGCAGCCATGAAGTGCTCAAGGGCGTGTCCCTGTCGGCCAAGGCAGGCGATGTCATCAGCATCATCGGCTCCAGCGGTTCGGGCAAGTCGACCTTCCTGCGCTGCATCAACCTGCTGGAGCAACCGCACGCCGGCAAGATCCTGCTCAACAACGAAGAGTTGAAGCTGGTACCGGGCAAGGACGGCGCGCTCAAGGCCGCCGACCCGCGTCAGCTGCAGCGCATGCGCTCGCGCCTGTCGATGGTTTTCCAGCACTTCAACCTGTGGTCGCACATGACAGCGCTGGAAAACATCATCGAGGCGCCGGTGCACGTGCTGGGCGTGAACCGCAAGGAAGCCCTGGAAAAGGCCGAGCACTACCTGGCCAAGGTGGGTGTCGCTCATCGCAAGGACGCCTTCCCGGGGCACATGTCCGGCGGCGAGCAGCAGCGTGTGGCAATTGCCCGGGCGCTGGCCATGGAACCGGAGGTGATGCTGTTCGACGAGCCGACCTCGGCGCTGGACCCGGAACTGGTGGGCGATGTGCTCAAGGTGATGCAGGCGCTGGCCCAGGAAGGCCGCACCATGGTGGTGGTGACCCACGAAATGGGTTTTGCCCGTGAGGTGTCCAACCAGCTGGTGTTCCTGCACAAGGGCCTGGTGGAAGAAACCGGCTGCCCGCGCGAAGTGCTGGCCAACCCGCAGTCGGAGCGCCTGAAGCAGTTCCTATCCGGCAGCCTGAAGTAAAAACTGCAATTTTGCACCAGAATAGGGCATGCTGCGCGGCGAGCGCAGCCTGACCCGGCGCACAGACTCGAACGACCTCAGGTTTCGGACCGCACCCTATGACCACCCAGCGAATCGGTTTTCTCATCTGGCCCAGCACCCGGCCCTTGACCCTGGCGCTGGCCGAGGAAGTGTTGCAGGTGGCGCAGCGGGTGCACCCGGAGGTGGCCTACGAGCTAATCTTCCTGCAGGCGGAGCCGGCGCAAGAGGGCAGCTGGCGCCTGCCGGGCGAGCCGTGGAACGGCCGCCTTGAGGGGTGCCAAAAGCTGTTCCTGTTGGCTGACGAGCAGCCGCCGGCGGTGGGGGCTGCGTTGTCGGCGGCGCTCAAGCAACTGGCGCGCAGTGGCTGCATGATCGGCGGCCTGTCGGCCGGGGTCTACCCCCTGGCGATGCTGGGCCTGCTCGACGGTTACCGGGCTGCGGTGCACTGGCGCTGGCAGGATGATTTTGCCGAGCGCTTCCCCAAGGTCATCGCCACCAGTCACCTGTTCGACTGGGACCGCGATCGCCTGACTGCATGTGGCGGCATGGCCGTGACCGACCTGCTGCTGGCGGTGCTGGCCCGTGACCACGGGGCGGAGCTGGCCGGGGCAGTGTCGGAGGAACTGGTGGTCGAGCGCATCCGCGAGGGTGGCGAGCGCCAGCGCATTCCGCTGCAGAACCGCCTGGGCTCCAGCCATCCCAAGCTGACCCAGGCGGTGCTGCTGATGGAGGCCAACATCGAAGAGCCGCTGACCACCGACGAAATTGCCCAGCACGTGTGCGTTTCGCGCCGGCAGCTGGAGCGTATCTTCAAGCAGTACCTGAACCGCGTGCCGAGCCAGTATTACCTGGAGCTGCGGCTGAACAAGGCGCGGCAGATGCTGATGCAGACCAGCAAGTCGATCATCCAGATCGGGCTGTCCTGCGGCTTCTCCTCGGGGCCGCATTTTTCCAGTGCCTACCGCAACTTCTTTGGCGCAACGCCGCGGGAGGATCGCAACCAGCGGCGTAGCAGCAGCCCGTTCGAACTGAGCTCGGCGCCTGCCGAAAAGGGTTGAGGTTCCGGGTGGGATCGGGGCGTATGCCTTGAGGTTGATGGCGGGGCTGAAATCGAGCGCCGCCCGCGCGGCGCTTCGCAGCACAAGGCTGCTCCTACATCTGTTTCCGGCCAGTCACGCCTGCACCATCGCACGCGACCGCCTGGGTTGCCCGACGCGATATCTAGGTGGACACCAAGGGGTCGCGCGCCCTCGCCTCAGGAATAACTGGCCCGAAACAGATGTAGGAGCAGCCTTGTGCTGCGAAGCGCCGCGCGGGCGGCGCTCGATCTCACAGGCGCCACACGAACCTCGCCGGACATCCTGCACGATTCACCAGGCAGCCAGCCCCTCACAAACCTTCGTGTACACCCGTTCACCCAGCCCCCTCTCTCCCGTACACTGCGCGATTGCGACAGTGTTTGTCGCATTGCCGAAAGCCTTGTCAAAACTGGGTTTTGCGCTGTAACAAGTTGTCGCTTGGCCGCAAGGACAGGCGCGGATCAGTCCTTACAATCCCCCCATCGCTCGCCACTTCCAGGCCAGCGTTCCTCTTCAGGAGACTCAGATGTCCGTTGAGCAAGCCCCGGTGCAACGTGCCGATTTCGACCAGGTCATGGTCCCCAACTATTCTCCGGCGGCCTTCATTCCTGTGCGAGGCGAGGGTTCCCGCGTCTGGGACCAGTCGGGTCGCGAATTGATCGACTTTGCCGGTGGCATCGCGGTCAACGCCCTGGGCCACTGCCACCCGGCACTGGTCAAGGCCCTGACCGAGCAAGCCAACACCCTCTGGCACGTATCCAACGTGTTCACCAACGAGCCGGCCCTGCGCCTGGCCCACAAGCTGGTGGATGCCACCTTTGCCGACCGTGCGTTCTTCTGCAACTCCGGCGCCGAGTCCAACGAGGCCGCTTTCAAGCTGGCCCGTCGCGTTGCCCACGACCGCTTCGGCCCGGAAAAGCACGAAATCATCGCCACCGTGAACAGCTTCCACGGCCGTACCCTGTTCACCGTAAGCGTCGGTGGCCAGCCGAAGTACTCCGATGGCTTCGGCCCGAAGATCACCGGCATCAGCCATGTGCCGTACAACGACCTGGAAGCGCTGAAGGCACAGATTTCCGACAAGACCTGCGCCGTGGTGATCGAGCCGATCCAGGGCGAGAGCGGCGTGGTGCCGGCCGACAAGGCCTACCTGGAAGGCGCGCGCAAACTGTGTGACGAACACAACGCCCTGCTGATCTTCGACGAAGTGCAGACCGGCGTTGGCCGTACCGGTTCGCTGTATGCCTACCAGCACTACGGCGTTACCCCGGACATCCTGACCAGCGCCAAGAGCCTGGGCGGCGGTTTCCCGATCGGTGCCATGCTGACCACCACCGAGCTGGCCAAGCACCTGGCCGTCGGCACCCACGGCACCACCTACGGCGGCAACCCGCTGGGCTGCGCCGTTGCCTGCGCGGTGCTGGATGTGGTCAACACCCCGGAAACCCTGGCCGGCATCAAGGCCAAGCATGAGCGCTTCAAGGTCCGCCTGGAGCAGATCGGCCAGAAGTACAACCTGTTCAGCCAGGTGCGTGGCGTTGGCCTGCTGCTGGGCTGCGTGCTGACCGAGGCCTGGAAAGGCAAGGCCAAGGACGTGCTCAACGCCGCCGAGAAAGAAGGCGTGATGGTGCTGCAGGCCGGCCCGGACGTGGTCCGCTTCGCGCCAAGCCTGGTAGTTGAAGACGCCGACATCGACGAAGGCCTGGACCGCTTCGAGCGCGCCGTGGCCACCCTGACCAAGGGCTGATCCGCCTGCGGTTCCTTCGCCGCCCCGGTACAGGCTCAACCCGAGTCTGCACCGGGCCGGTGATACCCGATTCCAGTGCAGGTGCCAGTGCACCTGCCGTTTTTCCGTGCCGCCGTGAGTGGCCCGTATTCCAAAGGAGTGACACCATGCTGGTGATGCGCCCCGCGCAAATGGCTGATCTGAACGAAGTGCAGCGCATGGCTGCAGACAGCCCCATTGGTGTCACCTCGCTGCCGGACGACACCGCTCGCCTGGGCGACAAGATCGCCGCATCCGAGACTTCCTTCGCCGCCGAGGTCAGCTTCAACGGTGAAGAAAGCTACTTCTTCGTGCTCGAGGACAGCGAGACCGGCAAGCTGGCCGGTTGCTCGGCCATCGTCGCTTCGGCCGGCTACTCCGAGCCGTTCTACAGTTTTCGTAACGAGACCTTCGTGCACGCCTCGCGCGAGCTGAAGATCCATAACAAGATCCACGTGTTGTCGCTGTGCCATGACCTGACCGGCAACAGCCTGCTGACCAGCTTCTATGTGCTGCCGGAGCTGGTGAACAGTGGCTGGGCCGAGCTCAATTCGCGTGGCCGACTGCTGTTCATGGCCGCTCACCCGGAGCGTTTCGCCGACTCGGTGGTGACCGAGATCGTCGGCTACAGCGACGAGCAGGGCGAATCGCCGTTCTGGGATGCCATCGGCCGCAACTTCTTCGACCTCAACTACGCCGACGCCGAGCGCCTGTGCGGCCTGAAGAGCCGCACCTTCCTCGCCGAACTGATGCCGCACTACCCGATCTACGTGCCGCTGCTGCCTGACCTGGCGCAGGAAGCCATGGGCCAGGTGCACCCGCGGGCGCAGATTACCTTCGACATCCTCATGCGCGAAGGCTTCGAGACCGAGCACTACATCGACATCTTCGATGGTGGCCCGACCCTGCATGCGCGTACTTCGGGTATCCGCTCCATCGCCCAGAGCCGGGTGGTGCCGGTGAAGCTCGAGGACACCCCGGTCAAGGGCGGGCGCCCGTACCTGGTGTGCAACGGCCAGTTGCAGGATTACCGCGCGGTACTGCTGGACCTGGACTGGGTGCCGGGCAAGCCGGTCAGCCTGAGCCCGGCCGCTGCCGAGGCGCTGGGGGTGGGCGAGGGTGCCAGCGTGCGTCTGGTTGCGGTCTGAGGTCTGGCAACAGACGTTTCGGGATTGATGCGTTAGAAGAGTTTCGCGCCGGCCGCCGCCGCCGCAAAAGGAGATAGCATGATCGTTCGTCCTGTACGCAGCAGCGATTTGCCTGCGTTGATCGAATTGGCACGCAGCACCGGTACCACCGGGCTGACCACGCTGCCGGCCAACGAAGAGCGCCTGGGGCATCGCGTTGGCTGGGCGGAGAAGAGCTTCCGCGGCGAAGCCGAGCGTGGCGACACCGACTACCTGTTCGTGCTGGAAAACGACGAAGGCATGGTGGTGGGCATCAGTGCCATCGCCGGTGCCGTCGGCCTGCGCGAGCCTTGGTACAACTACCGGGTCGGCCTGACCGTCAGCGCCTCGCAGGAGCTGAAGATCTACCGCGAAATCCCCACCCTGTTCCTGGCCAACGACCTGACCGGCAACTCCGAGCTGTGCTCGCTGTTCCTGCGCAGCGACTACCGCTCCGGCCTCAACGGCCGCCTGCTGTCGCGGGCGCGCATGCTGTTCATCGCCGAGTTTCCCGAGCTGTTCGGCAAGAAGATCATCGCCGAAATGCGCGGCATGTCCGACGAGCAGGGCCGCTCGCCGTTCTGGGAAAGCCTGGGCCGGCACTTCTTCAAGATGGAGTTCAGCCAGGCCGACTACCTCACCGGCGTGGGCAACAAGTCGTTCATTGCCGAACTGATGCCGAAGTTCCCGCTGTACACCTGCTTCCTGTCCGAGGCAGCGCGCAACGTGATCGGCCGCGTGCACAAGGACACCGAGCCGGCGCTGGCGATGCTCAAGCAGGAAGGCTTCAACTATCAGGGCTACGTCGACATCTTCGACGCCGGCCCCGCCATCGAGTGCGACACCTCCAAGATCCGCGCCGTGCGCGAGAGCCAGACCCTGGTGCTGGCGGTGGGCACGCCGGGCGATGACGCGACGCCTTACATCATCCACAACCGCAAGCGCGACGACTGCCGCATCACGGCCGCACCTGCGCGGCTGGCTGCCGGTACCCTGGTGGTCGACCCCCTGACCGCCAAGCGCCTGCGCATGGGCGCCGGCGACAACGTGCGCGCCGTGCCGCTGTCGGCAAGCCGGGAGGCCCAGTAAATGACCACGCATTACATCGCAGGCAATTGGCAGGTTGGCCAGGGTGAAACCCTGCAGTCGCTCAACCCGGTGACGCAAGCCGTCGTCTGGGAGGGGCAGGGTGCTGACGCCAGCCAGGTGGATGCCGCCGTGCAGGCAGCCCGTCAGGCGTTCCCGGCCTGGGCGCAATTGAGCCTGGAAGCGCGTATCGATTTGCTGGAGAAGTTCGCCACGCAACTGAAAGCGCATGCCGAAGCCATGGCCCAGTGCATCGGTGAGGAAACCGGCAAGCCCCTGTGGGAGTCGGCGACCGAAGTCACCAGCATGATCAACAAGGTAGCGATCTCGGTGCAGAGCTACCGCGAGCGCACCGGCGAAAAGAGCGGCCCGCTGGCCGATGCCACGGCCGTGCTGCGGCACAAGCCCCATGGTGTGGTGGCGGTGTTCGGCCCTTACAACTTCCCCGGCCACCTGCCCAACGGCCATATCGTGCCGGCGCTGCTGGCGGGCAACTGCGTGGTGTTCAAGCCCAGTGAGCTGACGCCCAAGGTCGCCGAGCTGACCGTCAATTGCTGGATTGCCGCCGGGCTGCCGGCGGGTGTGCTCAACCTGGTGCAGGGCGCGCGCGAAACCGGTGTGGCGCTGGCCGCCAACCCGGGTATCGATGGCTTGTTCTTCACCGGCTCCAGCCGCACCGGCAACCTGCTGCACCAGCAGTTCGCCGGCCGCCCGGACAAGATTTTGGCCCTGGAAATGGGCGGCAACAACCCGCTGGTGGTGGATGAGGTCAAGGACCTCGATGCGGCGGTGTACACCATTATCCAGTCGGCGTTCATTTCCGCCGGCCAGCGCTGCACCTGCGCCCGCCGTCTGCTGGTGCCGCAAGGCGCCTGGGGCGATGCGCTGATCGCGCGCCTGGTCGAGGTGAGCAGATCCATCACGGTCGGTGCGTTCGACCAGCAACCGGCGCCGTTCATGGGCTCGGTGATTTCGCTGCAGGCAGCGCGGGCGCTGATTGCAGCCCAGGCCGAACTGGTCGCCAAGGGCGCCGTCAAGCTGCTGGAAATGACCCAGCCACAGGCCGATGCCGCACTGCTGACCCCGGGCATTGTCGATGTCACCGCCGTGGCCGAGCGCCCGGACGAAGAGTTCTTCGGCCCGCTGCTGCAGGTGATCCGCTATGCCGACTTCGATGCCGCCATCGATGAGGCCAACAACACCCAGTACGGCCTGGCTGCCGGCTTGCTGTCCGATTCCCGCGCCCGTTACCAGTACTTCTGGCTGCGTAGCCGCGCCGGCATCGTCAACTGGAACAAGCAACTGACCGGTGCCGCCAGCAGTGCGCCGTTCGGCGGCGTGGGCGCCAGTGGCAACCATCGCGCCAGCGCCTATTACGCGGCGGACTACTGCGCTTACCCCGTGGCTTCGCTGGAGACCGCCAGCCTTGCCTTGCCGGCAACCCTGACGCCGGGCGTCACCCTATAACAACAGGTCACGGAGCCTAGCCGATGAAATCCTATGAAGTGAATTTTGATGGCCTGGTGGGGCCTACCCACAACTATGGCGGCCTGTCCTACGGCAACGTGGCTTCGCAGAGCAACAGCCAGCAGGGTTCCAACCCGCGCGAAGCCGCGCGCCAGGGCCTGGCGAAGATGAAAGCGCTGGCCGACATGGGCTTCAAGCAGGGCGTGCTGGCGCCGCAGGAGCGCCCCGACGTGGCCGCACTGCGCCGCCTGGGCTTCAGCGGCAGCGATGCCGAAGTGATCCAGCGCGCCGCCAAGGAGGCCATGCCATTGCTGGTGGCCAGCTGCTCGGCCTCGAGCATGTGGGTGGCCAACGCCGCCACGGTCAGCCCCAGTGCCGACACAGCCGATGGCCGCGTGCACTTTACTGCTGCCAACCTCAACTGCAAGTACCATCGCAGCATCGAGCACCCGACCACCAGCCGTGTGCTGGGTGCCATGTTCAGCAACGACAAGCACTTTACCCACCACGAGGCACTGCCTGCCGTGGCGCAGTTCGGTGACGAGGGGGCGGCCAACCATACGCGCTTCTGCCGTGCATATGGCGAGGCCGGCGTGGAGTTCTTCGTCTACGGCCGCAGCGCCTTCGACAGCCGCTACCCGGCGCCGCAGAAGTACCCGGCCCGGCAAACCCTGGAGGCTTCCCAGGCTGTGGCCCGGCTGCATGGCCTGAGCGATGACGGCGTGGTCTACGCTCAACAGAACCCGGCCGTGATCGACCAGGGCGTGTTCCATAACGATGTAATTGCGGTGGGTAACGGCGAGGTGCTGTTCTACCACGAGGACGCTTTCCTCGACACCGACGCGGTACTTGGCCAGCTGCGAGCTAAACTGGCCAGCAAGGGTGGCAACTTCCAGGCCATCTGCGTGCCGCGGGCAGCGGTGACGGTGGAGGACGCGGTGCGTTCCTACCTGTTCAACAGCCAGCTGCTCAGCCGCGACGACGGCTCCATGCTGTTGGTGGTGCCGGAAGAGTGCCGCAACAACGAGCGGGTCTGGGCCTACCTGGGCCAGTTGACCAGCCAGGGCGGCGCGGTGAAAGAGGTCAAGGTGTTCGACCTCAAGCAGAGCATGCAGAACGGCGGTGGGCCGGCTTGCCTGCGTTTGCGCGTGGCGTTGAAGGAAACGGAACTGGCAGCGGTCAACCAAGGCGTTATCATGACCGCCTCGCTGTACGACACCCTGCTGCTGTGGGTCGACAAGCATTACCGCGATCGCCTTGGCGAGGCGGACCTGGCCGACCCGCAGTTGCTGGTGGAATGCCGTACGGCACTGGACGAATTGACCCAGATCCTGAAGTTGGGCTCGGTGTATCCGTTCCAACGCCAACCTTGAAGAGAGACTTTGCAATGACCGACGCCCTGCGCCTTATCCTGGAAGATGAAGACGGCACCCAGCTGGAAACTTCCTGCACCCGCTTTGCCGTGGTCTGGCAAGGCAAGGAAGTGTGGATTCAGCAGGATGGTCGTGGCCAGCTGCTGATCGGCGTGGATGTCGAGGAAGACGACACCGAGTACGCCAATCTGCTGCTGCGCCCGATGGCCACCAACCTGGTCAGCCTGCAGCTGGAAATGGAACCGGCGGAGGTCGGCGAAGACGACGATCACGTCCATGGCCCCGACTGCGGCCACCACCACTAAGGAAGTACCTATGCTCGCCCTTGGCAAATTGCTTGAGCTGACCCTCACCGATCACGAACCGGCCGAGAAGACCCAAGTGACACCCAAGGGCGCGCGTTTGCGTTGGCTGGGGGAGGGCGCGCTCGAAGTGCGCCCGGCCGAAAGCGAGGATTGCGGGCTGGACTTGCTGTTGTCCGCCGGCATCCACGGCAACGAAACGGCACCGATCGAGTTGCTCGAGCGGCTGCTGCATGGTGTGGCCAACGGCAAGATCAAACCCAAGGCCCGGGTGCTGTTCCTGTTCGGCAACCCGGCAGCGATCCGCAAGGGCGAGCGCTTCATCGAGCAGGACATCAACCGCCTGTTCAACGGCCGCCACGAGCTGTCCAGTGGCTTCGAGGCACTGCGTGCCGCCGAGCTGGAACAGTTCGCCCGGGTGTTCTTCAGCAAGCCGGGGCGCAACCGCCTGCACTACGACCTGCATACCGCCATCCGCGGCTCGAAGATCGAGCAGTTCGCCTTGTACCCTTATAAAGAGGGGCGCAAGCATTCCCGTCGCGAGCTGGCACGCCTGGCGGCGGCGGGCATGGAGGCGGTGTTGCTGCAGAGCAAGTCTTCCATCACCTTCAGCGCCTTCACCTACGAGCAGCTGGAGGCCGAAGCCTTTACCCTGGAGCTGGGCAAGGCTCGCCCGTTCGGTCAGAACGAGCTGGTCAACCTCGACAAGCTGGAAGCGAGGCTGATCCACATCATCGAAGACACCGAGCCACAGGGCGAAGGCTCTCTGGATGGCCTGCAGCTGTTCAGCGTGTCCCGCGAGATCATCAAGCACAGCGACAGCTTCCACCTGCACCTGCCGGCGGACATCGAGAATTTCTCCGAGCTGAGCAAGGGTTACCTGCTGGCCGAAGACCTGGCCGAGACGCGCTGGGTGGTCGAGGAGGAGGGCGCGCGCATCATCTTCCCCAACCCCAAGGTCAAGAATGGCCTCAGGGCGGGGATTCTGATCGTTCCTGACTCCGGCCAGCGACTAGGCTGAGCTGGCCCCGATACACTGGGCTCACGGCTGTGTGCGCAGCTCCAGTTGCAGCGCCTGGCGCAGCCCGTTTTCAGTGAAGGCGGGTGGGTTGGTGTTCAGGGCGGTGCTGCCGCCGAATGTGAACCTGCAATCGGTGGGTAAGCCGATGCTCTGCAGCAGCAGGTTGTCCACCGGATAAGCGCCGTTTTTGCCTTGAACCTCGGTCTGGCCCGGAAAGACTGTGCCTGACATCGAGTTCCAGCCTTGGCAAAGGCAGCGGTAAAGGTCGAGTAGTGGCAGTTGCGCTGCGGTCGACCAGCCTGGGTTATATGCCAGGGTGCCGCCGCTGTAGCCCCAGCTACTCTGGTTTTCGTCGATGATGAAGTGGCCTTCGTCTTCATCTTCTTCGTGGTCGCTGGGTGTATAGGTCGTGAATTGGTGCCTGGATGCTTCGATCAGGCTGATCGGTGTCCCGGACTGCCCAGCCTTTTTATCCAGGGCCGCCAGCAGCGCCTGGCCGCAGGGTAATTTGCGCAGGAGCTCCAGCGCATCCTGTGCTGCTTGCCTGAACGGGTCGCTACCCGTCACTCGCACGCCGATATTGCCCAGGGCCTGATGTTCGGCCGTCACGGGCCGGGCCAGTCGTGCATCGTTTTCGGTATCGCGGTAGAGCTCGACCCTGGAGGATTCGCGGCCAAGCAGGCGGTGCCCCGTGACGTTGACAACCGCGTCGCCCTTGTCGATCAGCACCGGTCCGCTACCGACCACAATCTGGTGCGTGCCGGTATGGGCGTCGATGTGGACGATACCTGCGCCGGTCTCGATCCTGTTGCCGCTCCCTATCATGTCGATCAGCACCGTCCTCTTCACCTCCCGGGCGATGACGATGTGGTGATTGCCATCGGTGAGGCGAATGGCGATGGCTTGGGTGGTATGCGCGGCGACCATGAATACCGCATCGTTGATGGTCACTTCCAGCAGGCATTCGCGAGGGGCGATACGTACGCGCTTTTGCTGCTCGTCCGCGCGCAGCGCACGCGGGGCCACGTTGAAGACCAGCAGCTCGCTGTTCTGGGTGTTGCGGCGATAGCGTCGCCCCAACGGGTAAGTGTGTTCCAGGGTGATTCGCACGTTGGGGTCAGCCTGGATGTACTTGACCTCGGTCTGCTGCTGGGGGTTGTCTTCATTGGGAAAGGCGGTCTGGGCGTAACCAGGTTCGCGAGCATCTATGTAGTAGATCGGGTTCGGATTGGCCAGGGTAGCCTCGTGAGGCAGTGGGTGTGGATCCGAGTGGAGTTTGGACAGGTTCAGCTCAGGCATGGAGTGCTCCGGCAGCGAGGATGGGCCGGCAGGATCCCGTTCCGCTGCGCGGGTCAGGTGTTGCTTATGTACCGCATGGGCAGGCCTGCAGGTCCGCTTTGCCGCCCTGGCCGTGCTCATGAACGGCTTTTCATCCGCCGATTGCTGTTCTGGTGTACAAACACACTGTATCTCCCGTTCAGGCTGGCTATAATGGCGCCCTTTGCCGTCGTTTCGTCGATTCGACGTATTAGCCCAAACGGCCGCCGTTTCCGTGGAAGAACCTATGAAAAGCGCAGAAATCCGTGAAGCCTTCCTTCGCTTCTTCGAAGAGCAGGGACATACCCGAGTCGCCTCCAGTTCGCTGATCCCGAACAACGACCCGACCCTGCTGTTCACCAATGCCGGCATGAACCAGTTCAAGGACTGCTTCCTCGGTGCGGAGAAGCGTGCCTACACGCGTGCCGTCAGCAGCCAGAAGTGCGTGCGCGCCGGTGGCAAGCACAACGACCTGGAAAACGTCGGTTACACCGCGCGTCACCACACTTTCTTCGAAATGCTGGGCAACTTCAGCTTCGGTGACTATTTCAAGCGCGATGCGATCACCTTCGCCTGGACCTTCCTGACTTCGGAAAAATGGCTGAACCTGCCCAAGGAAAAGCTCTGGGTCACCGTCTACGCCACTGACGACGAAGCCTACGATATCTGGACCAAGGAAGTCGGCGTGCCGGCCGAGCGCATGGTGCGCATCGGCGACAACAAGGGCGCCCCGTACGCCTCCGACAACTTCTGGACCATGGGCGATACCGGCCCGTGCGGCCCGTGCACCGAGATCTTCTACGACCACGGCCCGGACATCTGGGGCGGCCCACCCGGCTCGCCGGAAGAAGACGGTGACCGCTACATCGAGATCTGGAATAACGTCTTCATGCAGTTCAACCGCACCGCCGACGGCGTGCTGCACCCGCTGCCAGCGCCGTCGGTGGACACCGGCATGGGCCTGGAGCGCGTCAGCGCCGTGCTGCAGCACGTGCACTCGAACTACGAGATCGACCTGTTCCAGAACCTGCTGTCGGCCGCGGCCAAGGCCATCGGTTGCGCCAATGAGGGCCAGGCCTCGCTGAAAGTGGTCGCCGACCACATCCGTTCGTGCGGCTTCCTGATCGCCGACGGCGTGCTGCCGTCCAACGAAGGCCGTGGCTACGTGCTGCGCCGCATCATTCGTCGTGCCTGCCGCCACGGTAACAAGCTGGGCGCCAAAGGCAGCTTCTTCTACCAGATCGTTGCCGCGCTGGTTGCCGAAATGGGCGAGGCCTTCCCGGAACTGAACAGCCAGCAGGCGCACATCGAACGCGTGCTCAAGGCTGAAGAAGAACAGTTCGCCAAGACCCTGGAGCAGGGCCTGCGCATCCTCGAGCAGGACCTGGCCCAGCTGAAGGGCGAGGTGGTGCCGGGCGATGTGGTGTTCAAACTGTACGACACCTACGGCTTCCCGATGGACCTGACCGCCGACATCGCCCGCGAGCGCGAGCTGACCATCGACGAAGCCGGCTTCGAGCGCGAAATGGACGCCCAGCGTGAGCGCGCCCGTTCCGCCAGCGCCTTCGGCATGGACTACAACAGCCTGGTCAAGGTCGACAGCGCCACCGAGTTCCTCGGCTACGAGGCCACCGAAGGCCAGGGCAAGATCATCGCCCTGTACAAGGACGGCCAGGCCGTCGACCAGCTGGGTGAGGGCGAGCAGGGCGTGGTCGTGCTCGACCGCACGCCGTTCTACGCCGAATCCGGTGGCCAGGTGGGCGACACCGGCTACCTGCAGGCTGGCGCTGCGCGCTTCGACGTGCGCGACACCACCAAGACCGGTGGTGCTTTCCTGCACCACGGCGTGGTTGCCAGCGGTGCGCTGGTGATCGGTTCGCCGGTCCAGGCCAAGGTCGATGCCGACGTGCAGCACGCCACCTCGCTGAACCACTCCGCCACCCACCTGCTGCACGAAGCGCTGCGTCAGGTACTGGGCGAGCACGTGCAGCAGAAAGGCTCGCTGGTCGACAGCCAGCGCCTGCGTTTCGACTTCAGCCACTTCGAGGCGGTGAAACCGGAGCAGATCAAGGCCCTGGAAGACATCGTCAACCGCGAAGTGCGCAAGAACACTGCGGTGGAAACCGAACTGACCGACATCGAAACCGCCAAGGCCAAGGGTGCCATGGCGCTGTTCGGCGAGAAGTACGGCGATACCGTGCGTGTGCTGAGCATGGGCGGCGATTTCTCGGTGGAGCTGTGCGGCGGTATCCACGCCAAGCGCACCGGTGACATCAGCCTGTTCAAGATCATCAGCGAAGGCGGCGTGGCCTCTGGCGTGCGCCGTATCGAAGCGGTCACCGGCGCTGCTGCGCTGGCCTACCTGAACGCTGCCGAAGAGCAGGTCAAGGAAGCCGCGCAGCTGGTGAAGGGTAATCGCGACAACCTGATCGACAAGCTGTCGGCTGTGCTCGAGCGCAACCGCCAGCTGGAGAAGCAGCTGGAACAGCTGCAGGCCAAGGCCGCCAGCGCCGCCGGGGATGATCTCTCCAACGCGGCCGTTGAGGTCAAGGGCGCCAAGGTGCTCGCCGCCCGCCTGGATGGGCAGGACGGCAAGGCCCTGCTGGCGCTGGTCGATCAGCTGAAGAACAAGCTCGGCCACGCAGTGATCCTGCTGGGCAGCGAGCATGAGGGCAAGGTCGTGCTGGTGGCCGGCGTGACCAAGGACCTCTCCAGCCAACTCAAGGCTGGCGATCTGATGAAACAAGCCGCTGCGGCGGTGGGTGGCAAGGGCGGTGGCCGTCCGGACATGGCCCAGGGTGGCGGCGTCGACGTCGCTGCACTGGACCAGGCCCTGGCGCTGGCCGTGCCATTCGCAGAGCAGGGACTTTGAGATGAGGGGGCCGGCGGTCTAGGGGCCTGTACGGCTAATTCTTGCGCTCAAATTCGAGTGCAAGAATTAGCCACACAGGCCACTCCCATCCGGCCTCTTCATGTTGGATTGTTTTTTGGGGCCCTGTATGGGCTGAGGCACCATTGAAATGGCGTTGATCGTACAGAAATTTGGCGGCACCTCTGTCGGTTCCATCGAGCGGATCGAGCAGGTAGCCGATAAGGTCAAGAAACACCGTGAGGCGGGCGACGACCTGGTGGTTGTGCTGTCGGCCATGAGCGGTGAAACCAATCGCCTGATCGACCTGGCCAAGCAGATCACCGATCAGCCGGTTCCGCGTGAACTGGATGTGATCGTGTCGACCGGTGAGCAGGTCACCATTGCCTTGCTGACCATGGCCTTGATCAAGCGTGGTGTGCCAGCGGTGTCCTACACCGGCAACCAGGTGCGCATTCTCACCGACAGCGCGCACAACAAGGCGCGCATCCTGCAGATCGACGACCAGAAGATTCGTGCCGACCTCAAGGAAGGCCGCGTGGTCGTGGTAGCGGGCTTCCAGGGCGTCGACGAGCACGGCAGCATCACCACCCTGGGCCGTGGTGGCTCCGACACCACGGGCGTGGCCCTGGCGGCTGCGCTGAAGGCTGACGAGTGCCAGATCTACACCGACGTCGATGGCGTCTACACCACCGACCCGCGCGTTGTGCCGCAGGCCCAGCGCCTGGAGAAGATCACCTTCGAAGAGATGCTGGAAATGGCCAGCCTCGGTTCCAAGGTGCTGCAGATCCGTTCGGTGGAGTTCGCCGGCAAGTACAACGTTCCGCTGCGCGTGCTGCACAGCTTCAAGGAGGGTCCGGGTACCCTCATTACCATTGATGAAGAGGAATCCATGGAACAGCCGATCATTTCCGGTATCGCCTTCAACCGTGATGAAGCCAAGCTGACCATTCGCGGCGTGCCGGACACCCCGGGCGTGGCCTTCAAGATCCTCGGCCCGATCAGCGCCTCGAACATCGAGGTCGACATGATCGTGCAGAACGTTGCCCACGATAACACCACCGACTTCACCTTCACCGTACACCGCAACGAGTACGAGAAGGCGCAGAGCGTGCTGGAAAACACTGCCCGCGAAATCGGTGCCCGTGAAGTGATCGGCGACACCAAGATCGCCAAGGTCTCGATCGTTGGCGTCGGCATGCGTTCGCACGCCGGTGTTGCCAGCCGCATGTTCGAAGCCCTGGCCAAGGAGAGCATCAATATCCAGATGATCTCCACCTCCGAGATCAAGGTTTCGGTCGTGATCGAAGAGAAGTACCTGGAGCTGGCCGTACGCGCGCTGCACACCGCGTTCGAGCTCGACGCTCCGGCACGACAGAGCGAGTAATACGCTGCCTGGAAGGGCGCGGCTTGCCGCGCCCTTCGCGTTTCTGCTCGCCACACAGGCCTGTCCTGCCCTGTGTGGCGAGTAACCGGGCCCTGGTCGTCGTCCACGACCAGGCCGCGACACCCAAGACTGTTACCCCTGAATGTTTTGCGTAAGGAGAAAGCTATGTTGATTCTGACTCGTCGGTGCGCCGAGAGCCTGATCATTGGAGACGGCGAGATCACCGTGACGGTGCTCGGCGTCAAAGGCAACCAGGTGCGTATTGGCGTCAGCGCCCCGAAAGAAGTGGCTGTGCACCGCGAGGAAATCTACCTGCGGATCAAGAAAGAGAAGGACGAGGAGCCAAGCCTTTAATTTTTTTGAAGTTTTTTTCAAAAAAAGGGTTGCAAACGAGGAAGAGCCTGTTTAATATTCGCCTCGTGTTGCGGTGAGGTGGCCGAGTGGCCGAAGGCGCTCCCCTGCTAAGGGAGTATACCTCATAAGGGTATCGGGGGTTCGAATCCCCCCTTCACCGCCATTATTCGCTTAGGGCGCTGTAAGCAGTAAGAACGCTAAGTAGTTGATTTTAAACGAAAAAGTTCTTGCAAAAATGTTTCAGCGACCTATAATACGCGGCAAGACACGGACTCATAGCTCAGCTGGATAGAGTACTCGGCTACGAACCGAGCGGTCGGAGGTTCGAATCCTCCTGAGTCCGCCACACCAAATCAAGAAGCCCGCTCAATTGAGCGGGCTTTTTGTTTTTCTGCGCCAATGAATTGTTGGTGATGTCGATCTAAGCTCTTCTGTAGATTGAGCCTGTGCCTTTGGGGCCGCTGCGCGACCCTTTCGCGACACAAGGCCGCTCCTACAGAAGTACGCGATCCCTTGTAGGAGCGGCCTTGTGTCGCGATGGGCTGCAAAGCAGCCCCAGTATCGATCAGGCACCGCATACACATCCAGGCACACAACAAATGTGCTTTAACCGCCAGACCCACCGTCGCACTGATAGCTTCGAGCGTTGTCCCAGCTTTATCACGCAAACGATTGTTCTGGCCAAAATTTTAAGCGATCTGACAGCTTTAGCAGTGTATGATTGCGCCCGTCAGCCCCGCCGGGGCTTGTGGAAAACCACCATGGACTTACCCAGTAGTTACTCGCTAACAAGATTCATACAGAAAGATCTGACCGATTGATTCTCCCGGCGTGCTCCGCTGCTGGGAGTGGAGTTCGCCTATGACTGAAGTAGAAGTAAAAAAAGCGCAGGAAAGCCTGCAGGACCGCCTGGCCCAGGTGGTCGAACTGCTGCAACGCCAGCGCGTGGTCGAAGACCTGACCCACCGTCAGGAAGGCGCCCACAACGACCTGGTGGAAAACCTGGTCCACCGCCAGAACCTCGTCGAGCTGCAGCGCAAGCTCGATGACCTGCACCCCGCCGACATCGCCTACATCCTCGAAGCCTTGCCCCTGGAAGACCGCCTGACGGTCTGGCAGCTGGTGCGCTCGGATCGCGATGGCGACATCCTGCTGGAAGTGTCCGACGCCGTGCGGCAATCGCTGATCGCCGACATGGACGATCACGAACTGCTCGCCGCCGCCAAGGAAATGGACGCCGACGAGCTGGCCGACCTGGCTCCTGAGCTGCCGCGTGACGTTGTTCACGAGCTGATGGAAACCCTCGATGCCCAGCAACGCGAGCGCGTGCGTTCGGCGCTGAGCTACGACGAGGAGCAGGTTGGTGCGCTGATGGACTTCGAGATGGTCACCATCCGCGAAGACGTCAGCCTGGAAGTGGTGTTGCGCTATCTGCGCCGCCTGAAAGAACTGCCGAACCACACCGACAAACTGTTCGTGGTCGACTATGACGGCATTCTCAAGGGTGTATTGCCGATCAAGCGCCTGCTGGTCAATGACCCGGAAAAGAAGGTAGCGGAGGTCATGGCGACCGACCCGGTCTCCTTCCACCCCGAGGAAGATGCCTATGATGCGGCGCAGGCCTTCGAGCGTTATGACCTGGTATCTGCGCCGGTCGTGGACAAGAACGAACGCCTGATCGGCCGCTTGACCATCGACGAAATGGTCGACCTGATTCGTGAAGAAAGCGAGAGCGAAGTGCTGAACATGGCCGGTTTGCGCGAGGAAGAAGACATCTTCGCCTCGGTCTGGCGTTCGCTGCGCAACCGCTGGGCCTGGTTGGCCATCAACCTGATTACTGCTTTCGTTGCGTCGCGAGTGATCGGCCTGTTCGAAGGTTCGATCGAGAAGCTGGTGGCCCTGGCTGCGCTGATGCCGATCGTGGCGGGTATTGGTGGCAACTCCGGTAACCAGACCATCACCATGATCGTGCGCGCCATGGCGCTGGACCAAGTGTCGCCGGGCAACACCAGCCGCCTGATGCGCAAGGAGCTGGCGGTATCGCTGCTCAACGGCCTGATCTGGGGCGGGGTGATCGGTGCGGTGGCGTTCTGGCTGTATGGCAGTTGGTCGTTGGGCCTGGTGATGACTGCGGCGATGACCTTGAACCTGCTGTTGGCGGCCTTGATGGGAGTGTTGATCCCGATGACCCTGACGCGCCTGGGGCGCGACCCGGCGATGGGCTCCAGCGTGATGATTACCGCGGTGACCGACAGCGGCGGGTTCTTCATCTTCCTCGGGCTGGCCACGCTGTTCCTGCTGTAGCCGTTTAACTTCCACAAGCTGATGAGGTTCTTGTGGGAGCGGCCTTGTGTCGCGAAAGGGCTGCAAAGCAGCCCCGGAAGTATGCGCAGTGCCGCTGGCATCGCGGGGCCGCTTTGCGGCCCTTTCGCGACACAAGGCCGCTCCCACAAAGGCAGTGATCCTACAGCGGCGGTAAGCCCACAAAAAAGCCAGCTTACGCTGGCTTTTTCATGTTCGGCTGCAAACCTCAAGAGGCGTCGGCAGCCATTTCCACATCGTGAGCGATGAGGGCGACCAGCGCGTTCTGCTGGCGGTGCGACAGTTGGCGGAAGCGTTGCAGCAACTCGCGTTCATGCAGGGACAGTTCAGGGCTGTCCAGGCGCATGCTCAACTCGTCACCCAGCGCACCTTCCTGGATAAGGCTCTGTTCCAGGCGCGCGATGATTTCGGAGTTCATGCTGCGGTGATGGTTGCGCGCTACCTCGGCAATGCGCTCACGCATCCCGTCTGGCAGGCGGACGACGAACTTGTCAGCGGTGCGGCTCGAATAAATAGCCTGTTTCATTGGGCGCATATAAATTGACCGGATTTTGGTTCAGGGGAAGCGGTTCTCAAATTGGCCGCACGGGGTGGTAGTACGACCGTGGCGACGACGAAATGTTCAACCGTCTGTGAAAAATGGATGCTCATCTTGCCTCATGGTCGCCGTTTCCTTGGCGTCAATTCTGTGACAAATAGTGAGCCGGATAAAGGCTTTGTGCCAGTACCAATTATCAGAAATGAGTACTGGTTTGAAAAGTTTTACATGCTCCAGCTTGCCCAATCGTCAGACTTTTGCCGTCAAAAACTGGTAAAAGGCAGCAAAAGGCTGGGAAAGCCCCTAGAATGTGCTGGTTTCCCTCCATAGAGCATAGTGGCTATGCAACATGACGCAAGCGACCGCCAATCAGGGACAGGTCGGTTGATATATCTGGTAGGACCGTCGGGTTCCGGGAAAGATTCCCTGATCGATGCTTCTCGTGAGCGATTGGCAGCCGCCGGGGTGGAAATCGCCCGTCGCGTCATTACCCGGTCGGCCGAAGCCAAGGGCGAAGCCGCCCATGGAGTCACGGCCGAACAGTTCGAAGCACTGCGCGCGCAAGGCGCGTTCGCCATGCATTGGCGAGCCAATGGCCTGGATTACGGCATTCCACTGCAGGTGGACCAGTGGCTGGCGGAGGGCAGGGCGGTGCTGGTGAATGGTTCGCGGGCTTATCTGGCCGAGGCGCGCCGGCGCTACCCGAACCTGTTGGCAGTGCTGGTCGAGGTCCGGCACGAGGTGCTGCGCGAGCGCCTGGTGGCCCGCGGCCGGGAAAGCGCAGAGGAAGTCGAGCAGCGCCTGGCACGTAATGCACGCTTGCAGGCGCTGGCCGATCCGTCGCTGCATGTGCTGGACAACTCCACCACCCTGGAAACCGCGGTCGCGGCATTGTTCGCGCTGCTGCGTGATGAAGGCGTGCTGCCGCAGGTGTAGCATTGGCAGAAAAGGATTACGCGAAAAAGCCCGCTTGAGGCATGACAAACGCCAGCATGCTGGTTAACATGCTGGCCGTCCTGCTGTGCAGCGTCCGCTGCCGGCACTTGCGTCTCAGTAGCTCAATTGGATAGAGCATCCCCCTCCTAAGGGGAAGGTTGCAGGTTCAATTCCTGCCTGGGACGCCATTTCCTATCTCTCATATTCTCATACCCCTCTCACCCAGCGTTGGCCAGCAACGATGGCGTGCTCCATATGTTGCTCGCTTGTGCCTGCGTTCGCCTGCCATCGCAGCCGTCCCCGTGTGCTTGACCGAGATGTCGCATTCTTTGGAGTAACCCTTACATCACCCCAGGTCATGTGAGTTTACTGTCTTCGCCATGAGCTTCATGGATGGCTCAGCAGCGATCGATTGCACTCCAAAAATAATCGGATCTCCCTGCAGGCCAACGCTTGCGGGCGGTCTGCGCCGAGCAGCAACAAAGGCCAAACCCATGACCAATAAACATAATATTTCCCTGGAAGACGCCCCGCTCAACAGCTTCCACAAGAAGCTCGCCATCTACTCCTCGGGTGCGCCGTTTCTGGATGGCTATATCCTGAGCATCATTGGCGTGGTCCTGGTGCAACTCAGCCAGTCGCTACAACTGTCGGTGCTCGAAGAGGGCCTGGTAGCCGCCGCATCGCTGGTTGGCATGTTCTTCGGCGGTTTCGTCGGTGGGCTGTTTACCGACAGGTTGGGCCGCAAGACGCTATATGTGCTGGTGCTGGTTGCACTCACGCTGTTTTCCCTTGGCCAGTTCTGGGTCACCTCAGCCGCCGCACTGATTGCCCTGCGCTTTGCTCTGGGTGTCGCCATTGGCGCCGACCACCCACTGGCGACTTCGCTGCTGGCCGAGTTCCTGCCGCGCAAGCAGCGGGGTTCGATTCTCGCCAGCCTGGTGATGATGTGGTTCGTCGGTGCTGCCATGGCCTATGTGGCCGGTGAATTCATTCTGCGCAGCATGGGGCCGGAAGCCTGGCGCTGGGCCTTGGCGAGTGCGGCGGTGCCTGGCGTGCTGTTCCTGATCATGCGCGCCGGCACCCCGGAATCGGCCCGTTGGTTGCTGAGCAAGGGGCGCATCGAAGAGGCCGACCAGGTAGTGAAAAGGGTTTATGGCAACAGCTTTTCCATCACCGACCTGGCCGAAGCGCCGTCGATTCGCAAGGTGTCGGTCTGGTCGCTGTTCCACTCCAGCTATGGCAAGCGCATCTTCTTCGTCAGCATGTTCTGGACCTGCTCGATCATCCCGCAGTTCGCCATCTACGCCTTCGCCCCGAAGATCCTTTCGGCCATGGGCCTTACCGGTGACCTGGCGGCGTGGGGCGCTGTGGCGATCACCGTCATCTTCGTGTTCGGTTGCTTGCTGGGCGTGAAGCTGATCAACCCCATGGGTCGGCGCAACATGCTGATCCACAGCTTCCTGTGGTCGGGCCTGGCCTTGCTGCTGCTGGGGCTGTACCCGGACGGGGCAGGGCTGGTGACCCTGGCGCTGTTCGGCAGCTATGCATTGTTCATTGGCGGGGCGCAGGTGTTGCAGTACGTGTACCCGAACGAGCTGTTCCCAACCGAGGTCCGGGGTTCGGCCGTTGGCCTGGCAACCTCCTTGTCGCGTATCGGTGCCGCCATCGGCACCTACCTGGTGCCCATGTCGCTGGAGTCGCTCGGCATTGCCAACACCATGATCGTGGCGTTCGGCATTTCGATGGTCGGGCTGCTCTGCACCTGGCTGATGGCGCCCGAGACACGCTCGCTGGACCTGGCCAAGGCCAGCGCGGTCTGATACTGCAAGAAGCCGCTGAGCTGACGCTGGCCGTGTAGGAGCGGCCTTGTGTCGCGAAAGGGCTGCGCAGCAGCCCCGGCCATATCAGCTGTGAAGCCAAAATCCTGGGGCCGCTTTGCGGCCCTTTCGCGACACAAGGCCGCTCCTACAGGGGCCGTGTAGAGCAGGAATATCAGCGCTGACGCATCCTACATCCCCAAATGCTTCAAGGCCCACAGCACTCCCATGCCCACAATCAGCGTCAGCATCGTGCTGCGCGTACGCCACGCCACCAGCGCGGCCAGTATCGCCGCTGGTATCTGCGGGTTCATCCAGTCGAACCCCGCCTGTCGGTCAGGGAATACCACGGCCGGCAGTACCAATGCCGCCAGCACGCTGGCCGGCACATACGCCAGGGCGCGGCGAAACAGTGGCGGGATGCGCAACACCGTGTGCAACTCGATGAACGACAGGCGGATGGCGAAGGTGCCCAGGCCGATCAGAATGAAGGTTATCCACTGGGTCGTTTCGCTCATGATGCTTCCTGCTCGGTATTGGCGTCTGCCACGGTTTGCTGTTTTTGCCAGCTCTCGATGGCCAGCCCGGCGATGATGCCGCCCAGCGCGCCAGCCAGCAGGCCCAGGTTGTAGGGCAGGTTGGCGGCCAGCACGGCGAGCACGCCGCCGGTCAGCGCTGCGCCAAGCGTGGCCGCATTGCGAATGCCGGGTATCAACAGGGCCAGGAATGACAATGGAATGGCAAAGCCCAGCGACCAGTCTTCAGGAATGCTCGCGCCCAGGTACATGCCCGCCAGCACCGAGAGGTTCCAGCCGAAGAACATGGTGATTGCCGTACCGGCATAGTAGGGGTAGGCATGCTGCCCGAGCCCGCCCGAGCCCATCTTCAGCGTGCACAGGGCGAAGGACTGATCTGACAGCATGTACGCCATCGGCCACTTGTGGCGGCGCGGCAGCTGGCCCAGGTGCGGGGCCAGGCTGGCGCTGTACATCAGGAAGCGCAGGTTGATCACCAGTGCGGTGATTACCATGGTCACCGGCAGGGCGGCGCTTTGCATCAACTGCATCACCACCATTTGTGCCGAACCGGAGTAGAACAGCAAGGTCATGCCGATGGCATCGGTTGGCGACAGGCCCATGCCGATCGCCGTGACCCCGGTGATCAGGCCGAAGGGCACGATGCCGGAGGTCAATGGCAGGGCGCTGTGGGCACCTTGCCTGAACGCTTGGGTCCCGCTTGGATACGGCATTTGAAATCCTTGAAAGAGTGCAGACGGTGCAAGGGCGGTACGTCCACGTTAATGCGCGCGACAGTTGGCCTCAACGTCAGATTTCTGGAATAGTAGGCCTAAAAAAAATAGGCCTGAAACCGTGCACCTCGATACCCCTACCCGGCACTCGCTGCAGCTCAATGCCTTGCGTGCCTTCGAAGCGTCAGCCCGCCTGGGCGGTTTTGCCCGTGCCGCACTCGAGCTGAAGGTGACCCCGGGGGCCATCGCCGCCCTGGTCAAGACCCTGGAAAGCGAATATGGCGCAGCCTTGTTCGAGCGCCATGCCAAAGGTGTACGCCTGACGCCCTTGGGTGAAAGCGTGAAAGGCCAGTTCACCGAGGCGTTCGACGCCGTGGAAGCCGCTGCACGCACACTGCGCCGCCTGGCCGCACCGCAGCGGGTGCATATCGTCACATCCCCTGCCTTGGCGCAGTTGTGGATCGGGCCACGCCTGCCGGAACTGACCCGGCTGCTGGCACCCATAGAGATCTCGGTGACGGCGGTGGATGAGCCGCCCAACCTGAAGCGCAGCCCGTTCGACCTGTGCCTGTTCTACACCGAAAAGCCCGAGCGCTGGCAACGCAGGATAGCCACGGAAGAAGTCCTGCCCGTGTGCGTGCCGGCCCTGGCCGCCGGCATCGCCAAGCCCGAGGACCTTGCCGACGCCCGTTGCATCGCCGACGTGGGCTGGAACGACTGGGCGGTGTGGACGGGGGCGGTGATGCCCGGGCACAAGTTCGTTGCCCGTGGGCCGGGTTTTTCCCTGTACTCGATCGCCCTGCAGCAAGCCTTGCTGGCCGCCGGGGTGCTGATAGGGCGCAGAAGCCTGGTGCAACGCTACCTCGACAGCGGCGAACTGGTCGCCCCCATCGACCGCGCGGTGCCACTGGGCATGACCATCGCCGCATGGCGGCTGCCGGGTGCCAAGGGCAACCAGGTGGTTGCTGCCGTGGAGGAGGCGCTGTTGCAGTTGGCTTGAGCGCCCTCAAGCCATGCACGGTGTCTGTGGGAGCGGGCGTGCCCGCGAACACCGGCGAAGCCGGTGCCCTACACCGCAGCGCCTGCTTCGCGGGCACGCCCGCTCCCACAGAGGCCGAACGGGGCAAATGCCATGCCCGTCGTCAGCACCGCGAAAATAGGGCGTTGGGGCTATTCCGATGGTGCCACGCTAGGCATATGCTTGCCCGTCAGAGGCATGCCACTTGTGGCTGGGCATCAGGGAGAGCGTCCATGAGTCAGGAAACCCGGCCGGTACCCGCCGGCTTCAGTGAACAGCAGTTGCATACGTTGTTCGATCTGATCAGCGATGGTATCTGGGACTGGAATGCCAATACCGGCTACGTCTATCGCAACCCGGGCTGGTACGCCATGCTCGGCTACCCCAGTCACTCCATGGCCAACTCGGTGCTCACCTGGGAAAGCGTGATCCACCCGGAGGACTACTCGCGGGTGATGGCGCATTTCGAGGCGTACATCAACCAGCGCAACGAGCACTACCTGGTCGAATACCGCTGCCGTTGCCACGATGGCAGCTACCTGTGGATCGAAGACAGCGGCTACATCATCGCCCATAACGAGGACGGCTCGGTGGCGCGCATGCTCGGTGCCCACCGCAACATCGACGCCAACAAGCGCCTGGTGGCGCAACTGGAGCAGAGGAACCAGTCGCTGGAAAGCCAGGTGGCCGAACGCACCCGCGAGCTGTCCTGGGTGAACCAGCAGTTGCAGCGGCAGCTGGATGAAAACCGCGAGCTGGCCGAGCGCGACGCGTTGACCCGCGTTGCCAACCGCTATCGGCTGGAGAAGGCGCTGCAACTGGAGTGCGAGCGTGCCAAGCGCTTTCGCCAGCCGTTGTCGCTGATAGCCATGGACGTGGACGACTTCAAGCCGATCAATGACCGCTATGGCCATGCCCGTGGCGATGCGGCGCTGGTGCGGGTGGTCGATGTCCTGCGTGCTTGCCTGCGGGAGCAGGACCTGCTGGCGCGCTGGGGTGGGGACGAGTTCGTCATCGTATTGCCGCAGGCCTCGCTGGGCGAGGCGCTGGAGGTGGCAGCACGCTTGCGCCAGGCGATGGTGCAGGTGGAGCCGGTGGGCGATTGCCGGCTGACCATGAGTTACGGCGTGGTGCAATGGCAGGAAGGAGAGGACCAGCATGCACTGCTGGCGCGTGCCGACACGGCGCTGTACCGGGCCAAGGATGCTGGCAAGAACGCGATAGCCGAATAGGCCGCCTGGCGCAGATCCCCTGTAGGAGCGGCCTTATGTCGCGAAAGGGCTGCGAAGCAGCCCCAGGGTTTCAGCGAGGATGCACAAATTGCCGGGGCTGCTACGCAGCCCTTTCGCGACACAAGGCCGCTCCTACAGCGGTCGCGCTAGCTTCAGCGTCTTGGACCGCCGTAAGGCCTGAATGAAAAAAGACCCGCAACGCCTGGAGCGCTGCGGGCCAAATCGGCCTCGGCCGCTTCAGTGTCAGATATGCAGGGCGTGGCCCAGGGCGCGCAGTGCCGCTTCCTGTACCGCCTCACCCAGTGTCGGGTGGGCATGGATGGTGCCGGCCACATCCTCCAGGCACGCGCCCATCTCCAGCGACTGGGCAAACGCCGTCGACAACTCGGAAACCGCCACGCCAACCGCCTGCCAACCCAGGATCAGGTGGTTGTCACGGCGCGCCACCACCCGCACGAAACCGCTTTTCGATTCCAGGCTCATGGCCCGACCATTGGCGGCAAACGGGAACTGCGCGACGATGCAGTCCAGCCCTTGCTGGCTAACTTGTTCCGGGGTCTTGCCGACCACCACCACTTCCGGGTCGGTGAAACACACCGCGGCAATCGCGCTGGGTTCGAAACGGCGTGCCTTGCCGGCGATGATCTCGGCGACCATCTCGCCCTGGGCCATGGCCCGGTGCGCCAGCATCGGTTCACCGGCCACGTCGCCGATGGCCCAGACGTTGCGCATGCTGGTCTGGCAGCGCTCGTCGATGGCGACGGCGGCGCCGTTCATCTTCAGGTCCAGGCACTCCAGGTTGAAACCTTGCGTGCGCGGCCGACGGCCCACGGCCACCAGCACCTGGTCGGCTTCCAGGCGCAGTTGGCCGCCCTGGCCATCACGGGCCAGCAGGCAGCCGCCTTCGTAACCTTCGACGCTATGGCCCAGGTGCAGGGTGATGCCCAGCTTCTTCAGCGATTCGGCCACCGGGGCGGTCAGCTCGCTGTCGTAGGTTGGCAGGATGCGCTCGCGCGCCTCCACCACGCTGACCCGGGCGCCCAGCTTGCTGTAGGCGATGCCCAGCTCGAGGCCGATGTAGCCACCGCCCACCACTACCAAGTGCTGCGGCAGGGTTTTCGGCGCCAGGGCTTCGGTCGAGGAAATGATCGGCCCACCCAGCGGCAGCATCGGCAGTTCGACGCTGCTGGAGCCAGTGGCCAGCAACAGGTGCTCGCACTGGATACGCTGGCCATCGACCTCGACCTGTTTGCCGTCGAGCACCTTCGCCCAGCCATGGATCACCTTGACCCCGTGCTTTTTCAGCAGGGCGGCGACGCCGGTGGTCAGGCGGTCGACGATGCCGTCCTTCCAGGCCACGCTCTGGCCGATGTCCAGGCGCGGCGAGGAGACGCTGATGCCCAGCTCCGACGGGCCGGCAAAGCGCGAGGTCTGGTGGAACTGCTCGGCCACGTGGATCAGCGCCTTGGACGGGATGCAGCCGATGTTCAGGCAGGTACCGCCCAGTGCCTGGCCTTCCACCAGCACGGTGGGGATGCCCAGTTGCCCGGCGCGGATGGCAGCCACGTAGCCGCCAGGGCCGCCGCCGATGATCAACAGGGTAGTCTGGATAGTCTGTTGCATGCTCACTCCACGAACAGGCAGGCGGGTTGTTCGAGCAGGCCGCGCACGGCCTGGATGAACAGCGCGGCGTCCATGCCATCGACCACGCGGTGGTCGAACGAGCTGGACAGGTTCATCATCTTGCGCACGACGATCTGGCCGTCGATCACCACAGGCCGCTCGACCATGCGGTTGACGCCGACGATCGCCACTTCCGGGGTGTTGACCACCGGTGTGCTGACGATACCGCCCAGGGCGCCCAGGCTGGTCAGGGTGATGGTCGAACCGGACAGCTCGTCGCGGCTGGCCTTGTTGTTGCGGGCAGCGTTGGCCAGGCGCGAGATCTCGCCGGCATTGCTCCACAGGCTGCCAGCTTCGGCATGGCGCAGAACTGGCACCATCAGGCCGTTGTCACCCTGGGTGGCGATGCCCACATGCACCGCGCCATGGCGGGTGATGACCTGGGCTTCGTCGTCATAGGTGGCGTTGATCTGCGGGAAGTCGCGCAGTGCCACGACCAGCGCACGCACCAGGAACGGCAGCAGGGTCAGCTTGCCGCGGCTGTCGCCGTGCTTGCTGTTGAGTTGCTGGCGCAGTGCTTCCAGGGCGGTGACGTCGATTTCTTCCACATAGCTGAAGTGCGCGACCCGGCGCTTGGCGTCCTGCATGCGCTGGGCGATCTTGCGGCGCAGGCCGATCACTGGCACCTGCTCGCTGTCGGTGCGCTTGGCATAGCCGCTCGGGGCTTGTCCGCCAGCGCTGTGCGGCTTGCTCATGAAGGCGTCGAGGTCTTCGTGCAGGATGCGCCCGGCCGGGCCGCTGCCATGCACGTAACGCAGTTCGATACCGGCATCCAGGGCACGCTTGCGCACCGCCGGCGAGGCCAGCGGCTTGTCGCCTGGCTGGCGCGGCACGATCGGGGCTGCCTCGTGGTTGACGGGCGCCTGGCACGCGGCCGGTCTTGCTTCCTTCTGCGGCTCTGGCTTGGCGGCTACCGGGGCAGCGGGGGCCTCGACCTGTTCGGGCTTGGGCACATCCTTGGTGGGCACATCCACATGGTTGCCGCTGCCTTCCACTTCGATGCGGATCAGCTCGCTGCCGACCGCCATCACTTCACCGGGCTGCCCACCCAGTGCCAGCACCTTGCCGCTGACCGGCGAAGGGATTTCCACGGTGGCCTTGTCGGTCATGACGTCGGCCACTACCTGGTCTTCGGCGATCATGTCGCCGACCTTGACGAACCACTCGACCAACTCGACCTGCGCGATGCCTTCGCCAATGTCCGGCATCTTGATGACGTGCGTGCCCATTCAGACCTCCATGACCTTTTTCAATGCCGCACCTACCCGCGAAGGCCCTGGGAAGTAAGCCCATTCCTGTGCGTGGGGGTAGGGGGTGTCCCAGCCGGTGACGCGCTCGATCGGCGCCTCCAGATGGTGGAAGCAGTGTTCCTGCACCAGCGACACCAGTTCGGCGCCGAAGCCGCAGGTGCGGGTGGCCTCGTGTACCACCACGCAGCGGCCGGTCTTTTTCACCGACTCGACGATGGTCTCCAGGTCCAGCGGCCACAGGCTGCGCAGGTCGATCACCTCGGCGTCGACGCCGGTTTCTTCGGCGGCCACCTGGGCCACGTACACCGTGGTGCCGTAGGTCAGCACGGTCACGTCATTGCCGGGGCGGGTAATGGCCGCCTTGTCCAGCGGCACGCTGTAGTAGCCATCGGGCACCGCGCTTTGCGGGTGCTTCGACCACGGCGTTACAGGGCGGTCGTGGTGGCCGTCGAACGGGCCGTTGTACAGGCGCTTGGGTTCCAGGAAGATTACCGGGTCATCGCATTCGATCGAGGCGATCAGCAGGCCCTTGGCGTCATACGGGTTGGACGGCATGACAGTGCGCAGGCCGCACACCTGGGTGAACATCGCTTCCGGGCTCTGGCTGTGGGTCTGGCCGCCATAGATCCCGCCACCGCAGGGCATGCGCAGGGTCAGCGGGGCGATGAACTCGCCGGCCGAACGGTAACGCAGGCGCGCCATCTCGGAAACGATCTGGTCGGAGGCCGGGTAGAAGTAGTCGGCGAACTGGATTTCCACCACCGGGCGCAGGCCGTAGGCACCCATGCCCACGGCGGTGCCGACGATGCCGCTCTCGGAGATCGGCGCGTCAAACACACGGGACTTGCCGTACTTGTTCTGCAGGCCTTCGGTGCAGCGGAACACGCCGCCGAAGTAACCGACGTCCTGGCCGTAGATCACCACATTGTCGTCGCGCTCGAGCATGACATCCATGGCCGAGCGCAGGGCCTGGATCATGGTCATGGTAGTGGTGGCCATGGCGGTTTCCGGGTTGATGCTGTTGTTGTGGTCGTTCATGTCAAACCCCCAGTTCCTGGCGTTGACGGCGCAGGTGGTCGGGCATTTCCTTGTACACGTCCTCGAACATCGAGGCGGCACTCGGGATGTGACCGTTGGCCAGGGTGCCGTACTGCTCGGCTTCCTTCTGCGCGGCGATCACCGCGGCTTCCAGCTCGGCAGTGGTGGCCTGGTGTTCTTCCTCGGACCAGTGGCCGATCTTGATCAGGTGCTGCTTCAGGCGGGCGATCGGGTCGCCGAGCGGGAAGTGGCTCCAGTCATCGGCCGGGCGGTACTTGGACGGGTCGTCCGAGGTCGAGTGCGGGCCGGCACGGTAGGTGACCCACTCGATCAGGCATGGGCCCAGGCCGCGACGGGCGCGTTCTGCGGCCCAGCGCGAGGCGGCGTACACGGCGACGAAGTCGTTGCCGTCAACCCGCAGCGAGGCAATGCCGCAACCCACGCCACGGCCGGCGAAGGTGGTCGACTCGCCACCGGCGATGGCCTGGAAGGTGGAGATCGCCCACTGGTTGTTGACCACGTTGAGGATCACCGGGGCGCGGTACACGTGGGCGAAGGTGAGGGCGGTGTGGAAGTCCGACTCGGCGGTTGCGCCGTCGCCGATCCACGCCGAGGCGATCTTGGTATCGCCCTTGATCGCCGAGGCCATGGCCCAGCCGACCGCCTGCACGAACTGGGTTGCCAGGTTGCCGCTGATGGTGAAGAAACCGGCGTCGCGTACCGAATACATGATCGGCAGCTGGCGGCCCTTGAGCGGGTCACGCTCGTTGGACAGCAGCTGGCAGATCATCTCGACCAGCGACACGTCGCGGGCCATCAGGATGCTTTGCTGGCGGTAGGTGGGGAAGCACATGTCGGTGCGGTTCAGCGCCAGGGCCTGGCCGCTGCCGATGGCTTCTTCACCCAGGCTCTGCATGTAGAAGGACATCTTCTTCTGGCGCTGGGCGACCACCATGCGGCTGTCGAAAATCCGTGTCTTGAGCATGGCGCGCATGCCCTGACGGAGAACTTGCGGGTCGATGTCTTCGGCCCACGGGCCTTGCGCGTCGCCTTGCTCGTCGAGCACGCGGATCAGGCTGTAGGACAGGTCCGCGGTGTCGGCAGCGTCGACATCGACTGGGGGTTTACGGGCTTGACCTGCATCGTTCAGGCGCAGGTAGGAGAAATCGGTCTGGCAGCCTGGCCGGCCGGTAGGCTCGGGCACATGCAAACGCAGGGGGGCGTACTCGTTCATGCTTTTTACGCTCGCTCGGGTATTTGTTTTTGTGAGCTCTGAAGCGGCCGCCGCTGAGTACCGGCTTGTGACTGGTAGGTCAGCGTCCCCTACATCTTAGTGGGCCGGCAGGAGAATTTTTCTCTCAAGTTGATTGCCTTTGCCGAGCAGGGCAGATAAACATTCCGCATAAACACAAAAAACCGGTGATTTTGTCTCATGCGCAAACTCGATCGTACCGATATCGGCATTCTCAACAGCCTGCAGGAAAATGCCCGCATCACCAACGCCGAACTGGCCCGCTCGGTGAACCTGTCTCCCACGCCGTGCTTCAACCGGGTGCGGGCCATGGAAGAACTGGGGGTGATCCGCCAGCAGGTGACCTTGCTGTCGCCCGAGGCGTTGGGGCTGGACGTGAACGTGTTCATCCATGTAAGCCTGGAAAAACAGGTCGAGCAGTCGTTGCACCGTTTCGAGGAAGAAATTGCCGAACGGCCAGAAGTGATGGAGTGCTACCTGATGACGGGCGATCCGGACTACCTGTTGCGGGTACTGCTGCCCAGCATCCAGGCGCTGGAACGGTTCCTGGATTACCTGACTCGGTTGCCAGGGGTGGCCAACATCCGTTCCAGTTTTGCCTTGAAGCAGGTGCGCTACAAGACGGCCTTGCCGCTGCCGGCCAATGGCATGACCTTGCGGGAGTAGCCGTCCGAGTACTGCGCTTGCTGGTCAGGTCAGCTGAATATCGCTCAGGAAGAATTCGAGCACGTCACCGGTGCGCTCGCCGGCGTTGAGGTAGTACTGGCGGCCCAGGTCAAGTACCGGGACATTGTCCGAGAGCGACTCCGCAACACGGTAGCCGTTCATGTCCCGCAGGTAGAAGGGAACAAAGCCGGCGCTCTCCACTGTGCCGTCCCATGGCTGGAGCGTTTCGATTTTCCAGTAGGGCCGGGTACGTAGCAGGTTGTACGGATGTGGGGCGTTGAGCACAGCCCGGACCCGCCCGGCCACATGCGTACCATACAGGCCTAGCCAGCCATTGGAACTGCTTTCAAGCCTGGCGCCAATATAGGCCCAGTGTTCTGCGCAGGTAATGTAGTAGTGCGTGCGGTCTTCACGGTGCTCGATAAATTCGAAATGGAATGCAAGTCGTTGGAATTCATTTGCACTGCGTGGCACGCTCCTGCGCGCGGCGGTGGTGCACAGCCAGCCGTCTTCATCCAGGCCAAGCACTGGGTGTACGTTGTTGTCCGCAACAACTATCTGGCCACGGTGGACGTTAGAAAGTGTAGCGGTGAAATTGGCCCTTATCATGTAAGTCTCCGATGATTGCTGAGGCGGTAGCCCAGGCTAAGGCACTGCCTGTCGACTTGGGACATGGATGCGTTTCAGCCAACGGAAGGGGGTGCCTGTCAGCCTGCTGTACAGGCCTGATCGCGACATGACCTGCACCGGACGCGCCCCGGCAACAGCATTTTACCCGCCACCGCACTCATTCCTTGGCATTTGCCCTTATGCTTGTCTGCAACCCATCGCCACCTGACCCGGGAGCCGCAAGGGACCTATGCGAAATATCTGGAAGCCGTTTCAGTCGTTGTATTTCGCCGCGCTGATGATGTTGATCGGCTCGGGCCTGCTCAGTACCTACCTGGCCCTGCGCCTGGCAGCCGATCATGTCGACAGCCTGTGGGTGGGTGCCTTGATGGCGGCCAACTACTTTGGCCTGGCGGTAGGCGGCAAGGTCGGCCACCGGTTGATTGGCCGGGTAGGGCACATTCGCGCCTATGCCACTTGCGCCGGCATTGTCGGCGCGGCGGTGCTCGGCCATGGCTTGACCAGTTGGCTGCCGGCCTGGGTCGGGCTGCGGATGATCGTCGGCCTGGGGATGATGTGCCAGTACATGGTCATCGAGAGCTGGCTGAACGAGCAGGCCGACGTGAAGCATCGTGGCGCGGTGTTCAGCGGCTACATGATCGCCTCCTACCTGGGCCTGGTGCTCGGCCAGCTGATCCTGGTGGTGCACCCACAGCTTGGCCTGGAGCTGCTGATGCTGGTGGCCATGTGTTTCACCCTGTGCCTGGTGCCGGTCGCCATGACCCGGCGCATACACCCCGCACCGTTGCGCCCGGCCCCGATGGAGCCGAAGTTCTTCATCAAGCGCGTGCCGCAGTCGCTCAGCACGGTGCTGGGTTCGGGGCTGATCGTCGGCTCGTTCTATGGCCTGGCGCCCTTGTATGCCTCCAGCCAGGGCATGACTACCGAGCAGGTCGGCCTGTTCATGGGTAGCTGCATCTTTGCCGGCCTGCTGGTGCAGTGGCCGCTGGGCTGGTTGTCTGACCGCTACGATCGGGCCGTGCTGATCCGCAGCGTGGCGGTGGGGTTGGCGCTGGCCTCGGCGCCGCTGGCGATGTTGCCCAGCGTGCCGCTGGAGTTGCTGTTCGGCATAGGTTTCGTGATTTCGTTGCTGCAGTTCTGCCTGTACCCGCTGGCGGTGGCGTTTTCCAACGACCATGTGGAAAGCGAACGGCGGGTGTCGCTGACCGCAATGCTGCTGGTGACCTACGGCGTGGGCGCGTGTATCGGGCCGCTGGCGGCAGGCGTGCTGATGAAGGTGCTGGGCCCGCAGATGCTGTATGCCTTCTTCGTGTTCTTTGCCCTGGTGCTGGTGTGGCGCATTCGGCCGAAGGCGGTCACCGGGCTGCACCAGGTGCAGGATGCGCCTTTGGGCCACGTTGCCATGCCGGCTGCCGGTTCGCCACTGTCGGCGGCGCTGGACCCACGGGTGGATGAGCAGACGGTACAGGAGGTGATGCAGGCACCGGTGGCGGCGGAGGATACCGAGGCGGAAGAGAAGGGGGCTGACAAGGAGCCTGAGCCGGAAGGTGAGGTCAGCAAGTCGGTGTAGGCCTGTGCCGGCCTCTTCGCGGGCACGCCCGCTCCCACAGCGACCGCGCCGGGTTCGAAGCATGCGCTGTACCTGTGGGAGAGCTTTCGCGTAGATAACTGGATCTGCAAGCAGTACGCGTACCCTGTGGGAGTGGCTTTAGCCGCGAAGAAGCCAACGCGGTGCATGGCACCGGCTGCGCCGGTGTTCGCGGCTAAAGCCGCTCCCACAGAGTCCCTGCTAATTCAATGAGTTATGTGCAGTTCTGTGGGAGCGGGCGTGCCCGCGAAGAGGCCGGCACAGGAGAAGCACAAATGAAAACGCCACCTTGATAGGTGGCGTTTTTGTACTCGGCCGACGATCAATAGTCGTCCTTGTCGAACCGCCGCGCCTCACGCTGCAACTGGTACACGAAGCTCTCGACCTTGCGCTGCGCCTGCCCGGTAAGGTTATGGAAGCGCACGCCGGCAAAGGTGGTGTTGATCCGCTCTTCATAGTGCAGGTGGCGCAGCTCGACCATGGTGTCGACCAGGCCCAGCGGGTTGCCCGCCTTGAAACGCTCGTACACCTGGCCCAGTTGCAGGCGATCCTCGACATTGCCTTCGAAGCGCAGTTTGCAGCCGGTGGCGGAGATGTCCAGCAGCTTGCCACGCAGGGCGCCGTTGCCCTTGAGGTGGGCGCCATCGAGGATGACATCGACCAGCTGCGACAGCTTCAGCGCGGCGCGGAACGCATTGCGGCGCTGGTGGTAGGTCATCTCCAATGGCATGGCGCCGCGGTAGCAGCGGTTGCCATCGACTTCGCTGATCTTCAGCTCGTGGTTGCAGTCCCAGGCGATGCGCACGCCATCGTGGAAGCCTTCGACGCGGAAGTGTTCGCCGTTCTCGATGAACTTTTCACCGTCGCGCGGGATCATCTCGTCCAGCGCCAGGGTGTTGCTTTCACGGTCCACGTGCACCACGTAGCTCTGGAAGCGCTGGCTGCGGTCGTGGAAGGTGGTGATCAGGGGGTCGTGGCTTTCCTGCAGCTGCCGCAAGTTGGCCGCAATCTCCAAAGGGGTGTTCAGCACCTTTGGCGGCTGCGGGGCATCGGATTCATTGAACACGGCTTATCGTTCTCCAGGCAAAAGCGACACACGCAATTAACGGCATTTTGCCAGTATGTTCCGTGCCTTGATAGAAAAAATCACACTTGGCTGAGCGCCCGTGGCTTGGCCAACGGCGAGGTGCTGCCGCGGCTGTCGTAGAGCGACGGAGAATCGCCGCCCATGAGGATCCGGATCTGGTTGTTGGTGACGTGTTGCTGCACCTGGATGATCCGGCCATTGGTCTGGTTGACCTGCTGGCAGTTGTCCATCAGCTGCGAGAGCATGTCGAGCCGCTGCAGCATCGCTTCGCCATGGGGCGATTGCGCAGCCACCGCCTGCACACCGGCCCGATCGGCGCTCAGGCCCAGGCTGCCGAGCAACTGGCTGCGGCGCTGGCCGTGCTGCTCGAGCAAGATGATCAACGACTGCTTGCGCGCCAGGATCTGTTCCAGCAGCGGCATGTCGCGGCCATGCAGGGCGATCGCTTCCTTTTGCAGAAGGTCAAGCAGTTCCTGCATGGGGGCAATGTCATCTTCGATCAGTTGCAGCAAGGTGGTGTCGTGCATGGCTAACTCTTGGCTTTTCTAGCGTCCGTGAAGTCAGCGCGCCGAACGGTCAGCGCTGGGCTTCGAAATCGAGCAGTTTGCTGGCGACCCGGCCGGCATCGACCTGGTAGCTGCCGTCGGCGATTGCCTGTTTCAACTGGGCCACACGGGCGCTGTTGACCACTGGCTCGTCGCGCAGCTTGTCGCTGATCTTCTGCAACTGCTGGGCCTCTTGGCTGAGGTGTACCGCTTCTCCGCTGGCGCTGGTGGCGGTTGCCGCTTCCTGGCTGGCTGCCGGTTTTTCGGCGCTGCCGTTCGCGGTGTTGCCGCGCACGCCGCCCGTGACGGACGGGGAGTTATTCAAACGACTGAAGTCGATGACCATGATCAGAAACCTCTGGGTATTTGGACGCTTGCCTTGTTTTCGGCCAACCCGAAAGAAACTTTAGGCACAAATGCATAGCCGCCTGTCAGCAAGCTCGCGAACCCGTTTTCTGACACAGTTTAGGAAAAGCGGTTCCTCACCGCCAGCGCAAATCAATGGGCTGGCTACATACTTACCTCGACCTGGCCGGGGCCGGTCACCCTGGCCTTGATCACCCGTTTGGAATTGAGGTTGCGGACCCGGATCTGTTCGCTCAGGCCACCCTTGCTCAGGGCTTCTCCGGGCATGCGCACACTCAGGCTGCCACTGCGGGCGATGATCACCACGTGGTCGCCCTTGCGCACCACCTCGGCCTGTTCCAGGTGTTGCGGGGTGAGTACCTGGTCGATCACCGTGGGGCGCAGCATCTTCATGCCCACCGCCTGCTCCAGTTCGGTCAAGAAGCCTTGGCCCAGGGTGCCGACATCGCGCTCGCGCAGGGCCACGTCGCCTTCGCCCACCACGTTGTCGCGCTTGAGCGGCCGGGTCACCACCACCACGTCGCGGAACAGCCGCACGGTGGCCGGCACGAATACGGTCCAAGGCGCAGTGCCTTCGCAGCGCACCTTTACCGTGACGCGGCCCAGCGGCTGGGCCGGGCTTTCCAGCGAGGCGTCCAGTTGCTGGCTGCACAGCGGCATGCGCAGGCGCGGGTCCAGCGGGTTGACCTGGATCTCGTAACGGCCGGCGGTCTGGGTGGTTGCCAGATAATCTTCGACGCTGAATTCAAGAAACCCTTGAGTGACACCGATAAGCTGTTCAGGCAAGGTAAACGCGTCCGCTACCGTGCGAACGCCGGGCACCAGAAGGCACAGCATGGCCAGCGAGCCAGTCAGCAGGCGCGTCAATCGTCGGAAAAATGTCGTTTTCGTGTACATGGCGCTCAAAAAAGCAAAGCCCGTGCCGACTCGCTATCTGAGTTGCAACGAAAGGCTGAAACATAAAGGAGTCTGGCATGGCAGGTGTTATGGATTCGGTCAACCAGCGCACGCAGCTGGTGGGGCAGAATCGCCTGGAATTGCTGCTGTTCCGCCTCAATGGCGAGCAGCTTTACGGCATCAACGTATTCAAGGTCAGGGAAGTGCTGCAATGCCCTGCGCTGACCCTGCTGCCCAAGGCGCACCCGGTGGTGCGCGGTGTTGCCAATATACGCGGGGCGACCATCCCGATCCTCGACCTGTCGATGGCCACCGGGTTGCGGCCGCTGCAGGAAGACACGCGCAACAGTTTCGTGATCATCACCGAGTACAACACCAAGACCCAAGGCTTCCTGGTGCACTCGGTGGAGCGCATCGTCAACATGAACTGGGAAGAAATCCATCCGCCACCCAAGGGCACCGGCCGCGACCACTACCTGACCGCGGTCACCCGGGTGGACAACCGCATGGTCGAGATCATCGATGTGGAGAAGGTGCTGGCCGAAGTGGCGCCGTCGTCCGAATCGGTGTCGGCCGGGGTGATCGATGCCGAGGTGCAGGACAAGGCCGTGCTGTTGCGGGTGCTCACCGTCGACGATTCGTCGGTGGCGCGCAAGCAGGTCAGCCGCTGCCTGCAGACCGTGGGGGTCGAGGTGGTGGCGCTCAATGACGGCCGCCAGGCCCTGAACTACCTGCGCCAGCTGGTGGATGAAGGCAAGAAGCCGGAAGAAGAGTTCCTGATGATGATCTCGGACATTGAAATGCCGGAAATGGACGGCTATACGCTAACGGCGGAGATCCGCAGCGATCCGCGCATGCAAAAATTGCACATCTGCCTGCATACTTCGCTTTCCGGGGTGTTCAACCAGGCGATGGTCAAGAAGGTCGGTGCCGATGACTTCCTGGCCAAGTTCAAGCCGGACGACCTGGCCCAGCGGGTGGTCGACCGGATCAAGGCAACGCATTGAAGCAGCCGGGGCAGGCCCCCGGCACCAGTGATTTAAAAGAGGCGGCAGTAGTGTCTACGGGTAATTTGGATTTCGAACAGTTCCGGGTCTTCCTGGAGAAAGCCTGTGGCATCCTGCTGGGCGAGAATAAGCAGTACCTGGTTTCCAGCCGTCTCAACAAGCTGATGGAGCAACAGGGCATCAAGAGCCTGGGCGAGCTGGTGCAGCGCATCCAGGCCCAGCCGCGTGGCGGCTTGCGCGAGCAGGTGGTCGATGCCATGACCACCAACGAGACCCTGTGGTTTCGCGATACCTACCCGTTCGAGGTGCTGAAGAACAAGGTCATCCCCGAGTTCATCCGCAACAACCCCGGCCAGCGCCTGCGCATGTGGTCGGCGGCCTGTTCGTCGGGGCAGGAGCCGTATTCCATCTCGATGGCCATCGACGAATTCGAGCGCAGCAACCTCGGCCAGTTGAAGATGGGCGCGCAGATCGTTGCCACTGACCTGTCCGGCACCATGCTGACCAACTGCAAGACCGGCGAGTACGACAGCCTGGCGATTGCCCGTGGCTTGTCCCAGGAGCGCCTGCAGCGCTACTTCGACACCAAGGGGCCGGGGCGTTGGGCGGTCAAGCCGGCGATCCGCAGCCGCGTCGAGTTCCGCTCGTTCAACCTGCTCGACAGCTATGCCAGCCTGGGCAAGTTCGATGTGGTGTTCTGCCGTAACGTGCTGATCTATTTCTCGGCGCAGGTGAAGAAGGACATCCTGTTGCGTATCCACAGTACCTTGAAGCCGGGTGGGTATCTGTTCCTCGGGGCTTCCGAGGCGCTGAACGGGCTGCCGGACCATTACCAGATGGTGCAGTGCAGCCCGGGGATCATCTACCAGGCGAAGTAAGCACAAAGGCCGGCAGCGAAAGTTGCCGGCCTTTTTGTTTGCCTGTGCCGGCCTCTTCGCGGGTAAACCCGCTCCCACAGCTACCGCGCCGCCCTTGAAAGCTGTGCAGAACCCTGTGGGAGCGGGTTTACCCGCGAAGAGGCCAGCGCAGGAGAAATGCTGACGTCAAATTTTTGTTTTGCCGCTTTTGCCGCCCGGCAATTGCCGCTTTCGCCGCTCAAGGCGGAAGGCCTTTGCCGCTTTTCTGGCATCACTCTGACAGCACCTTGCCCTGCAAGCCCGTATTTCCGGGCTTTCTGTTGGTTGGCACAGCCCTTGCTATACCTTGCCCAACGATATTCCGGTCAACCTCCGAAGGTTTCCCCGACATGAGCATCAGTTTCGACAAGGCGCTTGGTATTCACGAAAAGGCCCTGGGCTTCCGCGCCCAGCGTGCCGAAGTGCTGGCCAACAACATCGCCAACGCCGACACGCCCAACTACAAGGCGCGCGACATGGACTTCGCCTCGGTGCTCGCTGCCGAGAGCGACAAGCAGCAGAGTGGCGGCCGTTTCAGCCTCGATCGTACCAACGGCCGCCATATCGAGGCCGAGGGCCTGGCCATGGCCGACGATACCCTCAAGTACCGCACGCCAACGCAGCCGTCGATCGACCAGAACACCGTGGACGCGCAGATCGAGCAATCGAACTACACCGAAAACGCCATCGGCTTCCAGGCCAGCTTCACCTTGCTCAACAGTAAATTCAAAGGGCTGGTTTCGGCCCTGCGGGGAGAATGACCATGTCCCTTTCCAGTGTCTTCAACATTGCCGGTAGCGGCATGAGTGCGCAGAACACGCGCCTGAACACCGTTGCTTCCAACATCGCCAACGCCGAGACCGTGTCCTCGAGCATCGACCAGACCTACCGCGCCCGTCACCCGGTGTTCGCCACCACCTTCCAGGACGCGCAGGCCGGCGGCAGCCAGTCGCTGTTCGAAGACCAGGGCGAAGCAGGGCAGGGCGTGCAGGTAAAAGGCATCGTCGAGGACCAGAGCAACCTGGAGGCCCGTTACGAGCCCAACCACCCGGCGGCGAACAAGGACGGCTACGTCTACTACCCGAACGTCAACGTGGTCGAGGAGATGGCTGACATGATCTCCGCCAGCCGCGCGTTCCAGACCAACGCCGAGCTGATGAATACGGCCAAGAGCATGATGCAGAAAGTCCTGACCCTGGGGCAGTGATAGGAAGCCGACATGACCACCACCAATTCCACCACCGAGGTCGGTAGCGCGTACCTGACCTCGCTGCAGAAGCAGACGTCGAAGACCGACAGCAGCACCGGCGCTGCCGGCAGCGCCCTGGGCAAGGATGCATTCCTGCAGCTGCTGGTTACCCAGATGAAGAACCAGAACCCGCTCGACCCGCAGGAGAACGGCGAGTTCGTGGCGCAGCTGGCGCAGTTCAGCAGCCTCGAAAGCATGCAGTCGCTGAATGATTCGGTGACCTATATCGCGGCGGGCCTGCAGTCATCCCAGGCCTTGCAGGCGTCGTCACTGGTCGGGCGCAACGTAATTGTCGAGACCAACAAGGCTGTGGTCGACACCAGCAAGGAAATGAAAGGCACGATCAATCTGACGTCGTCCAGTACTGCCACCTCGGTGGGCATCTACGACAAGGACGACAAGCTGGTGCGCACCATCGACCTGGGTACCCAGAAAGCCGGCAAGATCGACTTTACCTGGAATGGCCTGGATGACGACGGCGAAGCCGTGGCAGCAGGTACCTACACCTTCAAGGCCACCGCCTCGATCGATGGCAAGGCCACCACCATGACCACCAACCTGCCGGCCTCGGTCACTAGTGTGACCATGGGCACCAATGGTTCGGAGATGACGCTCAACCTCGCTGGGCTGGGCAGTGTTGCGCTTTCCAAAATCCAAAGCATCGGCATCTAGGGCCTGAGCAAAACGACAGGAGTTACACATGTCTTTCAATATCGGCCTTAGCGGCCTCTATGCAGCAAACAAGGCCCTGAACGTTACCGGCAACAACATTGCCAACGTTGCCACCACCGGCTTCAAGTCGTCGCGTGCAGAATTCGCCGACCAGTACTCCAACTCCATTCGCGGCACCAGTGCCGGCAAGAACGTGGTAGGCACTGGTGTGAAGACTGCTGCGGTGTCGCAGATGTTCTCCCCGGGCAATATCAACGGCACCGGGCAGGCCTTGGACATGGCCATCGATGGCAACGGCTTCTTCGTGATGAGCGACAACGGTTCGAAGATCTACACCCGTGCCGGTGCGTTCTACAGCGACAAGGACGGTTACGTGGTCAACTCCTCGGGCGCCAACCTGCAAGGCTATGCCGTGGACGCCAATGGCAAGATCATCCAGGGCGTGTTGACCAACCTGCAGATCGACACCTCGAACCTGACGCCCAATCCGACCGGAAAAATCTCCGAGAACGTCAACCTGAACTCCAGTGCCACCGCACCGGCCGTGACGCCGTTCGATCCCGCCAATACCGGCAGCTACAACTACACGTTCAACACCGACGTGTACGACAGCCAGGGTAATGCGCACCAGTTGAACCAGTACTTCGTCAAGGATGCCAGCAGCAACTCCTGGACCATGTACACCACCATCGATGGGCGCAACCCGGCCGACCCGACCTCGACCACGCCACTGTCCAACAAGCTGCCGTTCAAGTCTGACGGCACCCTGGACACTGCGGCCATGACCGCAGGCCCGGTAGCCGGTGGCATGACCATCGCTGCCGACAAGACCTTCACCCTGGATAACTGGATCCCGGCACAGAAGAACGCTGCCGGCGTATGGAGCCCGAACGGCGCCACTGCCAACCTGGCCGGGGTGAACCTGGATATGCTCGGCACCACTCAGTACAACGCGGCAAGTGCCACCACCGCCAAGAGCCAGGACGGCTTCGCTACCGGTGAGCTGTCGGGCCTGACCATCGATCAAAGCGGCAACATGTTCGCCAACTTCACCAACGGCCAGGACAAGATCATCGGCCAAGTGGCCATCGCCAACTTCGCCAACCTGCAGGGCCTGACCCCGATTGGCGGCACCAGCTGGAAAGAGTCTTACGCCTCGGGCGTGCCGGTGATCGGCGCCCCGGACACCGGTACCCTGGGCCAGATCACCGGCGGTGCGCTGGAAGATTCGAACGTCGACCTGACCGGCGAGCTGGTCAACCTGATCAAGGCGCAGAGCAACTACCAGGCCAACGCCAAGACCATCTCCACCGAAAGCACCATCATGCAGACCATCATCCAGATGACCTGATGGTTGTTTGATGGTGTGGTGTTTTCTTTAATCGGGGCTGCTTTGCAGCCCATCGCAGTCAAGCCAGCTCTCATACAACAACACATGACTCATTGGTTCGGCGAGGTTCTGTAGGAGCAGCCTTGTGCTGCGAAGAGGCCGGTACTGACAAAGCCTGTCTGTTGCTTGTACCGGCCTCTTCGCAGCACAAGGCTGCTCCTACAAAGGGCGCGTCAGACGAGCGATATTTGTTCTCTGCGCTGGCTTGCCTGCGATGGGCCCAAAGGCGGCCCTGAAATCTTGAAGGTTCACGCTCATGAAACGGCTAATGCTCACAGCCCTGCTGGCCATGGCCCTGCCGCTCGCGGCCGCTCCCGCCCCGTTCTACCAATGGCAAAGCCTGGCCACCGGTCGCTACATGTGCTCGGCCAGCAGCCCGGGCGAGGGCTGGGTGCGCCATTCCGGCCCCTACAACAACGCCGCTTGCCGCACCTTCTGAGCAAACCCTTGCCGCAGGCGGCAAACATCCGCCGACAAACTGACGTTTTATGCCCGTCACCACGCTGAAACCCCCGTAAACAAGGGCTTTCAGACTTGGTTCGATTATTGCTTTGAACCTGCCCAGTGACAGCGCGGCAGCTACGCGCAGAGGAGATGCTGTGGACAAACTGCTTTATGTGGCCATGACCGGCGCCAGCCAGAACGCGCTGGCGCAGAAGGCCCACGCCAACAACCTGGCGAACATTTCCACCAACGGTTTTCAGCGTGACCTGGAGCAGGCACGTTCGATGCCGGTGTTCGGCGACAGCTTTCCGTCGCGCGCCTTTGCCATGACCGAGCGCCCGGCCACCGACTTCAGTGAGGGCCCGATGGTCGAGACCGGCCGCGACCTGGATGTGGCGGTGACCGGCAAAGGCTTCATTGCCGTGCAGGCGCCCGATGGCAGCGAAGCCTACGTGCGTACCGGCAGCCTGAACATCGACGCTCTTGGCGTACTGCGTGCCGGCAACGGCATGCCGGTAATCGGCAACGGCGGCCCGATCGCCATTCCGCCGGAGCAGAAGGTGGAAGTGGGCGCCGACGGCACCATCAGCATTCGCTCCATGGGTGAAGACCCGCGGGTGATGGCCGAGGTCGACCGCATCAAGCTGGTCAACCCGGACACCAAAGGCATGACCAAGGGGCTGGATGGGTTGATCCATACCCGCGACGGCCAGCCGGCCGACGCCGACGTCAACGTGCGGGTGGTGTCGGGCTTCCTGGAAGGCAGCAACGTCAATGCCGTCGAGGAAATGACCTCGGTGCTGGCGCTGTCCCGTCAGTTTGAGCTGCACGTCAAGATGATGAACACGGCCAAGGAAGGCGATGAAGCCATGGCTCGGGTTTTGCAAATCGGCTAATCACTTTTGAACGGGTGCCGTAAAACAGGCGCACGAGGAGAATCAACATGCTTCCGGCTCTTTGGGTCGCTAAAACCGGCCTGTCCGCCCAGGACACCAACCTGACGGTCATTTCCAACAACCTGGCCAACGTCTCGACCACCGGTTTCAAACGTGACCGCGCCGAGTTCCAGGACCTGCTGTACCAGATCCGCCGTCAGCCCGGCGCCCAGTCGACCCAGGACAGCGAACTGCCCTCGGGCCTGCAGGTCGGTACCGGTGTGCGTATCGTCGGCACCCAGAAAAGCTTCGTCGCCGGCAGCCTGCAGACCACCGAAAACCCGCTGGACATGGCGGTCAACGGCCGTGGCTTCTTCCAGATCCTGCAGCCGGACGGCACGGTTTCGTACACCCGTGACGGTACCTTCCACCTGAACTCCGACGGCCAGATCGTCACCGCCAACGGTTACGCGCTGGAGCCTGCCATCGTCGTGCCGAACGACGCGCAGACCTTCACCGTTGGCCAGGACGGCACCGTGTCGATCACCACCGCCGGCAACCCGGCTGCGCAGGTGATCGGCAACATCCAGACCGCCGACTTCATCAACCCGGCCGGCCTGCAGGCGATTGGCGACAACCTGTTCCTCGAAACCGCCGCCAGTGGCGCGCCGCAAGTCGGCACCCCGGGCCTGAACGGTTTCGGCACCACCCTGCAGCAGACCCTGGAAAACTCCAACGTCAGCACCGTGGAAGAGCTGGTGAACATGATCACCACCCAGCGTGCCTACGAGATGAACTCCAAGGTCATTTCCACCGCTGACCAGATGCTGTCGTTCGTTACTCAACAGCTCTGAAGCAGGCAGCTCTAACCCCGTCACTCCGTTGCACCCGTGAGGTAAGCGTCATGAATCGTCTGTTGTCCGTTTTCGCCCTGGGGGGGGCGGTGTTGCTGGCAGGTTGCGTCGCGCCGACGCCCAAGCCCAACGACCCGTACTACGCGCCGGTACTGCCGCGCACCCCGTTGCCGGCAGCGGCCAACAACGGTTCGATCTACCAGGCCGGTTTCGAGCAGAACCTGTACAGCGACCGCAAGGCGTTCCGGGTGGGTGACATCATCACCATCACCCTCAACGAGCGCACATCGGCCAGCAAGAACGCAGGCTCGCAGATCCAGAAAAACAGCAACGCCAACATCGGCCTGACATCGTTGTTCGGCACTACGCCGAACACCAACAACCCGTTCGGCAGCGGTGACCTGTCGCTGGAGGCCGGCTACAGCGGCGAGCGCGCTACCAAGGGCGACAGCAAGGCCACTCAGGGCAACACCCTGACCGGTTCCATCACCGTGACCGTGGCCGAAGTGCTGCCCAACGGCATCATCGCCGTGCGCGGCGAGAAGTGGCTGACCCTGAACACCGGTGAAGAGCTGGTGCGCATTGCCGGCATGATCCGCGCCGACGACATCGCCACCGACAACACCGTGCCGTCCACTCGCGTGGCCGACGCGCGCATCACCTATTCCGGTACCGGCTCGTTCGCCGATGCCAGCCAGCCCGGGTGGCTGGACCGCTTCTTCATCAGCCCGCTTTGGCCTTTCTGAGTACGGATGACCATGTTCAACGTGAGGCAGCTGATTGCCGCAACCCTGCTCCTGTCCTGTGCCTTCGGCGCCCAGGCCGAGCGCCTGAAGGACATCGCCAGCATTTCTGGCGTGCGCTCCAACCAGCTGATCGGTTACGGCCTGGTGGTGGGGCTCAATGGCACGGGTGACCAAACCACCCAGACGCCGTTCACCCTGCAGACCTTCAACAACATGCTGTCGCAGTTCGGCATCAAGGTGCCGGCCGGCTCCGGCAACGTGCAGTTGAAAAACGTTGCGGCAGTGTCGGTGCATGCCGACCTGCCGGCGTTCGCCAAGCCAGGCCAGGTGGTGGACATTACCGTGTCCTCGATCGGCAACTCCAAGAGCCTGCGCGGCGGCAGCCTGCTGATGACCCCGCTCAAGGGTATTGATGGCAACGTCTATGCCGTGGCCCAGGGTAACCTGGTGGTGGGCGGCTTCGATGCCGAGGGCCGTGACGGTTCCAAGATTACCGTCAACGTTCCGTCGGCCGGTCGTATCCCTGGCGGTGCTACTGTCGAGCGTGCGGTGCCGAGCGGCTTTAACCAGGGCAACAGCCTGACCCTGAACCTCAACCGCCCCGACTTCACTACCGCCAAACGCATCGTCGACAAGGTCAACGACCTGCTCGGCCCAGGCGTGGCCCAGGCCGTGGACGGCGGTTCGGTGCGGGTCACTGCGCCGATGGACCCGAGCCAGCGCGTGGACTACCTGTCGATCCTCGAGAACCTCGAGATCGACCCGGGCCAGGCAGTCGCCAAGGTCATCATCAACTCGCGTACCGGCACCATCGTCATCGGCCAGAACGTCAAGGTGTCGCCGGCCGCAGTGACCCACGGCAGCCTGACCGTGACCATTACCGAAGACCCGATCGTCAGCCAGCCGGGGCCGTTCTCCAATGGCCAGACCGCCGTGGTGCCGCGCTCGCGGGTGAACGCCGAGCAGGAAGCCAAGCCGATGTTCAAGTTCGGCCCGGGCACCACGCTGGATGAAATCGTCCGTGCGGTGAACCAGGTGGGCGCAGCGCCCAGCGACCTGATGGCCATCCTCGAAGCCCTGAAACAGGCCGGCGCCTTGCAGGCCGACCTGATCGTGATCTGAGGACGGCGCGGATGAACAGCAAAAGCCTGGTTTCCGGCAGCGTCGACAGCGGCGCCTACACCGACCTCAACCGCCTCAGCTCGCTGAAGGTGGGCGACCGCGACAGCGACGCCAACGTGCGCAAGGTGGCCCAGGAGTTCGAGTCGCTGTTTATCAGCGAAATGCTCAAGGCGTCGCGCAAGGCCAGTGACGTGCTGGCCGACGACAACCCGATGAACACCGAAACGGTGAAACAGTACCGCGACATGTACGACCAGCAGCTGGCCGTGAGCATGTCCCGCGAAGGTGGGGGTATCGGCCTGCAGGACGTGCTGGTGCGCCAGCTGACCAAGGGCCGCAGTGCGTCCATCAACACCAGCCCGTTCCCACGGGCCGAGGCCGGTGGCCCGGCATTGTGGGGCAGCAAGGTGGCGGAGCCGGTGCATGCCGCTGATTCGGCGTCTGGCCGCAACGATGTTGCCGCGCTCAATGCGCGACGATTGGCACTGCCGAGCAAGCTCACCGACCGCCTGCTGGCTGGTATCGTGCCGTCGGCGGCGACTACCAATAGCGCTGCCGTACCGGCCCGTGACGGCCAGCAAGTGGCCAAGGCCTTCGCCGTGCCGGACAACGGCCTGCGCATACTTGGCCGCGCCGTGGCCCAACCGCCACTGGCCCCGAACAAGGCCTTTGCCGACAGTGACGAATTCGTCGCCACCATGCTGCCGATGGCCGAGCAGGCTGCCAAACGCATTGGTATCGACCCGCGCTACCTGGTGGCCCAGGCCGCCCTGGAAACCGGCTGGGGCAAATCGGTGATGCGCAATACCGATGGCAGCAGCAGCCACAACCTGTTCGGCATCAAGGCCACCGGCAACTGGCAGGGCGAGCAGGCGCGGGCGATCACCAGCGAGTTCCGTGACGGCCAGTTCGTCAAGGAAACGGCGGCATTCCGCAGCTACGACTCGTATCAGGACAGCTTCCACGACCTGGTAAGCCTGTTGCAGAGCAATTCCCGCTATCAAGATGCCCTGAATTCGGCCGATAACCCTGAGCAGTTTGCAAGAGAGCTGCAAAAGGCAGGTTATGCGACCGACCCGGGCTATGCGAAAAAAATCATCAGCATCGCCCGGCAAATGCAAGCAACCCCGCAATACGCCATGGCTGGCAGAACCACGAATCTATAAAAGGACTAAATCATGTCGAGCCTGATTTCCATCGGCCTGAGTGGCCTGAGTGCCAGCCAGGCGGCATTGTCGGTAACCAGTAACAACATCGCCAACGCCGCTACCAGTGGCTATTCGCGGCAGCAGGCGATCCAGGCGGCGGGGCCTTCGCACAACATCGGCGCAGGGTTCCTCGGTACTGGGACCACCCTGGCGGATGTGCGCCGTATCTACAGCTCGTACCTGGACAACCAGCTGCAGACGGCTACCTCGTTGCAGGCAGACGCAGTTGCCTTTCAGGACCAGATCACCAGCGTCGACAAGCTGCTGGCCGACCGTGACACCGGCATCAGCTCGGTTCTAACCGCATTCTTCTCGGCGCTGCAGACCGCAGCGGCCAAGCCTGGTGACGTCGCCTCGCGCCAGCTGCTGCTGACTCAGGCGCAAACCCTGAGCAACCGTTTCAACGCGGTAAGCAGCCAGCTGACCCAGCAGAACGCCACGATCAACACCCAGCTCGACACCATGGCCGGCCAGGTCAACAAGCTGACCGCCAGCATTGCCGAGTACAACAAGCAGATCGCTGCCGCCAGCGGCACGGGCAGCACTCCCAACAGCCTGCTGGATGCACGCAGCGAAGCAGTGCGCCAGCTCAACGACCTGGTCGGCGTGACCGTGCAGGAGCGTGACGGCAACTATGACGTGTACCTGGGCAGTGGCCAGTCGCTTGTCACCGGTAACAAGGCCAACACGCTGTCGGTCGAGCCTGGTGTTGCCGACAAGAGCCAAGCCAGCCTGCGCATCAACTACGATTCTTTCAGCTCGGACGTGACCTCGGTGGTGAGCGGTGGCGCGATCGGCGGCCTGTTGCGCTATCGCCAGGACGTCCTGATGCCGTCGATGAACGAGTTGGGCCGCGTTGCCCTGGTGGTCGCCGACAGCATCAACAGCCAACTGGGCCAGGGCCTGGATGCCAACGGCCAGTTCGGCAGCTCGCTGTTCTCCAGCATCAACAGCGCCACTGCCATTGCCCAGCGCAGCCTGGCCTCGTCGAACAACAGCTCCGGCTCTGGCAACCTCAACGTGACCATTGCCGACAGTGGCAAGCTGACCACCTACGACTACGAGGTGAAGTTCACCAGCGCCAACCAGTACAGCGTGCGCCGCTCGGACGGTACCGACATGGGCACCTTCGACCTCAGCGCCGACCCGGCACCGGTGATCGACGGCTTCAGCCTGTCGCTGAATGGCGGCGGCCTGGCGGCAGGGGACAGCTTCAAGGTGATCCCCACCCGTGCGGCAGCCGGCAGCATCACCACCACCCTCACCGATGCCAACAAGCTGGCCTTCGCCGGGCCGATCAGTGCCACGGCGGGCAGCGGCAACAGCGGCACCGGCACCATCACCCAGCCAACGTTGGGCGAATCGCTGGATATCTATGGCGGTGCCGATACCGCGCTGGTGCAGCAGGCGATACGGGACTCGATGCCGGTACGCGTGGTGTTCGACGCCGCCAGCGGGGGTTCGCAAGGCTACAAGCTTTACGATGCCAAGGGGACCCAGATTGGTACCGGCAGCGTGGTGCCAGGGCAGGACAACAAGCTGTCGATCGCCGTGCCGATGCGTGATGCGTCCGGTAACCCGATTCTCGATGGTAGCGGCAATCCGCGTACCTTTGCCGTCGAAACCACCATTGGCGGCAGCCCGGCTACCAACGACAGCTTCACCCTGTCGTTCAATGCCGACGGCAAGGCCGACAACCGCAACGCCAACGCACTGCTGGACCTGCAGACCAAGTCGACCGTGGGCACCAACTCCGGAACCGGCACCAGCTTCACCTCGGCCTACGCCTCGCTGGTCGAGCGGGTAGGGGCCAAGGCCAGCCAGGCCGCCATCGATACCACGGCGACCCAAGCGGTGTTCAAGTCCGCCGCCGAAAGCCGAAGTGCGGTGTCGGGCGTCAACCTCGATGACGAGGCGGCCAGCCTGGTGAAGTTCCAGCACTACTACACGGCGTCGTCGCAGATCATCAAGGCGGCGCAAGAAACCTTCAGCACCCTGATCAACGCCTTGTAAGGAGTAGACTACCGTGCGCATTTCCACTGCTCAGTTCTACGAGACCAGCGCCACCAGCTACTCGCAGAACTACTCCAACCTGGCCAAGATCACCGAACAGGTTACCTCCAAGTCTCGCATCCAGTCGGCCGGCGACGACCCGGTCGGCGCTGCGCGCCTGCTGGTGTTGCAGCAACAGAGCGCCTTGCTGGACCAGTACAGCGGCAACATGACCACGGTCAAGAACGCCCTGCTGCAGGAAGAGAGCGTGCTGTCGACCATCAACGATGCCCTGCAGCGCGCCAGCGAGCTGGCGCTTCAGGCCGGCAACGGTGGCCTGAGCGATGCCGACCGTACCTCGATTGCCAGTGAGATCAAGGAAATCGAAGCCAACGTCTTCGGTCTGCTGAACTCGCGCGACGCCAACGGCGACTACATGTTCGGCGGCTCCAAGTCGTCGACCCCACCCTATGTGCGCAACGCCGACGGCACCTACAGCTACCAGGGCGACCAGACCCAGCTGAGCCTGCAGGTGTCCGACACCCTGCGCCTGGCGACCAACGACACCGGCTACAGCATTTTCGACCAGGCCACCAACAACAGCCGCACCCAGTCGAACCTGGTGGCACCGTCGCCGGATGATGGCAAGGTGCTGCTCTCTGGCGGCCTGCTGACGTCGGCCACCACCTACAGCAACCAGTTTGCTGCTGGCCAGCCTTATACCGTCACATTCACCAGTGCCACCGAGTACAGCGTGAAGGACGCAGCCGGCAACGACATCACCACCGAAACGGCGGGCAAGGGCAAGTTCGACGTCAACGCCGAAGGCGGCAAGATGATTTCGCTGCGGGGTGTCGACTTCGAAATCAACCTGAACCTGGCAGAGGGCGATGATGCCGACGCCGTGGTGGCTGGCCACGTTTTCACCCTCGAAGCCAAGCCAGACACCTTGACTGCCACCCGCAGCGCTGGCAACCCATCGACTGCGCAGGTGACCGGTACCAGCATCACCGACCCTGATGCCTACCGCAGCACCTTCCCCAGCAACGGTGCGGTGATCCGCTTCACCAGTGATACGGAGTATTCGCTGTATGCGCAGCCGTACACTGCCGATAGCAAGCCGATTGCTACCGGTACGGTAGGGGCGGGCAATGCGGTCACGGTGGCCGGCGTTACCTACCAGTTCGACAGTGCACCGGCACAGGGTGACCAGTTCTCGGTCAATGCCAATACCCATCGTTCGCAAAACGTGCTGGACACCCTGGGCCAGCTGCGCAGTGCCCTGGAAAAGCCCCTGGACTCGCCAGAGGCGCAGGCTGCGCTGAAAACTGCCACCGACTCGGCGATCTCCAACCTGGCCAGTGCCCGTGACCGCATCGACATTACCCGTGGCTCCATCGGTGCGCGGGCCAACTCGCTGGAAATTCAGGCACAGGAGAACGAAAGCCTGGGCTTGGCCAACAAAAGCACGCAAAGTGCCATTGGTGACACCGACATGGCCTCGGCGACCATCCAGCTGACCCTGCAGCAAGCCATGCTCGAAGCCTCGCAGCTGGCCTTTGCGCGCATTTCGCAGCTGAGCCTCTTCGACAAGATCTGATCGGTCACCTGGCAGGCTGGAGCGCTCGCCCTAGTGGGCGCTGCTGCCCTGCTCAATTTCTGGAAGCTGGCGCGATCCCTGTGGGAGCGGGTTTACCCGCGAACACCGGCGCAGCCGGTGCCATCCACCGCGTCGCCTGCTTCGCGGGTGAACCCGCTCCCACAGGTGTCGAGCAGGTTTCAGGATCCCACTTACCTGTGGGATTCTTTTTGCCGATTTACGCGACAGAAGGCCTACCCCGCAGGTGTTGTGTCCGCCCGGTCACTCCCGAATTCCACAGTCCCCACACCTTCCGCACGGCTTTCGTAGCATTTCAATGTGACCAATGAGTCAAAACGGTCATCTTCCCTGTATTCTATGCAACAGCTGTTGCAGCATTTTGTTACCGGTGCGCAGGCGAGCACTGCCTTCAACCCCCAGCGGTGACGCTCCGGTATTTGGCGCCCTCAATTCATCGAGTGGTGGTCTTTGGCTGTTTTCATTGGGAAGCCAGAATGATTGGCATCAAAAGCATCGCGAGTTACGTGCCCACCGCTGGTCTGGACAACTACGTCCAGGGTGCGAAGTTCGGCAAGGACGAAGAGTTCATGTTCGGCAAGATCGGCGCCTCGTTCCTGCCGCGCAAGGCCGCCGAGCAGGAAACCTCCGACCTGTGCGTGGAAGCCGCCCAGGCGCTGTTCGCCAGCAATCCCGACCTCGACCCGCAATCGATCGATGCGCTGATCGTGGTCACCCAGAACGGTGACGAAGAAGGCCTGCCGCACACTGCCGCCATCGTGCAGAGCAAGCTTGGCCTGTCCACCCGCGTGGCGGCGTTCGACGTGTCGCTGGGCTGCTCGGGCTACGTGTACGGCTTGTACGCCATCAAGGGCTTTATGGAAGCGGCAGGGCTGAAGAACGGTCTGCTGATCACCGCCGACCCGTATTCGAAGATCGTCGACCCGGAAGACCGCAACACCACCATGCTGTTCGGTGATGCCGCCACGGCCACCTGGATGGGTGAGAACGCGGTCTGGAACCTGGGCCAGGCGCGCTTCGGCACCGACGGTTCCGGCGCCGAGCACCTCAAGGTGAGTGATGGCAAGTTCTTCATGAACGGCCGCCAGGTGTTCAACTTTGCCCTGGTCAAGGTGCCGGCGCACCTGCACGAACTGCTGGATGCCAGCGGCCTGAAGTCGTCGGATATCGACGCCTTCTGCATCCACCAGGGCAGTGCGGCGATTGTCGATGCCGTGGCCCGGCGTTTCGAAGAGGAGCATCCGGAAAAGTTCGTCAAGGACATGCTGGAAACCGGCAACACCGTGTCGTCCAGCGTGCCGCTGCTGCTGCAGAAGCACATGCTCGACGGCAGCTGGAAGCGCGTGGCGATCAGTGGCTTTGGCGTGGGCCTGTCGTGGGGCTCGGCCATCCTGTACCGCGACTGATCCCAGCAGTCCAAAAAAAGCGCCCGGCGGCCACCGCCCGGCGCTTTTTTCATACCTGAAAAAAATGTCTGGCCTCACATCAGGCTCTGTGGGGCAACTGTCCAGCTCAAAAACCTGAAAGCCTGCACCACTCCCTGTGGGAGCGGGTTCACCCGCGAACACCGGCGAAGCCGGTGCCAGCCACCGCGTCGCTTTCTTCGCGGGTAAACCCGCTCCCACACGGGGAGGGTAGTGCTACTGGGAGATGGCATTTAGCCTGCTCTTTACACGGTTTTTGACGCCAATAAACCGCCCTTAACCCCTTGATTTCTCAGGGCTGGCCCCATGCCAGCATTTTTTTTTCAAAAACGCCCTCAAGCAACCCGCGCACCCGACGATAACTATTACGAAGGTTCTCTAGGCCACACCCGGCTGTCGCCAGGGCCGGAAGCCGCAGTATCCATACAACGAGGAATTCGTCATGGCTTTGACCGTTAACACCAACATCACCTCCTTGGGCGTTCAGAAGAACCTGAACCGTGCTTCCGACGCGCTGGGTACCTCGATGTCCCGCCTGTCCTCTGGCCTGAAAATCAACAGCGCCAAAGACGACGCCGCTGGCCTGCAAATTTCCAACCGTCTGACCAGCCAGATCAGCGGCCTCAACGTTGCCGTTAAAAACGCCAACGACGGTATCTCCATCGCCCAGACCGCTGAAGGCGCGATGCAGGCTTCCACCAACATCCTGCAGCGTATGCGCGAACTGGCTCTGCAATCGGCGAACGGCTCGAACAGCGATGAAGACCGTACCTCGCTGCAGCAAGAGTTCACCGCACTGTCGGGCGAACTGACCCGTATTTCCAGCACCACTACTTTCGGTGGTCGTAACTTGCTGGATGGTACTTTCACCAGCACCAGCTTCCAGGTTGGCGCGAATGCGAACGAAACTATCTCGTTCGGCATGAAGAGCGTTAGCGCTAGTGAGTTGAAAGGTACTTATAACGAAGCTTCGGTAGATGCGGGTACCAACAAGCTGAGCGCTGTTGTAACAGGCAAGGCTGGGGTAATTACTTCCAATGCGAACGACGTAAGTTCCGCGAAATTTGTTGCTCAAGAGAAAACGTTGGGCGCTGCTGGTGCTGGCAAAATCACCCTTGGCACTACTGATGTTGATTTGGCTGCAACCGATAATCTGGATAGCATCGTTACCAAGATCAATGCTGCAGGTGTCGCCGGCATCACTGCATCGAATCAAGGCGGTGTGCTTCGCCTCAACAATACCGGTGCCGACATGGCCCTCGCTGGTGATGCCGGTACCCTGACCGCAATCGGTCTGACAGCCGGTGCTACCGCAATCGGTGGTAGTGCTAACACGGACGGCACCGTGCAGATGGGTGTCCAGGCAATTGGCGCAGCCGGCGACTTGGTCATTGGCAGTTCTGCAATTCGTCTCGCAGCAACTGATACCCTGGAAGATGTTGTAAATAAAGTTAACCAGTACTCTTCCTCGACTGGTGTAACTGCCAAAATTGCTGATAACGGTGATGGCACTGGCTCGCTTAGCCTGAGTTCCAAAACTGATTTCACCATTGGACAGGCCACTAGTACCGCTATTGCAACCGCCTTTGGCTATAACACCGCTGCAGCCGATAAAGCAGTAACGACCACTACTGGCCTGACTTCCGATGCTTCCATCAAGGTCAATGGTCAGTCGTTCAGCTTCAAGGCTGGCGATACCCTGAGCTCTATCGTTGCTTCGATCAATGACGGTGCTGGTGCTGCTGGTTCTGGCGCTGGTACTAAGGCCACTGGTGTGACCGCTAGCGCCAGCGCTGATGGTCGCCTGATCCTGACCTCGGCCGATGGCAAAGACATCAAGCTGGAAAACAACAGCGCTGGCGCACTGGACACCTTGGGTCTGACCTCCGGTAACACCAAGGCCAAGCTGACCGAGGCTACCTCGATCACCGTCAACAATGTCGAAGTCAAATTCAAGAAAGACGACGACATGGCGGCCATCGCTGCAGCTATCAACAGCTCGAGCAGCGGCGTTACTGCCTCTGTAAACGACGACGGTACCTTGGGCCTGTTCGCTGACCAAAACATCGTAATTGCAGATGGTAGCAATGGCACTGGCCTTGCTGCTCTGGGTCTGAGCGCTGGTACCACCAACGCAGTGACTATGAATACTTCGGTCAACGACCTGAGCATCCTGGACGCCGCCAGCGCGCAGCAAGCGATCCAGGCTCTTGATGGTGCAATCCAGCAGGTAGACAGCCAGCGTTCTCAGCTGGGTGCTGTTCAAAACCGTTTCGACAGCACCGTTGATAACCTGCAGAGCATCGGCGAAAACTCTACTGCTGCCCGCAGCCGTGTACAAGATGCCGACTTCGCATCTGAAACTGCCGAACTGACCAAGCAGCAGACCCTGCAACAGGCATCCACCGCGATCCTGTCCCAGGCTAACCAGCTGCCATCGTCGGTACTGAAACTGCTGGGCTAATTCCAAAAGCTGAGTAGTTTTGACGAAGGGTACGGTGACGTACCCTTTCGTCTTTCCGAGAATAAGAGGTGTAAGACATGGATATGAGCGTGAAACTGGGCCTGTCCTATCCCGCCTCCGCTGCGCCCGACACATCGACGAGCAAGCGGCAAGCAAGCGACCAGGCGGCCAACGAGCCTGCCAATCAAGAATCTCAGCCTGTAGCTCGGCCAGAACTGGAAAGCGCCCTCAGTGCCATCCAGGACTTCGTCAAGGCTTCAGAGCGACAACTGGACTTTTCAATCGATGACTCCACCGGTCAGGTGGTGGTCAAGGTTATTGCCCGTCAAAGCGGCGAAGTCATCCGTCAGCTGCCCTCCGAAGTGGCGCTGAAGCTGGCGGAAAATCTGAAGGATGCCAACAGCCTGTTGTTCGACATTCAGGCCTGATTGGCACGGCTTTTGTTGTAAAGCCGCACGGACGCGTTTTCGTCGGCTTTTCGACGGTCACCGAAATGGAGAGTGAAGATGGCGAGTTCAACTATTACCGGCCTGGGTTCTGGTCTTAAGATCGACGAAATCGTTGCGGCGCTAGCAAATGCCGAAAAGGCGCCCAAGCAGAAACAGATCAATGCCCAAGCCACCACGGCCACTACTTCGCTGTCGGCCATCGGTACCATCAAAAGTGCGCTGGACACGTTCCGTGCGGCTATCGCCAAGCTGAATACGGCATCAAGCTTCTCTGGTCTGGCGTCGTCGTCGTCGGACGAGGCGATTGCAAAGATCAAGCTGGGCGACGGGGCTTCGTCGGGCAATTACGCGCTTGAGGTAACCCAGTTGGCAACGGCTTCGAAGATATCGACGCAGGTTTATGACAAGACCTCTACCGTTGTAAACGATTCGGGTGCATCCCAAACCCTCACTATCAGTCAGGGCAGTTCTACCCACAGCGTTTCCATCGCTGATGGTGCAACGCTGCAGGAGGCTCGCGATGCAATCAACGGTCAGCTTCAGTCCAAAGGTATTACAGCCAACATCGTTACAGATGCCAAAGGCTCGCGGCTGATATTCTCGTCTACAAAGATGGGCGAAGGTACCGAGTTGACGCTTGGTGGAGATGCCAGCATGGCGACCGGGGTCACTACAATCGCTAAACCGCAAAATGCCAAATACACACTGGACGGTTTGGAGCTGGAGTCAGCTTCCAATACTGTCACTGGGGCTGTCAGTGGTGTCGATATCACGCTGGTCAAGGAGGGTAAGGCCAACCTTGGTATCACCAGCAACAACGATACCTTAAAGACCTCCGTACAGTCCTTTGTCACGGCGTACAACGCGCTTATGACTGCAGTCAACGCCCAGACCAAGGTCACCACGGGCGCTGACGGCTCTGCCACCGGAGCGGCAGCGTTGACCGGCGACGCAACCATGCGCTCGCTTGTCAACTCGATCCGTAGCGAGATCACTCGTAGCGTCGGGATTACCGGTTTGAGTAGCCTGTCACAGCTGGGCATCAATACTGTCCAGAAGACCGGCCTGCTGGAATTTAACGATACGAAGTGGGATGCAGCGGTCAAGACCTACGGGGCTGATATCAGTGGCCTGTTTACCGGTAAAGATGGCCTTCTGACCCGGCTGACAAACACTACCGAGGATTATGTAAAAACTGGCGGGATACTGGAGACTCGCCAGACAAACTTGACCAACCAGCTCAAGGATCTAGATGAGGCACAGGCAGCGCTTGATCGCCGTATCACGTCGCTTACCGATACGCTGACCAAAAAATACAACGCCATGGACACCATGGTTGCTCAGCTCAAGGCCACCAGCGACAGCGTGATGACCACGCTTAACGCCTTGAACAAGTCCAATAGCGACGACTGATTACGTTAAAGAAAGCCGGGCTGAGGCCGATGCAATAGGTATGCGGCCCCCGTTCAGCCCCGTTCACTGAGGATCCCCCATGCACCCGATGAGAGCCCTTCGCCAGTACCAGAAGGTCAATTCCCACGCCCAGATTTCCGAAGCCACCCCGCACCGCCTGGTGCAGATGCTGATGGAAGGCTCGCTTGATCGCATGGCTCAGGCGAAAGGTGCCCTTGCTCGCGGTGATGTCGCGCAGAAGGGCCTGATGCTGGGCAAGGCCATCGACATCATCGGCGGGCTGCGTGAAGGCCTGGACAAGGAAAAGACCGACAACCCGGACGAACTGGACCGCCTGGACAGCCTGTACGACTACATGGCCCGTCGACTGACCCAGGCCAACCTGCACAGCGACCCGGCAATTATCGATGAAGTCGCACAGCTGATGATCACTGTGAAAAGCGGCTGGGACGCCATCGCCACCGCCGAGCAATAACACCCTGAGGACACCCCTATGAGCGCGTTGCAGCAAATTGAAGATACCCGTCTGGCCCTGAGCCAGGCCCTGCAAGCGCGCGACTGGGCGGCCATCGGTGAACTCGACCTGGTGTGTCGGGCCCTGATGGATAAAGTGCTGCAGGAAGGGCAGGGGGATGAAGCCGCCGTGCGGGCTAATCTGGAGGCGTTGATGGCGGTTTATCGTCAGCTAATCGACGTTGCAAGTGACGAGCGTCAATCCTTGGTCACACAAATGTCGAATATCAACCAAGCGAAACACGCCACAAAGGTATACCATCTGTTCAGCTGAAGCTGGCCAGAATGCAACGCTTCGGCGCCATAAATTTGACTGCCTTTAAGTTTTTGACTTTACTAGTGGCTGTTTTCGAATTTCAGACGTCCGAACACTGACCATTCAGTCGGAATGATGTCGAGCACGCCCTCGGGCGCCGATATGACTAGGGAAGTTGCTATTGCATGTGGCGTGAAACCAAGATTCTGCTGATCGACGACGACAGCGCACGCCGCCGCGACCTGGCGGTGGTGCTTAACTTCCTCGGCGAAGAAAACCTCGCTTGCTCCAGCCAGGACTGGCAGCAGGTGGTCGAGCCGTTGTCTTCGAGTCGCGAAGTGCTGTGCGTGCTTATCGGCACTGTAAATGCCCCGGGCAGTGTGCTTGGGCTCGTTAAGACAGTGACTGGGTGGGATGAGTTCCTTCCGGTTCTGCTTTTAGGTGAAATTTCTTCTGCTGAGTTCCCGGAAGACCTTCGCCGCCGGGTGCTTTCCAACCTGGAAATGCCGCCAAGCTACAGCCAGCTGCTGGATTCGCTGCACCGTGCCCAGGTCTATCGCGAGATGTACGACCAGGCGCGCGAGCGTGGTCGCCAGCGCGAACCCAACCTGTTCCGCAGTCTGGTCGGCACCAGCCGTGCCATCCAGCACGTGCGGCAGATGATGCAGCAGGTGGCCGATACCGATGCCAGCGTGCTGATCCTGGGTTAGTCCGGCACCGGCAAGGAAGTGGTCGCGCGCAACCTGCACTACCATTCCAAGCGCCGCGAGGCGCCGTTCGTGCCGGTCAACTGCGGTGCGATCCCGGCCGAACTGCTGGAAAGCGAACTGTTCGGCCACGAGAAGGGCGCTTTCACCGGGGCGATCACCAGCCGTGCCGGGCGTTTCGAGTTGGCCAACGGCGGTACCCTGTTCCTCGACGAAATCGGTGACATGCCGTTGCCGATGCAGGTCAAGCTGTTGCGCGTGCTGCAGGAACGTACCTTCGAGCGCGTGGGCAGCAACAAGACCCAGAGCATCGATGTGCGCATCATTGCCGCGACCCACAAGAACCTCGAGACCATGATCGAGGAGGGCACGTTCCGCGAAGACCTGTACTACCGCCTGAACGTGTTCCCCATCGAGATGGCGCCGCTGCGTGAGCGGGTGGAAGACATCCCGCTGCTGATGAATGAGCTGATCTCGCGCATGGAGCACGAGAAGCGCGGGTCCATCCGCTTCAACTCCGCGTCGATCATGTCGCTGTGTCGCCACGGCTGGCCGGGCAACGTTCGCGAGCTGGCCAACCTGGTCGAGCGCATGGCGATCATGCACCCGTACGGGGTGATTGGCGTGTCCGAGCTGCCGAAGAAATTCCGTTACGTCGATGACGAAGACGAGCAGATGGTCGACAGCCTGCGCAGCGACCTGGAAGAGCGCGTGGCGATCAACGGCCATACGCCGAACTTCAGCAACCACGCCATGCTGCCACCTGAAGGCCTGGACCTGAAGGACTACCTGGGTAGCCTGGAGCAGGGCCTGATCCAACAGGCGCTGGACGATGCCAACGGTATCGTTGCGCGCGCGGCTGAACGTTTGCGTATACGTCGTACCACCCTGGTCGAGAAGATGCGCAAGTACGGCATGAGCCGTCAGGGGGGCGAGGACCAGGCGGAGGATTGACGGCTGGGGCGGGGTGTTCGGCTTGGCGTTGATGGTGCCTGTTAGATCGAGCGCCGCCCGCGCGGCGCTTCGCGGGTGTTTGCCGTTGTACTTTCTGCGCCTGTGAGATCGGGCGCCGCCCGCGCGGCGCTTCGCGGGGCAAGCCCGCTCCCACATTTGTTGCAACGTGCCGAACCTATCAGGCCATGGTTGTCAGCCTTGTTGCCTTGACGCGGTTTCCCGGCTGGCGCTACCGCCGCCTCGCAGGTCCCAAACACTCCGCCAAAGCGGGCAACGCCTCTCCCACAGGCATGGCCACGTTGCAACAAATGTGGGAGCGGGCTTGTCCCGCGAAGCGCCGCGCGGGCGGCGCTCGATCGCACCCCATACACCCCACATTCCGCAATACTTTTCAGTGCTCCAATCCTTCGCATGCGCCTATGTTTCCTGAACCTTTGTGCGAGGAAACCACATGGAGCGTGCTCAATCCCATCTCTTGCGCCGTGGCCGCTTCTCCATGCCCGGCGGCATGTATCTGTTAACAACCGTAACGAATAATCGAAAGCGAATCTTCACGGATTTTTGGCTGGCCCGAGCGGTGATTCAGCAACTTCGGCAGGCTGAGCGCGAAGGTGCGTGTCAGTCATTGGCCTGGGTTGTGATGCCGGACCATCTCCATTGGTTGATTCAGCTGAACGACTCGACATTATGTAGCTTGATGCGACGATTTAAGTCGCGCAGCAGTCATGCGTTGTATCACCGAGGAATGAGGCGCGAAAAAGTGTGGCAAGCGGGCTATCAGGACCATGCCATTCGGCGAGAGGAAGACATTCGCAGGGTGGCGAAATATGTAATTTGCAACCCATTGCGGGCGGGGTTGGCAAGTAGGGTCGGTGATTATCCACATTGGGACGCCGTATGGGTCTGAGTCATCTGGAAGCGGTGAGCGCCGCCCGCGCGGCGCTTCGCGAGTGTTTGTCGTTGCGTTTGCCGTTGCACTTTCTGCGCCTGTGAGATCGAGCGCCGCCCGCGCGGCGCTTCGCGGGACAAGCCCGCTCCCACATTTGTTGCAACGTGCCGAACCTGTCAGGCCATGGTTGTCAGCCTTGGTGGGGTGGCTGTATTTCTGGGTTGGCACTACTGCCGCTCCACTTGTCTCAAGCCTTGCACCAAGGCTGGCAACGCCTCTCCCACAGGCATGGCCACGTTGCAACAAATGTGGGAGCGGGCTTGTCCCGCGAAGCGCCGCGCGGGCGGCGCTCGGTCTCACAGGCGCAGAAAGTGTCAAGGCGAATACCCGCGAAGCGCCGCGCGGGCGGCGCTCGATCTCACAGGCGCAGAAAGTGTCAAGGCGAATACCCGCGAAGCGCCGCGCGGGCGGCGCTCGGTCTCACGGGCGCAGAAAGTGTCAAGGCGTATACCCGCGAAGCGCCGCGCGGGCGGCGCTCGATTTGCGCCCCACCACAAATCTCAAGCCCTGCATTAAACCCCATCTCCGGCACGGCTATTGCTACACCGCTGGCAACACACCGTTTTTATGACGGTCAGCCACGCGAGAGAGCAAGATGCCCCAGGCCGCCCACGTATCCCTAGCCCCCGATCCGCAGGGGCAAACCCCGGTCGAGCAGGACAGCCGCCAGGGTGTCGAACAAGCCTTCGCGCTGTTCAACCAGGTGTCCAGCCAACTGAGCCAGTCCTACAGCCTGCTCGAAGCCCGGGTCAGCGAACTCAAGGGCGAGCTGGCGGTGGTCAGCGCCCAGCGCATCGATGAACTGAGCGAAAAGGAACGCCTGGCCAACCGCCTGCAGAACCTGCTGGACCTGCTGCCTGGCGGGGTGATCGTGATCGATGGCCACGGCCTGGTACGCGAAGCCAACCCGGCCGCCTGCGAACTGCTCGGCGAGCCGCTGGTCGGCCAGCTGTGGCGCCAGGTAATCGCCCGCAGCTTTGCCCCGCGCAAGGATGACGGTCACGAAGTCTCGCTGCGCGACGGCCGCCGTCTGTCCATTGCCACTCGCTCGCTGGATGCCGAGCCTGGCCAATTGGTGTTGCTCAACGACCTGACCGAAACCCGTCGCCTGCAAGACCAACTGGCCCGCCACGAGCGCCTGTCTTCGCTGGGGCGCATGGTCGCCTCGCTGGCGCACCAGATCCGCACGCCACTGTCCGCGGCAATGCTCTACGCCAGCCACCTGGCTGATCCCGAACAAGAGCTGGGCGCGGAAACCCGCCAGCGCTTTGCCGGCACCCTGAAGGAGCGCCTGCATGAGCTGGAACACCAGGTGCGCGACATGCTGGTATTCGCCCGTGGCGAACTGCCGCTGAATGACCGAGTCACGCCAAAAGCCTTGTTCCAGGCCCTGCAGCAGGCTGCCCAGGCGCATGTGCAAGGGCACGCCGTGCGCTGGCAGTGTGACAGCCACCTGGGTGAGCTGCTGTGCAACCGGGACACCCTGGTTGGTGCATTGCTCAACCTGATCGAAAATGCGCTGCAAGCCAGCGACGGCCCGGCGCGACTGAAGGTGCACCTGTTCCGCCGCGAGCGCAGCCTGCAGCTGTGTGTAAGCGACGCCGGCAGTGGCATCGATGCCGAGCTGCTCGGCCGCCTGGGCGAACCGTTCCTGACCACCAAGACTACCGGCACCGGCCTGGGCCTGGCCGTGGTCAAGGCCGTGGTGCGCGCGCACCAGGGTACGCTGCGCCTGCGCTCGAAGGTTGGCCGTGGTACCTGTGTGCGGGTGGAGCTGCCGTTGATCGACGGGCAACTGGCGGAGGGCATGTAATGGCGATCAAGGTGCTGCTGGTCGAGGACGACCGCGTATTGCGCCAGGCGCTGGGCGATACCCTGGAAATCGGCGGCTTCGCCTACCAGGCGGTGGGCAGTGCCGAAGAAGCGCTGGAAGCGGTGCTGGAGGAGGCCTTCAGCCTGGTAGTCAGCGATGTGAACATGCCTGGCATGGATGGGCACCAACTGCTGGCCCAGCTGCGCCGCCAGCAACCGCAACTGCCCGTGTTGCTGATGACCGCGCATGCCGCGGTGGAGCGTGCCGTCGAGGCGATGCGCCAAGGGGCTGCCGACTATCTGGTCAAGCCATTCGAACCCAAGGCCTTGCTCAGCCTGGTCGAGCGGCATGCCGCCGGGCGCGTGGCTGAAGAGGAAGGCCCGGTGGCCTGCGAGCCGGCCAGTCGACAGTTGCTGGAGCTGGCCACGCGGGTGGCGCGCAGTGACTCGACCGTGCTGATTTCCGGCGAATCCGGTACCGGCAAGGAAGTGCTGGCGCGCTTCATTCACCAGCAGTCGCCGCGGGCGGCGCAGCCCTTCGTGGCGATCAATTGTGCTGCCATCCCCGACAACATGCTCGAGGCCACCCTGTTCGGCCACGAGAAGGGTGCCTTCACCGGCGCCATCGCTGCCCAGGCCGGCAAGTTCGAGCAGGCCGAAGGTGGCACCTTGCTGCTCGACGAAATCTCGGAAATGCCAATGGCCTTGCAGGCCAAGCTGCTGCGCGTGCTGCAGGAGCGCGAGGTGGAGCGGGTGGGCGGGCGCAAGCCGATCAGTCTGGATATTCGCGTGCTGGCCACCACCAACCGTGACCTGGCTGGCGAAGTGGCGGCCGGGCGTTTCCGTGAAGATTTGTACTACCGCCTGTCGGTGTTCCCCCTGGCCTGGCGCCCGCTGCGCGAACGCCCGGGTGACATCCTGCAACTGGCCGAGCGCCTGTTGGCGCGTCACGTGGCGAAGATGAAGCACGCCCCGGTGCAGCTGTCGCCCCAGGCCCGAGCCTGCCTGCAGGCGTACGCTTGGCCGGGCAACGTACGCGAACTGGACAACGCCCTGCAGCGGGCGCTGATCCTGCAGCAGGGCGGGGTGATCGAGGCGGCGGATTTTTGTCTGGCAGGCGCCATTCCATTGTCAGCTGGCATCGAGCCATCACCTGAGGTGCTGGCCGAGCCTGGCGGGCTGGGGGATGACATGCGTCGTCATGAGTACCAGATGATCATCGACACCCTGCGCGCCGAGCGCGGCCGCCGCAAAGAGGCCGCCGAACGCCTGGGGATAAGCCCGCGTACACTGCGCTACAAGCTGGCGCAGATGCGCGATGCCGGGTTTGACGTCGAGGCCAGCCTGTTCGGCTGATTGACACTGCAGCCGCTGCAGATGCGCCCCCTGTAGGAGCGGCCTTGTGTCGCGATAGGGCCGCAAGGCGGCCCCGGCGATATCGGCGGCGAAGCGCAGATGTGGGGCCGCTCCGCGCCCCTATCGCGACACAAGGCCGCTCCTACAAAGATCGCGCAAGCGGACGGGGCGGTGATTCCCAAGGCTGGCACCTTTGTTGCTTTAGGTTGGCTATTCGCCGCATCACTGTCAAAAAAATGCGGCCGCAGGAGAGAGAAGGGTCATGAGCCAAGGTGTTGAATTCAATCGTCTGATGCTGGACATGCGGGCCATGCAGGCCGATGCCATGTCGCTGCCCAAGGTGGCCGCTGCCCCCGAGTTGGCACCCGGGCAAAGTACCTTTGCCGACATGCTCGGCCAGGCCATCGGCAAGGTGCATGAGACGCAGCAGGCTTCGACCCAGTTGGCCAACGCTTTCGAGATCGGCAAGAGTGGCGTCGACCTGACCGACGTGATGATCGCTTCGCAAAAGGCCAGCGTGTCGATGCAGGCCCTGACCCAGGTACGCAACAAGCTGGTCCAGGCGTACCAGGACATCATGCAGATGCCGGTTTGAGGACGGACGTAAACCATGGCTGAAGCAGTCGTCGACAACGCCCCTGCCAAAAGCGGCCCGCCCGCGGCCAAACCGCCGCTGTTCGGCATGGCGTTTCTGGAAAACATCGCGCAGATGCCCATGCTGCGTCAGATCGGCCTTCTGGTCGGCCTGGCCGCCAGCGTGGCGATCGGCTTTGCCGTGGTGCTGTGGTCGCAACAACCCGATTACCGTCCGCTGTACGGCAGCCTGGCGGGCATGGACACCAAGCAGGTCATGGACACCCTGGCCGCCGCCGACATCCCCTACAACGTCGAGCCCAATTCCGGTGCTCTGCTGGTCAAGGCCGACGACCTCTCCCGTGCGCGCCTGAAACTGGCGGCCGCCGGCGTGGCACCAAGCGATGGCAACGTCGGCTTCGAGTTGCTCGACAAGGAGCAGGGCCTGGGCACCAGCCAGTTCATGGAAGCCACCCGTTACCGTCGCAGCCTGGAAGGCGAGCTGGCGCGTACCGTGTCCAGCCTGAACAACGTCAAGGGTGCGCGCGTGCACCTGGCCATCCCGAAAAGCTCGGTGTTCGTGCGTGACGAACGCAAGCCCAGCGCCTCGGTACTGGTCGAGCTGTACCCGGGCCGTGCCCTGGAAGCCGGGCAGGTGATGGCCATCGTCAACCTGGTGGCCACCAGCGTGCCGGAACTGGACAAGTCCCAGGTCACCGTGGTCGACCAGAAGGGCAACCTGCTGTCCGAGCAGATCCAGGACACCGCCCTGACCCAGGCAGGCAAACAGTTCGACTACAGCCGCCGGGTGGAAAGCATGCTCACCCAGCGGGTGCACAACATCCTGCAGCCGGTGCTGGGCAATGACCGCTACAAGGCCGAAGTGTCCGCCGACCTGGACTTCAGTGCGGTCGAGTCCACCTCCGAGCAATTCAACCCAGATCAGCCGGCGCTGCGCAGCGAGCAGTCGGTCGATGAACAACGTGCCAGCAGCCAGGGCCCGCAAGGTGTACCCGGTGCGCTGAGCAACCAGCCGCCAGGCCCGGCCTCGGCACCGCAGACCACCGGTGGTGCCGCTACCCCGGCCGCGGCCATCCAGCCTGGCCAGCCGCTGGTGGATGCCAACGGCCAGCAGATCATGGACCCGGCCACCGGCCAGCCGATGCTCGCGCCGTACCCGTCGGACAAGCGCCAGCAAAGCACCAAGAACTTCGAACTGGACCGTTCCATCAGCCACACCCGCCAGCAGCAGGGGCGCATGACCCGCCTGTCGGTGGCGGTGGTGGTGGACGACCAGGTCAAGATCGACCCGGCCACCGGCGACGCCACCCGTGCGCCATGGGGTGCCGAGGACCTGGCACGCTTCACTCGCCTGGTACAGGACGCGGTCGGCTTCGACGCCAGCCGTGGCGACAGCGTGACGGTGATCAACGTGCCGTTCGCCGCCGACCGCGGCGAAGAGATCGCCGACATCGCCTTCTACCAGCAGCCGTGGTTCTGGGACATCGTCAAGCAAGTGCTGGGCGTGGTGTTCATCCTGGTGCTGGTGTTCGGTGTGCTGCGCCCGGTGCTGAACAACATTACAGGGGGCGGCAAGCAGGCTGCCCCGGATAGCGACATGGAGCTGGGCGGCATGATGGGTCTGGATGGCGAACTGGCCAACGACCGCGTCAGTCTGGGTGGCCCGACAAGCATTCTGCTGCCTAGCCCGAACGAGGGTTACGAGGCACAGCTCAACGCAATCAAAGGCCTGGTGGCCGAAGACCCGGGCCGCGTTGCCCAGGTCGTGAAAGAGTGGATCAACGCCGATGAGTGATAACCGAGCCGTTACCGCCAAGCTGAGCCGCGTCGACAAGGCGGCGATCCTCCTGCTTTCGCTGGGCGAGACCGATGCCGCCCAGGTGCTGCGGCACATGGGGCCCAAGGAAGTGCAGCGGGTGGGTGTGGCCATGGCGCAGATGGGCAATGTGCACCGTGAACAGGTCGAGCAGGTGATGAGCGAGTTCGTCGAAATCGTCGGCGACCAGACCAGCCTGGGCGTGGGCTCCGATGCCTATATCCGCAAGATGCTCAACCAGGCCCTGGGCGAGGACAAGGCCAACGGCCTGGTCGACCGCATCCTGCTCGGTGGCAACACCAGCGGCCTGGACAGCCTCAAGTGGATGGAGCCGCGCGCCGTTGCCGACGTGATCCGCTACGAGCACCCGCAGATCCAGGCCATCGTGGTTGCCTACCTCGACCCCGACCAGGCCGGTGAAGTGCTGAGCAACTTCGACCACAAGGTGCGCCTGGACATCGTCCTGCGCGTGTCGTCGCTGAACACCGTGCAGCCGGCGGCGCTGAAGGAGCTGAACCAGATCCTCGAGAAGCAGTTCTCGGGCAACTCCAACGCAGCGCGTACCACCTTGGGCGGCATCAAGCGCGCCGCCGACATCATGAACTTCCTCGACAGCTCGGTGGAAGGTGCACTGATGGACGCGATCCGCGAGATCGACAGCGACCTGTCGGAGCAGATCGAAGACCTGATGTTCGTCTTCAACAACCTCGCCGACGTCGACGACCGAGGCATCCAGGCGCTGCTGCGCGAAGTCTCGTCCGACGTGCTGGTGGTGTCGCTCAAGGGCGCCGACGAGCGGGTCAAGGACAAGATCTTCAAGAACATGTCCAAGCGTGCCTCGGAGCTGTTGCGCGACGACCTGGAAGCCAAGGGGCCGGTGCGGGTCAGCGACGTGGAAACGGCGCAGAAGGAAATCCTCACCATCGCCCGCCGCATGGCCGAGGCCGGCGAGATCGTGCTCGGCGGCAAGGGTGCCGAGGAAATGATCTGACACTGATGGTGAACCCACCGTTGACCTTGTGGGAGCGGGCGTGCCCGCGAAGCAGGCGCCGCGGTGGATGGCACGGGCGTTGCCCGTGTTCGCGGCGGTTCGACGCCTCGACATGCCCGCTCCCACAGAGACCCGCGTTGGTCGAACATGCGTTGAGTACCTGAAAACATGTCCACCAAAGAACATCACCCCAGCGACCTGATCCGCGCCCGCGACCTCGAGGGCGTGGACGTATGGGCGCTGCCCAGCTTCGACCCGGAACCGGAGCCTGAGCCCGAACCGGAGCCGGAACCGGAACCCGAGGTAATCGAGGAAGAAGTCGAGGAAGTGCCGCTGGAAGAAGTCCAGCCGCTGACCCTGGAAGAACTCGAGGCCATCCGCCAGGAGGCCTACAACGAAGGCTTCGCCACCGGTGAGCGCGAGGGCTTCCATAGCACCCAGCTCAAGGTCCGCCAGGAGGCCGAAGAGGCCCTGAAGACCAAGCTGGAAAGCCTCGACCGGCTGATGACCAACCTGATGGAGCCGATCGCCGAGCAGGACACGCAGATCGAGAAGGCTCTGGTCCACCTGGTGGCTCACATGACCCGCCAGGTGATCGGTCGCGAACTGCGGGGCGATTCCAGCCAGATCACCCAGGTACTGCGCGAAGCGCTCAAGCTGCTGCCCATGGGCGCGGACAATATCCGCATCCACCTCAACCCGCAGGATTTCGAGCTGGCCAAGGCCCTGCGCGAGCGCCATGAGGAAAGCTGGCGGCTGCTCGAGGACAGCGCACTGCTACCAGGCGGCTGCCGTATCGAGACCGCGCACAGCCGCATCGACGCGACCATGGAAACCCGCATCGAGAAAGCCGTGGCGCAACTGTTCGACCAGTTGCACGACCATTCGCTGCACCCGGCGGCAGCGGATATGTCCGTTGACCTGGACCGCCCGGTGGATACCCCCGATGCACCTTAAGCGCACCAGTTTCGGCAAGCGCCTGGGCAGTTATGCCGAGGCCATCGAGCTGCCGGCCCAGCCCATCGTCGAAGGCCGCCTGCTGCGTATGGTCGGCCTCACCCTGGAAGCCGAAGGCCTGCGCGCTGCAGTCGGCAGCCGCTGCCTGGTAATCAACGACGACAGCTACCAACCGGTGCAGGTGGAGGCCGAAGTCATGGGCTTTGCCGGGCCCAAGGTATTCCTCATGCCGGTCGGCAGCATCGTCGGCATCGCCCCCGGCGCCCGGGTGGTGCCGCTGGATGACGGCGGCCGCCTGCCCATGGGCATGAGCATGCTCGGCCGGGTGCTCGACGGCGCCGGCCGTGCGCTGGATGGCAAGGGCGGGATGAAGGCCGAGGACTGGGTGCCGATGGACGGCCCGGTGATCAACCCGTTGAACCGCGACCCCATCAGCAAGCCGCTGGATGTGGGTATTCGCAGCATCAATGGCCTGCTCACCGTCGGTCGCGGCCAGCGCCTGGGCCTGTTCGCCGGTACCGGTGTGGGCAAGTCGGTGTTGCTGGGCATGATGACCCGCTTCACCGAAGCCGAGATCATCGTCGTCGGCCTGATCGGCGAGCGGGGCCGCGAGGTCAAGGAATTCATCGAGCATATCCTTGGTGAGGAAGGCCTCAAGCGCTCGGTGGTGGTCGCTTCGCCCGCCGACGATGCGCCGCTGATGCGCCTGCGCGCCGCCATGTACTGCACACGTATTGCCGAGTACTTCCGCGACAAGGGCAAGAACGTGCTGTTGCTGATGGACTCGTTGACCCGTTTCGCCCAGGCCCAGCGTGAAATTGCCCTGGCTATCGGCGAGCCGCCGGCCACCCGGGGTTACCCGCCGTCGGTGTTCGCCAAGCTGCCCAAACTGGTAGAGCGGGCCGGCAACGGCGAGCCAGGTGGTGGTTCGATCACCGCGTTCTACACCGTGTTGTCCGAGGGCGACGACCAACAGGACCCGATTGCCGACTCGGCGCGTGGTGTACTCGATGGCCACTTCGTGCTGTCGCGGCGGCTGGCCGAGGAAGGCCATTACCCGGCCATCGACATCGAAGCCTCGATCAGCCGAGTCATGCCCCAGGTGGTCGATGCCGACCATTTGCGCCAGGCGCAGAAGTTCAAGCAGTTGTGGTCGCGCCTGTCGCAGAGCCGCGACTTGATCAGCGTGGGTGCCTATGTGGCCGGTGGCGACCCGGAAACCGACCTGGCCATTGCCTTGCAATCGAAGCTGGTGGAGTTTCTGCGTCAGGGCTTGCGCGAGAACGTGGGCATGGCGCAAAGCCGCGACCAGTTGGGGGCGATCTTCACGCCCCCGGCCGGCTGATAGATCATGGCGCTGCCCGGACGTGCCGCGCGCCTGGCGCCGGTGGTGGACATGGCCGAGGAGGCCGAGCGCAAGGCTGCCCAGCGCCTTGGGCATTTCCAGCAGCAGGTGGCCACGGCCCAGGCCAAGCTGGCCGAACTCGAGCGGTTTCGCGAGGATTACCAGCTGCAGTGGATCAACCGTGGCGGGCAGGGGGTCAATGGCAGCTGGCTGGTCAATTACCAGCGCTTCCTCGGGCAGCTGGAAACGGCCATGACCCAGCAGCGCCAGAGCCTGGTCTGGCACCAGAACAACCTCGACAACGCACGCGGCACCTGGCAGCAGGCCTATGCCCGGGTGGAAGGCTTGCGCAAGCTGGTGCAGCGCTACCTGGACGAAGCCCGGCGCGCCGAAGACAAGCGCGAGCAGCGCTTGCTCGACGAGCTGTCACAACGTCTGCCGCGGCAGAATCACCTTTAAGCTGCCCATTGGGCTTGCGCGGTACCCTGTAGGAGCGGCCTTGTGTCGCGAAAGGGGCGCGCAGCGGCCCCAGGATTTCAGCTTCGCAGCAAATATCGCCGGGGCCGCTCTGCGGCCCTTTCGCGACACAAGGCCGCTCCTACACTGGGTGCACCGCCTGTGGGAATGGCATGCTTGCCACCCCCGCCATCGCCTGCTAAACCTTTAAGGAGTTGCATCCGCCATCATCGAAGGAATCGCTAGCATGGCAGTCGAGACTGATTTTTCGCAGGACGGGAAAAAGCTGACGATAAAGATCAAGGGGCGCTTCGATTTCGGCAAGCACCAGGAATTTCGTGACGCCTACGAACGCCAGCCCAACCGGCCAGATTCGGTGGTCGTCGACCTGAAGGACACCACCTACCTCGACAGTTCCGCGCTCGGCATGCTGCTGTTGCTGCGTGACCATGCGGGCGGCGATGAGTCGGATGTGCGTGTGGTGCATGCCAGCTCCGATGTGCGCAAGATCCTCGCCATCTCCAATTTCGAAAAACTCTTCGATATCAGTTGAGCGCCGACATGCCGGCCGAACAGGCGTTGACAGTGCTGGTCGCCGAAGACGGTGCCGCCGACCGCCTGCTGCTGGCGCAGATCGTGCGCCGTCAGGGCCATCAGGTATTCACCGCAGAAAACGGCGAGCAGGCGGTGGCGCTGTTCGTCGAGCGGCGCCCGCAACTGGTGCTGCTGGATGCGCTGATGCCGGTGATGGATGGCTTCGAGGCGGCGCGGCAGATCAAGGCCCTGGCCGGCGAAGCGCTGGTGCCGATCATTTTCCTGACGTCATTGAACGAGGAGGAAGGCCTGGTGCGCTGCCTGGAGGCCGGGGGCGACGACTTCATGGCCAAGCCCTACAGTGCGGTGATTCTCGGCGCCAAGATCCGCGCCATGGACCGCCTGCGCCGGCTGCAGGCCACCGTGCTGGAGCAGCGCGACCAGATTGCCCGGCACCACCACCACCTGCTCAACGAGCAGCGGGTGGCCAAGGCGGTGTTCGACAAGGTGGCCCACTCCGGCTGCCTGGCCGCGCCCAACATCCGCTACCTGCAATCGCCCTATGCGCTGTTCAATGGCGACCTGATGCTGGCCGCGTTCACCCCGTCCGGCGACATGCGCGTGCTGCTTGGCGATTTCACCGGCCACGGCCTGCCGGCGGCGGTAGGCGCCATGCCGCTGGCCGAAGTGTTCTACGGCATGACTGCCAAGGGTTACGGCATGGCGCAGATCCTGCGCGAGATGAATGCCAAGCTCAAACGTATCCTGCCGGTGGACATGTTCTGTTGTGCGCTGCTGCTCAACCTCAGCATGCAGCGCGGTTCGGTGGAGGTGTGGAACGGTGGCATGCCTGATGGCTATCGTCTGGCAGTGGATGGCCAGGTGCTGTCGGCGCTGACTTCGCGACACCTGCCGCTGGGCATCCTGGACGCCGAGCGTTTCGATGACAGTACCGAGGTGTTGCCGCTGGCACCGGGCGAGCGCCTGCTGCTGCTGTCGGACGGCGTGCTGGACACCGCCGACGACCAGGAACGCCTGTTTGGTGTGCAGCGCCTGCGCAGGGTGCTGGCCGACAACCGGGACCCGGTGCGGTTGTTCGACGAAGTGATGCAGGCCCTGGAGCGCTTTGGCGGGCGCCCGCGCGATGACATCAGCCTGTGCGACATTCGTATGTTCAGCGCCGAGGAGCGGGTGCCGGCGCCGATGATCTACTCTGATAGCGGCCGCTCCAGCCCGCTGGACTGGTCGCTAGGGTTCGAGGTGCGTGGCCAGAGCCTGAAGCGCTTCAACCCGGTGCCGTACCTGGTGCAGTTGTTGCAGGAGATTCATGGCCTGCGCGCGCGTACCGGCAACCTGCACAGCGTGCTCAGCGAGCTGTATTCCAACGCCCTGGAGCACGGCGTGCTGGGCCTGGACTCTCAACTCAAGCGCGATGTACAGGGCTTTGCCGACTATTATCAGGAGCGCGCCCGGCGCCTTGGGGTACTGGCCGACGGTTACGTGCGCATCGATTTCAAGGTTGAACCGCAAGCTGACGGCGGGCGTCTGATGATCGAGGTCCGTGACAGTGGTGCCGGGTTCGATGTGCAACGGGTGCTGTCGCGGCCCTCGCTGGAGCAGGGGCTGAGCGGGCGAGGCCTGAACCTGGTGCAGCGGCTGGCCAGCAGCGCGCACTGGAGTGAGGGTGGGCGCTGCGCGCATGTGGAGTTCGTCTGGTGAGCCACGGGTTGGCTCGGGCATAATCTGGCTTGATCAAGGAGTGAACAAGTGACTGACATGCATATTGACCACAAGGTACTCAGCGACCTGCGTGAGGTCATGGAAGATGGCTACCTGCAGTTGGTGCAAACCTTTCTCGACGACTCCGAACGGCGCCTGGGCCAGCTGCACGCGGCCAAAAGTGCCGAAGAGCTCGGTTCCGCAGCCCACAGTTTCAAGGGCAGCAGCAGCAACATGGGCGCGGTTGCATTGGCCAGCCTGTGCCAGCAGCTGGAGGAGCGCGCGCGGCGGCCCCCGCTGTATGGCATCGAGGACCTGATCAACCGCATCGACCTGGAGTTCGTCGAGGTGCAGCGCTTCTACCGAGGTGAGCAGCAGCGCATTTCGGCGGGTTGAAACACGACTTGGCGCGAGTCTTGCCTGTCTCTGGCTGGATGATTTTTTTGTTTCTGGCGCGGAGACCGCTCGATGCCTGTCGCACCCAACCCATTGTTGCAAGGCAACGCCATTGCCAACACCTCGCGTTCGGCCACCGCACAGGCCGACAAGCCGCTGCAGGCGCCGGGCGACAAGGGCGACGGCTTCGGCCAGGTGATGGCCCGGCAGGGCCGCGACAAGGCCGCCGGGCAGGACGACAAGGTCGCCGAGGCCAAGCCCAAGGACAAGCCCGAGGCGGCGCAGGGCGGCAAGAAAGCCGCTGCCGACAAACCCGCGGTTGCCGATGACGGCAAACAATTGCCAGCCGACGACCAAGCCCAGGCCGACGCCGGCTTGCGCGATGCCAGCCTGGTTGCCGGCCAGGTCACCGACGCCCAGCCTGGCGCACAACTGATCCAGGCCCAGGCCGAGGCGGTGGCGCCGGTGTTGCAGGCCGCCGCGGCGCAGGCGCAGGTCACCGCCGAGCTACCCGAGGAGGCGGCCGCCGAGGAAGCCTTCGACCCTGACGCCGACCCTTTGGCCAACCTGCCGACCCTGCGCCTGGCGCTGGAACAAAGCGCCCAGGCCAAGGGAGCGACCTCGGCGCATGCGCTGGACCCTTCGCAGGCTCAGGGCGAAGAGGGGCAGATGGCCGTCAATACCTTGGCGAATCTGGTCGAGAATGCCGAGGGTGAAACGGGCGAGCCTGGCGACAAGGCCTTTGCTGGCTTGCTTGAAGATGGCCTGAAAGACACCAAGAGCGCTGGCAGCGATACACGCGTAGACGATTTCGCCAACCGCCTGGCCAACCTGACCCAGGCCGCCACGGCCAAGACCGCCAATGCCGTGCCGGCCAATGCCAGCCCATTGCACCAACCGCTGCCGATGAACCAGAACGCCTGGGCCGAGGGCCTGGTCAACCGGGTCATGTACCTGTCCAGCCAGAACCTCAAGTCGGCGGATATCCAGCTGGAACCGGCGGAACTGGGCCGCCTGGACATTCGCGTCAATGTTGCGACGGACCAGTCGACCCAGATCACCTTCATCAGCGGTCACGCCGGCGTGCGTGACGCCCTCGACAGCCAGGTGCACCGCCTGCGCGAGCTGTTTGCCCAGCAGGGGCTGGCACAGCCGGATGTCAACGTGGCCGACCAGTCGCGTGGGCAGCAACAACAGCAGCAGGGGCAGGCGCAGGGCAGCAACCTGTCCGGGGTGGCGGCGCGCCGGGCCGAGCAGGGCGGGGCAGAGGCAGTCGATAGCGCCCGGCCTGTGGAGCAGCAGGTGGTTGTTGGCGACAGTGCGGTCGATTATTACGCGTGATGCGGGGTGCATGCCTTAAGGTTTTTTGCGCCTGTTAGATCGAGCGCCGCCCGCGCGGCGCTTCGCAGCACAAGGCTGCTCCTACATCTGTTTCGGGCCAATATCTCCTGTGCCAGGTGGGTTGCAGCCTTGGTGCATGGCTGAGGATTGATGAAAAGCAGCCGCGCCCTCCCTCGATATTGAATGGAACAAACAAGGCGGACAGAGGTGAACTCACAGGAGTGACTGGTCCGAAACAGATGTAGGAGCAGCTTTGTGCTGCGAAGCGCCGCGCGGGCGGCGCTCGATCTCACAAGCGCAACACATCTACCGTCGAACCCCTCTAAGCCCCATCCCATCCCTCCAGCCAAAACTGGCATAACACTTGCTCAAGCCAAGCCATCCTCCCTTGAACCCCCCGATGGACGACGGATTATTGGCATGGCGAAGAGCGAAGCAGTCAAAGACCCCGCCACTAAAGGCAAACTCAAGCTGATCCTGCTGGCGGTAGTGGGCCTGTTGCTGGCGATCGGCCTTTCGGTGGGCGCTACCTGGTTCATCATGCACAAGAGCGAGCCGGCCCCGGCCGCCGATCCTGCAGCCAGCAACGTCAAGCCAGCGGCTATCTACGAAGCGCTGGCCCCGGCCTTCGTGGTCAACTTCAACCAGAACGGCCGCCAGCGCTACATGCAGGTGAGCATCACCCTGCAAGCGCGCAGCCAGGCTGACCTGGACGCCCTCAAGGTGCACATGCCGGTGATCCGCAACAACCTGGTGATGATGTTCTCCGGGCAAGGCTTCGACACCCTGGCTGGCAGCCCGGTGGGGCAGGAAATGCTGCGCCAGAAGGCCACCGCAGTGGTTCAGGAAGTGGCGCAGAAGGAAGTCGGCAAGCCGGTCGTCGACCAGTTGCTGTTCACCAATTTCGTATTGCAGTAGGAGTCCGCAATGGCCGTACAGGACCTGCTGTCCCAGGATGAAATCGATGCCCTGTTGCATGGCGTCGACGACGGGCTGGTGCAGACCGAGAGTGCATCCGAGCCTGGCAGCATCAAAAGCTACGACCTGACCAGTCAGGACCGTATCGTGCGGGGTCGCATGCCGACCCTGGAAATGATCAACGAGCGTTTCGCCCGTTACACCCGTATCAGCATGTTCAACCTGCTGCGCCGCTCCGCCGATGTGGCAGTGGGCGGCGTGCAGGTGATGAAGTTCGGCGAATACGTGCACTCGCTGTATGTGCCGACCAGCCTCAACCTGGTCAAGATCAAGCCGCTGCGCGGTACCTCGCTGTTCATCCTCGACGCCAAGCTGGTGTTCAAGCTGGTGGACAACTTCTTCGGCGGCGACGGCCGCCACGCCAAGATCGAAGGCCGCGAGTTCACCCCCACCGAGTTGCGCGTGGTGCGCATGGTGCTGGACCAGTGCTTCGTCGACCTCAAGGAAGCCTGGCAGGCAATCATGCCGGTCACCTTCGAGTACATGAACTCCGAGGTAAACCCGGCCATGGCCAACATTGTCGGCCCCAGCGAGGCGGTGGTGGTGTCCACCTTCCACATCGAGCTGGACGGCGGTGGCGGCGACCTGCACGTGACCATGCCGTACTCGATGATCGAGCCGGTGCGGGAAATGCTCGACGCCGGTTTCCAGTCCGACCTGGACGACCAGGACGAGCGCTGGGTCAAGGCCTTGCGCGAGGACGTGCTGGACGTGGCCGTGCCGCTGACCGCCACCGTAGCCCGGCGCCAGCTGAAACTGCGCGACATCCTGCACATGCAACCTGGCGACGTGATCCCGGTGGAGCTGCCCGAGCACCTGGTGCTGCGCGCCAACGGCGTGCCGTCGTTCAAGGCGCGCCTGGGTTCGCACAAGGGCAACCTGGCGCTGCAGATCATCGACCCGATCGAACGCCGCTGACGGCGTGCCGGTCGCTCATAACGAATTGAATGCCTGTCGAGGAAACCATGGCTAACGAAAACGAGATCACCTCCGCAGAGGACCAGGCACTGGCCGATGAATGGGCTGCGGCACTGGAAGAAACCGGTGCGGCCGGCCAGGCCGATATCGATGCACTGCTGGGTGGTGACACCGGTAGCAGCACCGGCGGCACGGGCCGCCTGCCGATGGAGGAGTTCGCCAGCTCGCCGAAGCCGAACGAAAACGTCAGCCTCGAAGGCCCTAACCTGGACGTGATCCTGGATATCCCGGTGAACATTTCCATGGAAGTGGGCAGTACCGAGATCAACATCCGCAACCTGCTGCAGCTCAACCAGGGCTCGGTGATCGAGCTCGACCGCCTGGCCGGCGAGCCGCTCGACGTGCTGGTCAACGGCACGCTGATTGCCCATGGCGAGGTGGTGGTGGTCAACGAGAAGTTCGGCATCCGCCTGACCGACGTGATCAGCCCCAGCGAACGTATCAAGAAGCTGCGCTGAGTGAAGGGCACGATGCGCGCCATCGCGGCGCTCGCCGCGCTGCTCGCCAGCCAGGCTTGCCTGGCCGCGGCCACACCGGCGGCAACCCCGGCAACCGCGCCTGGCAGCCTCGGTGGGCAGCTGGCGCAGATGGTCTTCGGCCTGCTGCTGGTGGTCGGCCTGATCTTCTTCCTGGCCTGGTTGCTGCGGCGCATGCAAAGCACGGCGGTAAAGGGCGGGCAGGTGATCGAGATCGTCGGCAGCCGGGCCATCGGCCCGCGTGACCGCCTGCTGCTGGTGCAGGTGGGCAAGGAGCAGATCCTGATCGGCCATACCCCTGGCAGCATCGAGGCCCTGCATGTGCTGGCCGAACCCGTGGAAGTGCCGGAAAACGCCCGCCAGGCGACGCCGGAGTTTGCCCAGCGGCTGATGGAGCTGATGGGCAAGGACCCTAAGGACAAGAAGTGATGAGTGGCGCGCTGCGTGTGTTGTTGACTCTGGCGCTGCTGCTGGCGGCGCCGCTGGCCCTGGGGGCCGACCCGCTGTCGATCCCGGCCATTACCCTGTCCAATACCGCGGACGGGCAGCAGGAGTATTCGGTCAGCCTGCAGATCCTGCTGATCATGACGGCGCTCAGCTTCATCCCGGCGTTCGTCATCCTGATGACCAGCTTCACCCGCATCATCATCGTGTTCTCGATCCTGCGTCAGGCCCTGGGTCTGCAGCAGACGCCGTCGAACCAGCTGTTGACGGGCATGGCGCTGTTCCTGACCATGTTCATCATGGCGCCGGTGTTCGACCGGGTGAACCAGGACGCACTGCAGCCGTACCTGAAGGAGCAGATGACTGCCCAGCAGGCCATCGACAAGGCCCAGGGGCCGCTCAAGGACTTCATGCTGGCACAAACCCGGCAAAGCGACCTCGACCTGTTCATGCGCCTGTCCAAGCGTACCGACATCGCCGGCCCGGACCAGGTGCCGCTGACGATCCTGGTGCCGGCGTTCGTCACCTCCGAGCTGAAGACCGCGTTCCAGATCGGTTTCATGATCTTCATCCCGTTCCTGATCATCGACATGGTGGTAGCCAGCGTGCTGATGGCCATGGGTATGATGATGCTGTCGCCGCTGATCATCTCGCTGCCCTTCAAGATCATGCTGTTCGTGCTGGTCGATGGCTGGGCGCTGATCATGGGCACCTTGGCCAGCAGTTTCGGCGGCGTCTGAAGCCGTCAAGGAGAGCCGCCGATGACACCTGAAGTCGCAGTCGACCTGTTCCGTGATGCCCTGTGGCTGACCACCCTGATGGTCGCCGTGCTGGTGGTGCCGAGCCTGCTGGTTGGCCTGGTAGTGGCCATGTTCCAGGCCGCCACGCAGATCAACGAACAGACCCTGAGTTTTCTGCCGCGCCTGTTGGTGATGCTGGTCACACTGATCATCGCCGGGCCGTGGCTGGTGCAGAAGTTCATGGAGTACATCACCAGTCTGTACACCAACATCCCGCAGCTGATCGGTTGACGCGCCGATGCTGGAGCTGACCGACACGCAGATCGGCACCTGGGTCGCCACCTTCATCCTGCCGTTGTTCCGGGTGACAGCGGTGCTGATGACCATGCCCATCTTCGGCACCCGCATGTTGCCGGCGCGGGTGCGCCTGTACGTGGCGGTGGCGATTACCGTGGTAATCGTCCCGGCACTGCCACCCCTGCCTGAGTTCGACCCGCTGAGCCTGCGCGGTTTGCTGCTGTGTGCCGAGCAGATCATTGTCGGCGCGCTGTTCGGCCTGGCGTTGCAGTTGCTGTTCCAGGTCTTCGTGATTGCCGGGCAGATCGTCGCGGTGCAGATGGGTATGGCCTTCGCTTCGATGGTCGACCCAGCCAACGGGGTCAACGTCACGGTGATCAGCCAGTTCATGACCATGCTGGTAAGTGTGTTGTTCCTGCTGATGAATGGCCACCTGGTGGTATTCGAGGTGCTGACCGAAAGCTTCACCACCTTGCCGGTGGGCAACGCGCTGGTGGTCAATCATTTCTGGGAGCTGGCCGGGCGCCTGGGCTGGGTGTTTGCCGCGGGCCTGCTGCTGATTCTGCCGGTGATCGCCGCGCTGTTGGTGGTGAACATTGCCTTTGGTGTGATGACCCGCGCCGCGCCGCAACTGAACATTTTTTCCATCGGTTTTCCGCTGACCCTGGTCATGGGCATGTTCATTTTCTGGGTCGGCCTGGCCGATGTGCTGTCCCACTACCAGGCATTGGCCAGCGAAGCGCTGCAATGGCTGCGTGAACTGGCGAGGGCGCGCTGAGCATGGCGGAAAGCGAGAGCGGTCAGGACAAGACAGAAGACCCCACCGAAAAGCGCAAGCGCGATGCCCGCGAGAAAGGCGAGATCGCGCGCTCCAAGGAGCTGAACACGGTGGCGGTGACCCTGGCCGGCGCCGGTGGCCTGCTGGCGTTCGGCGGCCACCTGGCCGAGACGCTGTTGGAGATGATGCGCATGAACTTCAGCCTGACCCGCGACATCATCGTCGACGAGCGGGCCATGGGCGCCTTCCTGCTGGCCTCGGGCAAGATGGCGATATGGGCGACGCAGCCGGTACTGATCCTGCTGTTCGTGATCTCCTTCGTGGCACCTATCGCGCTGAGCGGTTTCCTGTTCTCCGGCAGCCTGCTGCAGCCCAAGTTCAGCCGCATGAACCCGCTGTCGGGGATCAAGCGCATGTTCTCGATGCATGCCCTGACCGAGCTGCTCAAGGCGCTGGCCAAGTTCTTCGTGATTTTGGTGGTGGCGGTGGTGGTGCTGGTCAGCGATCGTCAGGCCTTGCTGTCGATCGCCAACGAGCCGCTGGAGCAGGCGATCATCCACAGCCTGCAGGTGGTGGGCTGGAGTGCGTTGTGGATGTCGGCCGGGCTGTTGCTGATTGCGGCGGCGGATGTGCCGTTCCAGCTGTGGCAGACCCACAAGAAAATGAAGATGACCAAGCAGGAAGTGCGCGACGAGTACAAGGACAGCGAAGGCAAGCCCGAGGTCAAGCAGCGTATTCGCCAGCTGCAGCGTGAGGTGTCGCAGCGGCGCATGATGGCGGCGGTGCCGCAGGCCGATGTGATCATCACCAACCCGACGCATTATGCGGTGGCCTTGCAATACGACCCGGAGAGAGGCGGGGCGGCGCCGTTGCTGCTGGCCAAGGGGACGGATTTCATTGCCCTGAAGATTCGCGAGATCGGCGTGGAGCACAAGGTCCAGATCCTCGAATCGCCGGCGTTGGCGCGGGCGATCTACTACTCCACCGAACTCGAGCAGGAAATCCCTGCCGGGCTTTACCTGGCGGTGGCGCAGGTGCTGGCCTATGTGTTCCAGATCCGCCAGTACCGGGCAGGCAAGGGCAAGCGGCCAGAGCCGCTGAAGGACGACCTGCCGATTCCGCCGGACCTGCGCCGCGACAGTTGACCTTGTGTCAGGGCTTCTGGCCCTTTCGCGGGTGAACCCGCTCCCACAGGTCCTCTGCGGGCCTTGAAGGCTGTGCGGCCCCTGTGGGAGCGGGTTCACCCGCGAAGAGGCCGGAACAGACAACATAAATCCCCCGTCGAGCAAAGTTGGAAGGCTTCTTGCACAGCCAGCGCCAGGCGCCCCCTGTGCGTCAAAGTTTTGCATCAAGAGGACTCGCGGTGGATCGCACTCAGTTAATCAGCAACGCCCGTAACAACCTGGCCGGGCTCGGCCGGGGCAACCTGGGTGTGCCGCTGTTGCTGCTGGTGATGTTGGCAATGATGATGTTGCCGATACCGCCGTTCCTGCTCGACGTGTTCTTCACTTTCAACATCGCCCTGTCGATCGTGGTCCTGCTGGTCTGCGTCTACGCCCTGCGCCCGCTCGACTTCGCCGCATTCCCCACCATCCTGCTGGTGGCCACGCTGTTGCGCCTGGCCCTGAACGTGGCTTCCACCCGGGTGGTGATGCTGCATGGCCAGGAGGGCCACGGCGCTGCCGGCAAGGTTATCCAGGCCTTCGGCGAGGTGGTGATCGGCGGTAACTATGTGGTCGGTGCCGTGGTGTTCGCCATCCTCATGATCATCAACTTCGTGGTGGTGACCAAGGGCGCCGGGCGTATCTCGGAAGTGAGCGCGCGTTTCACCCTCGACGCCATGCCCGGCAAGCAGATGGCCATCGACGCCGACCTCAACGCCGGCCTGATCGACCAGGCCCAGGCCAAGCACCGTCGTGCCGAAGTGGCGCAGGAAGCCGAGTTCTACGGTTCGATGGACGGTGCCAGCAAGTTCGTCCGCGGTGACGCCATCGCCGGCCTGCTGATCCTGTTCATCAACCTGATCGGCGGCATGCTGATCGGCATGCTGCAGCACGGCATGAGCTTTGGCGATGCCGGCAAGGTGTACGCCTTGCTGACCATCGGTGACGGTTTGGTGGCGCAGTTGCCATCACTGTTGCTGTCCACCGCTGCCGCGATCATGGTTACCCGTGCTTCGGGCTCCGAGGACATGGGCAAGCTGATCAACCGGCAGATGTTCGATTCGCCCAAGGCCCTGGCGGTGTCCGCCGCGCTGATGATCGTCATGGGCCTGGTGCCGGGCATGCCGCACGTGGCCTTCCTAAGCCTCGGCCTGCTGGCCGGTGGTGGCGCCTACCTGGTATGGAAGAAGCAACAGAAGGCCAAGGCGCAGGCGCTGCAGGAGGCGCAGCGCCAGCAGGACCTGCTGCCCTCGCCACAGCGTGCGCTGGAAACCAAGGAGCTGGGCTGGGACGACGTCACGCCGATCGACATGATTGGCCTGGAGGTCGGCTACCGGTTGATCCCGCTGGTCGATCGCAACCAGGGTGGCCAGTTGCTGGCGCGGATCAAGGGCGTGCGCAAGAAGCTGTCGCAAGACCTGGGCTTCCTCATGCCCACCGTGCACATCCGCGACAACCTCGACCTGCAGCCCAGCGCCTATCGCCTGACCCTGATGGGGGTGATCCTGGCCGAGGCCGAGATCTACCCGGACCGCGAACTGGCAATCAACCCGGGGCAGGTGTTCGGCACCCTCAACGGCATCGCCGCGCGCGACCCGGCGTTTGGCCTTGAAGCCGTGTGGATCGATGTCGGCCAGCGCTCCCAGGCGCAGTCGCTGGGCTACACCGTGGTCGACGCCAGCACCGTGGTGGCCACCCACCTGAACCAGATCCTGCAGAAGCACTGCCACGAGCTGATCGGCCATGAAGAGGTCCAGCAACTGCTGCAGGTGTTGGCCAAGGCATCGCCTAAACTTGCAGAAGAGCTGGTGCCGGGTGTCATTTCCTTGTCGGGCCTGCTCAAGGTGCTGCAAGCGCTGTTGTCTGAACAAGTGCCAGTGCGCGATATTCGCAGTATCGCCGAGGCGATCGCGAACAACGCCGGCAAGAGTCAAGATACCGCCGCGCTGGTGGCGGCAGTGCGCGTCGGATTGTGTCGCGCCATCGTGCAAAGCATTGTCGGCGTTGAGTCGGAGCTGCCAGTGATTACCCTGGAGCCAAGGTTGGAACAGATTTTGCTCAATAGTCTGCAAAGGGCCGGGCAAGGTCAGGAAGACGGTGTTCTTCTGGAACCGAGCATGGCCGAGAAGCTGCAGCGTTCGCTGATCGAGGCGGCCCAGCGCCAGGAAATGCAGGGCCAGCCGGCCATCCTCCTGGTCGCCGGCCCGATCCGCGCCATGCTGTCGCGTTTCGGTCGCCTGGCTGTACCGAATTTGCATGTTCTGGCGTATCAGGAAATACCGGACAACAAGCAAGTCACCATCGTTGCCACCGTGGGCCCTAACGGCTGAGGTAGGGGATAATGCAAGTTAAGCGATTTTTCGCCGCCGATATGCGTCAGGCCATGAAGCTGGTCCGTGATGAGCTGGGCGCCGATGCCGCCATCATCGGCAACCGTCGCATCGCCGGCGGTGTCGAGCTGACGGCCGCGCTGGACTACAAGCTGTCCGCCCTGGCCCCGCGTGTGCCCAACGCCGAGCTGGAAGAAGAGCTGCGCAAGACCCATACGCGCATCGCCACTGCCCAGGCCGAGCTGGACCACCGCCCGGACAGCAGCGACAACAACCGCCAATTGTTCGCCGGGCAGTCGCTGACCGCCGCCGAGCCGTTGATCGAACCGCACGTCGATGTTCCCGAGGCTGCTGCAGCGCCTGCGTCGGCGCCGGTCGACCCGCGCCTGTTCGATGCCATGCGCTCCGAGCTGTCGGGCCTGCGCGAGCTGCTGGAAGTGCAGCTCGGCTCGCTGGCCTGGAACCAGCTGCAGGGCAGCAAGCCGCAGCAGGCCACCGTCTGGCGTCGGCTGCAGCGCATCGGCCTGTCCGGGCCGATCGCCCGTGAGCTGCTGGACCTGACTGCCGAGATCGACGAGCCACGCCAGGCCTGGCGCATGTTGCTGGCGCATCTGGCGCGGATGATCGAAATCCCCGAGGTCGAGCCGATCGAAGAGGGCGGGGTGATCGCCATGGTCGGCCCGGCCGGCATGGGCAAGACCACCACCCTGGCCAAGCTGGCCGCCCGCTACGTGCTCAAGTACGGCGCGCAGAACCTGGCGCTAGTGAGCATGGACAGCTTCCGCATCGGCGCCCAGGAGCAGCTCAAGACCCTGGGCCGCATCCTCAACGTGCCGGTGACCTACGTCGACCCGGGCCAGTCGCTTGCCGCGGCGCTGGAGCCGCTGTTGCGCAAGCGCGTGGTGCTGATCGATACCGCCGGCCTGCAGGCCAGCGACCCGGCCCTGCGCATGCAACTGGAAACCCTGGCCGGGCGTGGCATTGCCGCGAAGAACTACCTGGTGCTGGCCACCACCAGCCAGAAGCAGGTGCTGACCGCCGCCTACCACAGCTACAAGCGCTGCGGCCTGGCCGGTTGCATCCTGACCAAACTCGATGAAACGGCGAGCCTTGGCGATGTGCTGAGCCTTGCCATCAGTCATGAACTGCCAGTGGCCTACCTGACCGATGGGCCGCGCATTCCTGACGACCTGCACCTGCCTCGGGGGCACCAGTTGGTCACCCGCGCGGTCAATGTGCAGCAGCAGGACGAGCCCAGCGAAGAGGCCATGGCCGACATGTTCGCTGATCTCTATCACAACCCACGGCGAGCGGGTTGATGATGAAGTGTGTGCAAGGTAGCTATGCCAAAGGGTACGCAGAATTGCCCTACGTGTGGCCTGAGTCCCAGCGAGACAAGGTAAAGAACAGACATGGGTAGCATGCATCCCGTACAGGTGATCGCCGTGACCGGTGGCAAAGGTGGCGTCGGCAAGACTAACGTTTCAGTGAACCTGTCCCTGGCGCTGGCCGAGCTTGGCCGCAGGGTCATGCTGCTCGACGCTGACCTGGGCCTGGCCAATGTCGACGTGCTGCTGGGCCTTACCCCCAAGCGGACCCTGGCCGATGTCATCGAAGGGCGCTGCGAGCTGCGCGACGTGATGTTGCAGGGCCCAGGTGGTGTGCGCATCGTGCCGGCAGCCTCGGGCACGCAGAGCATGGTGCACCTGGCCCCGGCCCAGCATGCCGGGCTGATCCAGGCGTTCAGCGAAATCGGCGACAACCTTGACGTGCTGGTGATCGACACTGCGGCCGGTATCGGTGATTCGGTGGTCAGCTTCGTCCGCGCCGCCCAGGAAGTGCTACTGGTGGTATGCGACGAACCCACCTCGATCACCGATGCCTACGCCCTGATCAAGCTGCTCAACCGCGACTACGGCATGAACCGTTTCCGGGTGCTGGCCAACATGGCGCAGAGCCCGCAGGAAGGCCGCAACCTGTTCGCCAAGCTGACCAAGGTCACCGACCGCTTCCTTGACGTTGCCCTGCAGTACGTGGGCGCCGTGCCCTATGACGAGTGCGTGCGCAAGGCGGTGCAGAAGCAGCGTGCCGTGTACGAAGCCTTCCCACGCTCCAAATGCGCGCTGGCCTTCAAGGCGATTGCCCAGAAGGTCGACAGCTGGCTGCTGCCGGCCAACCCGCGCGGCCATCTGGAGTTCTTTGTCGAGCGTCTGGTGCAGCCCACCAGCGCGGGACCTGTGCTATGAACGCCAGCGGCTTCAAGATGTACAGCCGGGCGTCGAAAGACGCGCAGTACGAGCTGATCGAGCGCTACGCCCCGCTGGTCAAGCGCATCGCCTACCACCTGCTGGCGCGGCTGCCGGCCAACGTGCAGGTCGAGGACCTGATTCAGGCCGGCATGATCGGCCTGCTGGAAGTGGCCAACAAGTACGACGCCAGCAAGGGCGCCAGCTTTGAAACCTACGCCGGCATCCGCATTCGCGGGGCCATGCTGGACGAAGTGCGCAAGGGTGACTGGGCACCGCGTTCGGTGCACCGCAACACCCGCATGGTCAGCGACGCGATGCGTGCGGTTGAAGCCAGAACCGGTCGTGACGCTAAAGATCATGAAGTTGCTGCCGAACTCCAATTGAGTCTCGATGATTACTACGGGATCTTGAACGATACCCTGGGTAGCCGCCTGTTCAGCTTCGACGACCTGTTGCAGGACGGCGAGCACGAAGGGCTGCATGAGGATGGCGCCAGTGGCCAGGTAGAACCTGCGCGTGGCCTGGAGGACGAGCGCCTCCAGGTCGCCCTGACCGAGGCCATCGCCAACCTGCCGGAGCGTGAGCGCCTGGTGCTGGCGCTGTACTACGACGAAGAGCTGAACCTCAAGGAAATCGGTGAGGTGCTGGGGGTCAGCGAGTCGCGGGTCAGCCAGTTGCACAGCCAGTGTGCCGCGCGCCTGCGCAGCCGCCTGGGGGAATGGCGGGCGCGTTGAGCCCGCTGTCGTTGCAGTCGTTTTCTACGTTGTACCGAATTGTGAATGCGCGCTCGGGGCCGAGCGCGTTTGAGACTGCTTGGAGGTCTACTTGAACAAAGACATGAAAATCCTCATCGTTGACGACTTTTCGACGATGCGGCGGATCATCAAGAACCTGTTGCGTGACCTGGGCTTCACCAACACCGAAGAAGCCGACGACGGCACCACGGCGCTGCCGATGCTGGAGAACGGCCACTACGACTTCCTGGTGACCGACTGGAACATGCCTGGCATGTCCGGCATCGACCTGCTGCGCAAGGTGCGTGCCCACGATCGCCTGAAAACCATGCCGGTGCTGATGGTGACCGCCGAAGCCAAGCGCGACCAGATCATCGAAGCGGCCCAGGCCGGCGTCAATGGCTACGTGGTCAAGCCGTTCACCGCCCAGGTGCTCAAAGAAAAGATCGAGAAGATCTTCGAACGCGTCAACGGCTGAGTCACGTCAGGGGGCGCGCCATGGATTCATCACAAACGTCTTTGGGCGAATTCGAATCGACCCTGAAGAAGCATGCCCAGGAGCTGGTCGAAAGCCTGGAGCGGGGCCGTTTCGGCGAGGCGGTGCAGCTGATTCACGAGCTGAACCAGACCCGCGACCGCGGCCTGTACCAGGAAGTCGGCAAGCTGACCCGCGAGCTGCACAGTGCCATCGTCAGTTTCCAGATCGACCCGACCATGCCGCAGGCCGAGGAGGTGTCGCAGATAACCGACGCCACCGAGCGCCTGTCGTACGTGGTCAGGCTCACCGAGGGCGCGGCCAACCGCACCATGGACCTGGTCGAGGAAAGTACCCCGGTGCTCAACGACCTGGCCAGCGAGGCCCAGGCCCTGAGCACCGACTGGCAGCGTTTCATGCGCCGCGAAGTGGCTGCGCCGGAGTTCCGTGAGCTGGTCAAGCGCGTCGACAGTTTCCTGACGCACAGCGCCGAAGGTAACCGCAAGGTCGCCGGCCACCTCAACGACATTCTGCTGGCCCAGGACTATCAGGACCTGACCGGCCAGGTGATCAAGCGCGTCACCACGTTGGTCACCGAGGTGGAAAGCAACCTGCTCAAACTGGTGCTGATGGCCAGCCAGGTCGACCGCTTTGCGGGCATCCAGCATGACCACGATCAACTGCGCGCAGAAAAAGATCGAGAAAAACATCCGACTCGGGGTGAAGGTCCGCAGATTCATGCCGATAAGCGTGAAGACGTCGTGTCCGGTCAGGACGATGTCGATGATTTGCTGTCCAGCCTGGGTTTTTAAGGAGCACGTTTGATGAGCTTCGGCGCCGATGAAGAAATCCTCCAGGATTTCCTGGTAGAAGCCGGCGAAATTCTTGAGCAACTGTCCGAGCAACTGGTCGAGCTGGAAAGCCGGCCCGACGATGCCGACCTGCTCAATGCGATCTTTCGCGGTTTCCACACTGTAAAAGGGGGCGCCGGCTTCCTTCAGCTGAACGAGCTGGTGGAGTGCTGCCATATCGCCGAGAACGTGTTCGACGTCCTGCGCAAAGGTGAGCGCCGGGTCGACGCGGAACTGATGGATGTGGTGCTCGAGGCACTGGACACGGTCAACAGCATGTTTGGCCAGGTGCGCGAGCGCACCGAAGTAACCGCGGCCACCCCCGAGCTGCTGGCGGCGCTGTCGCGCCTGGCCGAGCCGGGCGGCGCCGAAGCCGTTGAAGTGCCTGCCGCTGCGGCACCGGTTGCCGAAGCGCCTGCCGAGGAGCAGGACATCACCGACAGCGAGTTCGAGCAGCTGCTCGATTCGCTCGATGCGGTCAAGGCACAAGCTGCGGCCGACGAGCAGATGCAGGGCGAGACCGTCAGCGGTGAGGGTGACGAAATCAGCGACGCCGAGTTCGAGTCGCTGCTCGACCAGTTGCACGGCAAAGGCCAGTTCAGCGCCGAGGTTGCCGCGCAGCCGGTTGCCAGCGTGCCGGAAGCGGCCAGCGACGAAATTACCGACGCCGAGTTCGAATCGCTGCTGGACCAGTTGCATGGCAAGGGCACCTTCCAGGCCGATGCCTTGCCCGCTGCCAAGGCGCAGACGCCTGCCGCAACCGACACCAGCGCAGCCAGCGACGAAATCAGCGAGCACGAGTTCGAGGCGCTGCTGGACCAGTTGCACGGCAAGGGCAAGTTCGGTGGCGACGTTGCCGCCGTCGAAGCCCCGGCTGCGGCCAAGGTGCAAGCGCCGGTCGCGGCCAAGGCCGACAGCCAGCCCGTGGCCAAGCCAGCCGCAGTTGCTGCGCCGGCACCGGCACCTGCCAGCAAACCTGCCGCAGCACCCCGCGCCCCGGCGCCGGCTGCCGAGAAGCATGGCAGCGAAGCGGAAACCACCGTGCGGGTCGATACCGCGCGCCTGGACGAGATCATGAACATGGTCGGCGAACTGGTGCTGGTGCGTAACCGCCTGGTGCGCCTGGGCCTGAACAGCGGCGACGAGGCCATGTCCAAGGCCGTGTCCAACCTCGACGTGGTCACCGCCGACCTGCAGACCGCGGTGATGAAAACCCGCATGCAGCCGATCAAGAAAGTCTTCGGCCGCTTCCCGCGCCTGGTGCGCGACCTGGCCCGCCAGCTCAAGAAAGAGATCAACCTGGAGCTGGTCGGCGAAGAGACCGATCTCGACAAGAACCTGGTCGAGGCCCTGGCCGACCCGTTGGTGCACCTGGTGCGCAACGCCGTCGACCATGGCGTGGAAATGCCCGAAGAGCGTGAAGCCTCCGGCAAGGCGCGCACCGGCCGCGTGGTGCTGTCGGCCGAGCAGGAAGGCGACCACATCCTGCTGTCGATCTCTGACGACGGCAAGGGCATGGACCCCAACATCCTGCGCGCCAAGGCCGTGGAAAAGGGCCTGATGGACAAGGATGCCGCCGATCGCCTGAGCGAGTCGGACTGCTACAACCTGATCTTCGCCCCGGGCTTCTCGACCAAGACCGAGATTTCCGACGTGTCCGGCCGCGGTGTGGGCATGGACGTGGTCAAGACCAAGATCTCCCAGCTCAACGGCTCGATCAACATCTTCTCGGCCAAGGGCCAGGGCTCGAAGATCGTCATCAAGGTGCCGCTGACCCTGGCGATCATGCCCACCCTGATGGTGATGCTGGGCAACCAGGCGTTCGCCTTCCCGCTGGTCAACGTCAACGAGATCTTCCACCTCGACCTGTCGCGCACCAACGTGGTCGACGGCCAGGAGGTGGTGATCGTGCGCGACAAGGCGCTGCCGCTGTTCTACCTCAAGCGCTGGCTGGTCCAGGGCCAGGTGCACGAAGAGCAGCACGAGGGCCACGTGGTGATCCTGTCGGTCGGCACCCAGCGCATCGGCTTTGTCGTCGATCAACTGGTTGGCCAGGAAGAAGTGGTAATCAAGCCGCTGGGCAAGATGCTGCAGGGCACCCCGGGCATGTCCGGGGCCACCATCACCGGCGACGGTCGCATCGCGTTGATTCTCGACGTCCCGAGCATGCTCAAGCGTTACGCCGCGCGGCGTATTTGATTTCGGTGGCGCACCCTGGCGGGTTGCGCCGCCTAATGGAGTGTTTATGGCAGTCAAGGTCCTGGTGGTGGATGATTCCGGTTTCTTCCGCCGCCGCGTCTCGGAAATCCTCTCGGCGGATCCGACGATCCAGGTAGTGGGTACCGCGACCAATGGCAAGGAAGCAATCGACCAGGCGCTGGCGCTGAAGCCCGATGTCATCACCATGGACTACGAAATGCCCATGATGGACGGCATCACCGCGGTGCGGCACATCATGCAGCGCTGCCCGACGCCGGTGTTGATGTTCTCGTCGCTGACCCATGAAGGCGCCCGTGTCACCCTCGATGCGCTGGATGCCGGTGCGGTGGATTACCTGCCGAAGAACTTCGAGGACATCTCGCGCAACCCAGACAAGGTCAAGCAACTGCTGTGCGAGAAGGTGCATACCATTTCCCGCAGCAACCGCCGTTTTGGCAGCTACGCCAGCCATGCGCCGGTTGCCGCACCTGCGCCGGCAGGCAGCAGCCACGCACCCACCAGCAGTTTCGCCAGCCCGGCAGCGGCGCGCACGCCTGCGCCTGCTCGTGCGGCGGCCCCGGCTGCGGCGCCAGCACATTCGCCGGCACCCAAGCGCAAGCCTTACAAGCTGGTGGCCATCGGCACCTCCACGGGTGGCCCGGTCGCCCTGCAGCGGGTGCTGACCCAGTTGCCGGCCAACTTCCCGGCGCCGATCGTGTTGATCCAGCACATGCCGGCGGCGTTCACCAAGGCCTTTGCCGAACGCCTGGACAAGCTGTGCCGCATCAACGTCAAGGAGGCCGAAGACGGCGACATGCTGCGCCCGGGCCTGGCCCTGCTGGCCCCGGGTGGCAAACAGATGATGATCGACGGCCGTGGCACGGTGAAGATCCTGCCCGGTGACGAGCGCCTGAACTACAAGCCGTGCGTGGACATCACCTTCGGCTCGGCGGCCAAGTCGTATGGCGACAAGGTGCTGTCGGTGGTGCTTACCGGCATGGGCGCCGATGGCCGTGAAGGTGCGCGCCTGCTCAAGCAGGGCGGCAGTACGGTGTGGGCCCAGGATGAAGCCAGCTGCGTGATCTATGGCATGCCCATGGCCATCGTCAAGGCCAACCTGGCCGACGCGGTGTACAGCCTGGACGAAATCGGCAAGCACCTGGTGGAGGCGTGCGTCTGATGGACGTGCTCAGCCTGATCGGCCTGATCCTCGCCTTTGTCGCCATCGTCGGTGGCAACTTCCTCGAAGGCGGCCATGTCGGCGCCCTGATCAATGGCCCGGCGGCTCTGATCGTGCTGGGCGGTACCCTGGCGGCGGCCTTGCTGCAGTCGCCACTGTCGTCGTTCAAGCGTGCCTTGCAGATTCTGCGCTGGATCCTGTTTCCGCCACGGGTCGACCTGGCGGGCGGGATTGACCGCGTCGTCAACTGGAGCCTGACCGCGCGCAAGGAAGGCCTGCTGGGCCTGGAAGGGGTGGCCGACAGCGAGCCTGACCCGTATGCGCGCAAGGGCCTGCAACTACTGGTGGATGGCGCCGAGCCAGAGGCCATCCGCAGCATCCTTGAAGTGGATTTCCTGACCCAGGAAAGCCGTGATATCCAGGCCGCCAAGGTGTTCGAAAGCATGGGTGGCTACGCGCCGACCATCGGCATCATCGGTGCGGTGATGGGCCTGATCCACGTGATGGGCAACCTGGCCGACCCGTCGCAGCTGGGCAACGGCATTGCCGTGGCCTTCGTCGCGACCATCTACGGCGTGGCCAGCGCCAACCTGGTACTGCTGCCGATCGCCAACAAGCTCAAGGCCATCGTCATGCGCCAGTCGCGCTACCGCGAGATGCTGCTCGAGGGCCTGCTGTCGATTGCCGAGGGTGAGAACCCGCGCTCGATCGAGCTGAAGCTGCAAGGCTTCATGGAGTAACCCATGCGTCGCCGTCGTCATACCGAGGAACACGAAAACCACGAACGCTGGCTGGTGTCGTACGCCGACTTCATCACCTTGCTGTTCGCCTTTTTCGTGGTGATGTACTCGATTTCCTCGATCAACGAGGGCAAGTACAAGGTCATTTCCCAGGCATTGCTCGGGGTGTTCAACGACCCCGAGCGCAGCATGAAGCCGATCCCCATCGGTGAAGAGCGCCCGCTGAGCGTGCGCCCGGCCGAGCCGTTGGTGAAGGACAGCGAGCAGACCGATGCAGGCCTTGGGGCGACCAGTGTCGACCCGCTGAAAACCATCAGCGATGACGTGCGCGATGCCTTTGGCGACCTGATCAATAGCGACCAGATGACGGTGCGCGGCAATGAGCTGTGGATCGAGATCGAGCTCAATTCCTCGTTGCTGTTCGGCAGTGGCGATGCCATGCCCAGCGACAAGGCATTTGCCATCATCGAGAAGGTGGCCGGCATTCTCAAGCCGTTCGCCAACCCGGTGCACGTCGAAGGCTTTACCGACAACCTGCCGATCCGCACCGCGCAGTACCCGACCAACTGGGAGCTGTCATCGGCGCGGGCGGCGAGCATCGTGCGCCTGCTGGCCATGGAAGGGGTAAACCCGGCACGCATGGCCTCGGTCGGCTATGGCGAGTACCAGCCGGTGGCCAGCAACGACACTGCCGAAGGCCGTGCGCGCAACCGCCGCGTGGTGCTGGTGATTTCGCGCAACCTCGAAGTGCGCCGCAGCCTGACGGGCTCGGGCAGTGCCAATGCCACGCCGGATGCCGCATTGCGCCGGGCTGGCACACAAAGTGCACCGGCTACGCCAGCAACGGTGGCGGGGCAGTGATCCGTCAATTCCCCGACGTTGCCACGAACACAAATTTGAATGCAGTACTGTCCCCTGTGGGAGCGGGCGAGCCCGCGAATCAGGCGATACGGTAAATGGCACCGGCTGCGCCGGTGTTCGCGGGCGCGCCCGCTCCCACAGGGATCGCGCCAGCTTCCGATGTTGAGCAAGACAGTTGCCCCAGCAGTGTCCCTGCCAAATCAATAGATAGAGTTTGCTTGATGAGAGTCTGGGCAGTAGCCAATCAAAAAGGTGGCGTCGGCAAGACCACCACTACCATCGCCCTGGCCGGCCTGCTGGCCGAGGCCGGCAAGCGCGTGGTCATTGTCGACCTCGACCCGCACGGCTCGATGACCAGCTATTTCGGGCACAACCCCGATGCCCTGGAGCACAGCTGCTACGACCTGTTCCTGCACAAGGGCGCGGTGCCCGAGGGCCTGCCCGGGCAACTGCTGCTGCCCACCAGTGACGAACGCATCTCGCTGTTGCCGTCGAGTACCGCGCTGGCGGTGCTGGAGCGCCAGTCACCGGGGCAGAACGGCCTGGGCCTGGTGATCGCCAAGAGTCTGGCGCAGCTGTGGCAGGATTTCGACTTTGCCCTGATCGACAGCCCACCCTTGCTCGGTGTGCTGATGGTCAATGCCCTGGCAGCCAGCCAGCAGCTGGTGATCCCGGTGCAAACCGAATTCCTCGCGGTCAAGGGCCTGGAGCGCATGGTCGGTACCCTGGCCATGGTCAACCGCTCGCGCAAGCAAGCGCTGCCGTACCAGATCGTGCCGACCTTGTTCGACCGCCGCACCCAGGCCTCGCTGGCCACGCTCAAGCTGCTGCGTGACACCTACGACCAGCATGTATGGCAGGGCTACATCCCGGTGGATACGCGCCTGCGCGATGCCAGCCGCAAGGGCGTCACGCCCTCGCAATTCGACAGCAAGAGCCGCGGGCTGATTGCCTATCGGGCGCTGCTCAAGCACCTGCTGACCTACAAGACTGCAGCGCAGGTGGCCTGATGACCCAGACCCGGCAAACCAATACCCGGCCACAGATGGCCCTGCAGTCATACCTCGACGGCCTGCTGCAGGAGGCCACCGAAGCCGAAGACCTGTTCGAGGCGCCAGCGGCGGCGGACGAGTTCGCCGAAGCGGTGCGCGAAGAGCAGGCGCGTGATGCCTTGCAGCAAGCCAGGCCGGCGTCAGCCGAAGCGACCGTCAGCCCCGCACCACGGCCGTTCGCCGAGCCCAGGCTGGCGGTGCTGCCCCGCGTGATGCCGGTGGAAGCACCGGTGGTGACGGTGGTCGAGCGCGAAGTGGTGGCCGAAGCCAGCATCCCGGTGCTGGTCGAAGAGCAAACCGTGGAACCGGCAGTGCCGCTGGTGGATGTGCACCTGCCGGCGCCGCAGGTGCCCGTGCCCCCGGCCACGGTCGATGGCCGCCCGGCCTGGGCCGCCGAGCCGTTCGAATGCCTGCTGTTCGACGTCGCGGGCCTGACCCTGGCGGTGCCGCTGGTGTGCCTGGGTTCGATCTACACCCTGGCCGGCCAGGAGCTGACACCGTTGTTCGGCCAGCCCGACTGGTTCCTCGGCATCCTGACCTGCCAGGCCGGCAACCTGAAGGTGCTGGATACCGCGCGTTGGGTGATGCCCGACCGCTACCGCGATGATTTTCGCCAGGGCCTGCAATACGTGATTTCCGTGCAGGGCTACGAATGGGGGCTGGCCGTGCACCAGGTCAGCCGCTCGCTGCGCCTGGACCCGTCCGAGATCAAGTGGCGCAGCCAGCGTGGCCAGCGCCCGTGGCTGGCCGGCACGGTGATTGAACACATGTGTGCACTGCTCGACGTCGCTGCACTGGCCGAGCTGATCGCCAGCGGTGCGGTCAAGCAGATGCATGCCAAACAGAAATGACACCGAATACACCGCCGATGGCGGATTTTGAGGGTAGGGGAATGAAAAAGTCGTCTGCACAAGGTTCCGAAGATCCGATCCTGCAGTGGGTTACCTTCCGTCTGGACAATGAGTCCTACGGCATCAACGTGATGCAGGTGCAGGAAGTGTTGCGCTACACCGAGATCGCCCCGGTGCCGGGTGCGCCAAGCTACGTGCTGGGCATCATCAACCTGCGCGGCAACGTGGTGACCGTGATCGACACCCGCCAGCGCTTTGGCCTGATGCCGACCGAAGTCACCGACAACACCCGTATCGTCATCATCGAGGCCGACAAGCAAGTGGTCGGTATCCTGGTCGACAGCGTGGCCGAGGTGGTTTACCTGCGCCAGTCCGAGATCGAGACCGCGCCGAACGTGGGTAACGAAGAATCGGCCAAGTTCATCCAGGGCGTGTGCAACAAGAATGGCGAACTGCTGATCCTGGTCGAGCTGGACAAGATGATGACCGAGGAAGAGTGGTCCGAGCTGGAGAACATCTGAGTTGATCCTACAGGTTGCTGTCATCTTCCTGGCGCTGGTCTGGGCGCTGAGCCTGTGGTTCTTCCTCAACTACAGCAAGCGCCAGCGCGAGCTGGCCGCGCAACAGGCCGAGGGTGATGCCCTGCGTGACCAGCGCATCAAGGACCTCGCCAAGCGCCTGGACGACTACCAGAACGGTACCGTGCGCATGGGCGAGGCGCTGCACGACCTGCGCGTGGCGGTTGCCCCGCTGCCAGACAAGATCCAGCAGCTGGAGCAGCGCGACCCGCACAACGTCACCTTTACCCAGGCGGCCAAGCTGGTGGGCATGGGCGCCAGCGTGGCAGAGCTGACCGAAAGCTGCGGCCTGACCCAGGCCGAGGCGGAGCTGATGAGCAAGCTGCATCGCAGCAACTGATTGCCATGAGCATTGCGCGGCCCCTGATACAGTGGCCGCGCAAGCTCGCCCGGCAGTCAGTAGCCCTGTGCGTTCCCCGCCATTGCGACCTCTTCCAGTGGTAGAAGCCGCAGCTCTGCACGCCGTTGTGCTGCTTCATCCAGCAGCGCGTCGTAGTTCAGGGTGTGCATGTTTGCCAGGTCCGCCACCTGCCTGAAGGTGTACAGCTCAGGTAGACGTTGGTCGATCACATGGTTGAGCACCGCAGGCCCGGTCAGCGTGTTGAGCCTTTCGGTATAGGCCTGGAATGCCGCCGCATGCTGTCGCGGCGGTTTGGGGGCCTCGTAGAACGCCTGGCCCTCCGGGGTGAGGTAACGGGCCAGTATCTCGTCGGAAATGGCGTTCAGCACCGGATTGCCAGCACGGCTACCAATCATGCTGGTGTTGTAGCTGGTATACATGCCCAATTGCGCATTGCACACCGGGCTCCTCAACAGCAGCCCGTCGAGGGGTGTGGTGAGCGGTACGCTGTCGATCTTTGCCCGCAGCTGCCCGGTTGCGTCCGGCTCGACCAGCAGATGGTCGTCGATATCCAGGTAGATGCCCCCTTCGCTGTGCAGGACGCGGTAGCGCAAGATGTCGGAGGCCGAGGAGAAGTTGCTCGCCACACCGCCATTCCCTTCCAGCGCAGCCTGGTACTGGCCGAAGTATTCACTTGCCGCGAATTGATGATAGAAGGTCTGATACTCCAGCACAGCAACCTCCAGCCCCTCGGCGATGCGGGGCTGCAGCAGGGTCATGTTGCGTTCGAATGCCCGAGGGGTGGCGTTGGAGAGGTAGAGCTTGAGCGTGAAATCGCTGTTGCGCAGTGCCTGCACATTGTTGTCGAGCGCAGCCAGGTAATCACCGGCGATCGTCCTGTCACCCAGCCAGATGTGAAATACCTGCCTGGGGACGGGTATGCCTGGTGCAGTCCCCAGTGCATCGAGGTCGACGGGCAGCTGCAGATCGATACCCAGTGCCCGCAGTGTGCGCGAGCGCGATGCCGGGCTGATTTCCCGCAACGGGTCCGTATCGGGCAGCAGTCGGCTGATCGAGGGCTGCAGCGGATCGGCGCTGGCCACATAGTGCTGGGCGCCGCGTGTACCGTTGGGGTACTTGAGCACGAAGCTGTCCCGTCGGGCGTCGTAGTAGAGCGGGTGCGGGCCATTGCCCACATCGCCGATCAGTTCGTCACCCGTGCCGAATGCCCTGCGCCGCGTTACGCAACGGGCAATGTGTGAATCGGCGCCGGACCAGCTGGCGGCTACCTGGTCGCCCGCTACTGCCAGATCCTGGAAATAGGGTGTCATCGCAGGCCCGGGCCAGCGTGGCGGCGAGACCGGGCTCAGCGGGTAGCCTATGCGGCCATTGAGCCTCACCGGTTTGATGAAGCCAATGGGGCGTTGGCCGAACAGCGCCTTGCTCGCCTTGACCCCGCGCGCCAGCCCCGGGGCTGCGTTCAGCAGGCCGAACACGGCCTGCTCCGCGCCTTCGAGCTGTTGGTTCACATCCTTGCCGTGCAGCGCCTGGTCCAGGCCCACTGTAAATTGGGCCACCCCGGCCACGGCAGCCAGGGGTAGCAGTCCGGGAACCACCAGCAGAAACGGTGTGGCCAGGTTCATGGTCAGGTAGAAATAGCTGCGCCATGCGGCCTTGGTCACTTCACTGTCGCCCGTGATCAGGAAGTCGGCGTCGGATTGGCTGCGTTGACGTTGTGCCACCGTCAATGCCTCGAACAGGTTGTATTCGATGCGTGGGCTGTAAGTGTCCGCCTTGTAGTTGATCAGGGTGTGCGGGTTCCATACCCTGGCCAGGCGATACACGCTGGTTGCAGGCAGGATGATCCGTCGGGGCGGGAAATCGCCCATGCCCTGAAGTACCCGGCTCAACCCCGACCGGCCAATCCTGTCCGGAATATCGCAGGCCCTGAAGTGGGCAAGCAGGGCCGCCCGTTTGTCGGCGTCGCGGCACTGCCTGGCAAGCCACGCACGCATGGCGCCCGGGTTGGCGAACTCATGCAACGGCGCCGTATTGCCCGGTATGTACAGCAAGGTCAGGCGGCTGCGCGTATCGCTCAGGCAGAGTATGTCGCTTGATGGGTAGCCATTGATGTTCAGCAGCCTGGCGTCTACCCCGTTGCCACTGAGGCTGGCGCCGTGGTGCCAGCGTTCCACGCCTGCCGCCCGCCACGCCAGGCTGCGTCCCTGTTCACTGAGGTTGCCCCGCAATGCCTGCCGGTTGCAGGCAGCGAGGAATGCGATGCACGCGCTGACGCTGTACTGGCTGGCGGCATGGGCCCAGAAGTCATCGAGCTGGCGTTTGAATACGCCCTGGAAGTCGAGTTGCCAGATGAAGGACTGGAAGGTCGTGGCGTCGAACTGCACATAAGTGCTGGCGTCGTAGCGCATGGGTGCGGTCTGGCGGAAAAGGCCATGGAATTCGGTGTGCACATCGATGTCATGGGCCAGGCCGCTTCCTGGCAATTCATCGACGATCGTCACCTGACCATGGCTGAAGGCCTGGGCCCAGGGCGCTCGACCGTGTGGCAGGGACAGCTCTGGCAGTACACCGAGCAGGTCGACGGTGGCCATCCCGCCTCTCAGCAGCAGCTGCGCGGTTTGCTCGGCAACCTTGGAGTAGCCGCTTTGCTGCCAGTTGCCAAGCAGCGCTTCGGTCATGCTCATTTGTTGGACGACCTTGGCCAGCCAGCCCTGCTTGGGAACGAATTTGCAATGCAAGGTCACTGCAAGCGTGTTGTCGGGTTCCACGTCCAGCCGCTGCTGGCTGGCCCATTCGCGGATGGCTGCACTGGCACTGCGGTCAGGGCGAGGCACGGAACCCAGCATTGCCTTGACGTAGTCTTGGCCGGCTGCGCCGACCACAGGTTGACGCGGGTTCATGTTCGGCTCCAGGAATGGTTGCCGCCGACAGTGGCGAACCGGTTGAGGGGCAGGAGCGTACGCACCGAGTCGCGCATGCGTGGCAGATCGACGAACCGGTAGGCATTGATGCGCGGCATCCCATAGAGATTGGTGAGCTGGCGCAGGATGCGCAGGCTCGGCAGTTGCCGATCGACCACGTCGCTGAGCAGGGCAGGGCCGGTGAGGTAGCTCAGGCGCCTGGCATACTCATAGAAATTCCCCGGGTCTTCAGCCAGGCTGGGCTTGCTGTCGTAGAAGTCGCGATTGAGCTGGTAGCGTGCGAGCATCTCTTCGGAAATGGCCTCCAGGGTGGGGTTGCCGGGGTGGCTGCCGATAAGGCTGGAATTGTAGAGGCTGTTCATGCTCATCTTTTCATTGGACATGGGCGGTACCAGCAGCAGCCCTGTGGCGTCCGTGCTCAGTTCGACCTGATCGATGGGTTCACCGGCGGGACCTACCGGTTGCCCGTCGATGATCAATGAGTACTCGCCTGGCGCGAGCAAGGTGTCATCGACATCCATGTACAAGCCACCTTCGTGGTGCAGCATCGGGTAGCGCAGCACATCGCATGCCGATGCATAGTTGCTGGCAACGCCGCCGTTGCCATCCAGGGCAGCGTCGTACTGCGCGTAGTATCTGCTTTGTCGAAAAGCCCTGAAGAAGGCCTGCTCCTCCAGCGGCAGAACTTGCAAGCCCGGAGCATGACTGGCCAGCAGATCCAGGTTTTCGGCATAGGCGTGCCGGGCAGTGCTGGAAAGGAACAACCGTATGCTGTATTCGCTGTCTTGCAACTGCGCTGCGTTCTGGCCCAGATTGGCCAGCAGCTCCGGGCCGATGACCCGGTCACCGACCCAGAGGCAGGAGATGCGTTTGGGTATTGGCCAACTGCCCGGCGCTCTGGCAGGTACCTGTAGCGGCAATGGCAGGTCCACGCCCAGCGCCCGCAGGGTGCGGTTGCGCATTGCATGGGTAACCACGCGCCCTTGCGGCGCGGGGCTCAGGTTCCGGCTGTCGGGTACCGCCACGAAGCCTACAGGGTCGACCTGGTTCAGGTCTTCGGCCCGAATGAAAACATCCCGCTCCATGTCGTAGATCATTCTGGCGTTGTAGCCCTTGATGTTCGCTGCCAGGGTGTCTGGCTCACCATCGTACTGGGGCGTACGAATGACTGCGTCGGCAACCGCCTGGTCACAGTCCGGCAGTGGCTCTATCGGGTCGGTGATATGGAAGTAGCTTGCGCCCTCGGGCTCGGGAAAGCGCGGTGGCGAGAGTGGGCTCAGAGGGTAGCCGATCTGTTCATTCAGCCGCGTCGGCGGCGCGAAACCCTCGACCTTGAATTCGAACAGTGCCTTGCCCCTTGCGGCAGCGCCTGCCGCCAGGGGCAAGGCGTTGAACAGGCCCCAGGTGATGTTGCCGATACCTTCTTGCTGTTGCTGCAGTGACTTGCCGTTGATTGCCTGGTCGAGCCCCAGGCCAAGCTGGGCGATGCCACCGATGGCCAGCAGCGGCCCCAGGCCGGGTACCACCAGGCACAGTGGCGCCAGCAGGTTGAGCGTAGTGGCCAGGTAGCCACGCCACCTGGCCTTGATGATTTCGCTGTCAGCCGTGATCAGAAACGCGGCATCGTCGTAGCTGCGCTGACGCTGGCGCTCGGCCAATGCCTGGAAAAGGTCGCCCTTGATCCTTGGGTTGTACCTGGTAGGTCGATAGTTGACATAGGTCTGCGGCGGCCAGGTGCCGTCGTCGTTGAAATAGCCGTGTTCGGGAGGCAGCAGGTGCCGTTCAGGGTAGGCACCCAGCCCCTCCATGGCAGTGTCCAGGCCGCTGAAGTCGAGGCCTTGCGGGCAATCTGCCAGGCGAAAATGCTGTTTCAGGGCCTGGCGTTTGGTCGGGTCTTTACATTGTTCGCCGACCCAGGCCTTCAATTCTCGTTCGCTGCTGAACGTCAGCAACGGTGAGCTGTTGCCAGGTACGTACAGCACCGTCAGGTCGGTGGCGGGGTCGTTCAGGTACAGCAGGTCGGTCGCTGCATAGCCGTAGATGCTCAAGGTACTGCATCGCAGCCTGTTACGCCGTGGCATCAGCCCGGCCGCTTGCCAGACCAGTTGCCGTGCAGGCTCGCTGAGGCTGCCCTCGCTGACCTGTCTGTTGCAGGCTGCGATGAAGTTGAGCTTCAGCGCCAGCCTGTGACTGTGCAGATGGTCACGCCAGTACACATCCAGCGCCGCCTTGAAAGGCTGCTGGAAGTCCAGGTTGCTGATGAACTGCTGGAAGGCTTCGGCGCTTACCGGCAAATGGGTGGAAGCGTCGTAGCGTTGCGGGGTAGTGCGCCGAAACAGGCCGTTGAATACTTCGAAGGGTGCCCCGTAGTGATTGAAGATGGGTTGCGGGAGGGTTCCCACCAACCGTATCGGGCCTGCGGGTAGCGCACCGGCCCACGGTGCTTGCAGCAGCTTGCCGAACATGTCACTGGCAGACTCGCCCTGCCAGTTGCCCAGCAGTGCCTGAGTCAGGCTGGTGCGCTGGCTGATTGCGGCCAGATGGCCACCTGCGCCGTCCGGGCAATAGTGAAGGGTAACGACGTCGAGCTGGTCCGGGTCCAGGTCATGGCCTTGCTTTGCGAGCCATTGGCGGATGGCGCGGTTGGCTTCACGATCGGGACGAGGCACATGGCCGAGGTGGTCTATAACGTAATGCGTGCCCATCACGTTGATGCGAGTCGAATGCATGGGGGTACCTTGCGCTGAGATGAAGCCGGCAAGGTTGAAGCAGGGGCACGAAAAGACGGTGGTAGATATGTCGGTACGGCGCCTGGCCGATCTCGTCACCCCCTGGCCCTCGCGCGCTGATGGCATTTTGGTCGTGGATGTCACTATCCTTCCGCTTCCTGTCCGGTTCCCTTCTTACCCGGCATCGCACTTAAACGTTTAAATCCCTGCTTGTACGCACAAGGGATTTACGCAATGAACACCCTCTCTTCAAAGCAGGTGGCCCCTGGCGAGCCACAGTTGCAGTGGTTGCGTCAGGCCGACAGCGATACCGCGCCGGCCATCATGCAACTGATCAACAGCACGGTTGGCGATGGCGGTGTTCTGGGTTACGAGCATGAGATGTCTGCCGGGCAGAGCGTCGAATTCACGGCCTCGTTGCAAGAGCGCATCCATGGCGGCAATACCCATGTCTTGCTCGGCCAGGCAATGGCGGGGCCGGCCTGCCTGGTCATTGTTTCGCGCAGCAGCATGCCGAACTGCCGGCATATTGCCGACCTGAGCAAAGGCGTGGTGCACCCGGCCTATCGCGGGACCGGCCTGGTGGCACGGGCTTTCAGCGAAGTCGTGCGCCTGTGCCAGGCCCAAGGTATCGAGCTGTTGACCCTGGATGTACGCGAGGGCACCCGTGCACACCGGTTATGGCAAACCTTCGGCTTCCAGACCTACGGCGTGCTGGACGACTACGCACGTGTCGATGGCGTGAAGCATCGCGGCCATTACATGGCCCAGCCCGTGGAAAGCCTTGCGCTGCGACTCAACCTGGACTGAGTTGCCCTTCGTCGACTCTGCCTGTGGCCATCGCGGTCAACGGCACCTGCCTCTCTCACCCAAGGAACACCCTGAATGGCCTTATCTACTGCAGCCTTTCGCGATCAGCTGGAGCAGAAACTGCACCACCATCTGACCCTGTCCCACCCGATATTCAAGGAACTGCTTGCGCCTGAGGGCAACAGGCCGCTGCTGCGCAAGGTCGCGTTGCAAGGCTATCAGCTCACCAAGTACTTCCTGACCTATGTCGAGCACTTGTTCTTTCATTGCCCGTTGCCTGCCCACAAGCGGGCACTGATCACCAATTGTTTCGAAGAAGAAACCGGCCGGCTTTCCCGCACCGACAACCATGTCGTGCTCATGCAGAATTTCCTGAGGGCGCTCGGCATCAGCGATGCCGAGCGTGATGCCGAGCAGCCGCTGCCAGCCACCTGGGAACTGATCGATTTCCGCCTGCAGGCGGTACGTGACCCGGCGCGTTACCACATTGGTGCGGCAGCAGTGATGATCGCCAGCGAAGGGCAAAACCTCGAGACCGTCGCTGGAGATGCACGGCATGTGTTGCTGGGGCGTGCCTATGGCCTGGCCGAACAAGACTTGCTGTTCTTCTCGGTGCACCAGAAGGAAGACGTGGGCCACGTCAATGAAGGCTTGGACCTTGTCTCGCAGTTGTGCACCACGGCGCAGATGCAAGAAGAGGCGTTGCAGGCTGTAGACCACACCTGCCAGCTGTTCTACGCGATGTACGAAAACATGTACCAGGCGTATTGCCGAGCTCCGCAGGCCGAGGCGGTGTAATGCCCACACGATAAGGATTGGCCATGAAACAGAAATTCAGCTCTACCTTGATCGTCTCGGTGCTGGTCGTCGGCTTCGTGGTGATGTTTCTGTCCAGCGCCTTGAAGGGGTTGTACCAAGTCTACTTCGTCGACCTGGCCTCCCACTTTGGCGAGGGGCGCGCAGCCTTGGCTACCGCAGGATCGCTGTTCGTCCTGACCATTGGCCTGGTATCGCCCGTGGTGGGGTGGCTGAGCGACAGGGTTGGGCCCTTGAGCACGGTGGCCCTGGGCAGTGTCAGCGGCGGGGTGGTGCTGCTGGGCGTGACATTCGCAGGCACGCACCTGCTGGTGTTCACACTGTTGTATGGCCTGCTCGGCGCCTTTGCCCTCGCTGCGATGACCTATGTACCCATGGGTATTCTGGTCGATCGCCTGGTCGCTGAACGGTTCAAGGCCTTCGCTTTCGCATTCGTCACCAACGGCACCTCCATTGGCTTCATCGTGCTGTCGCCGTTGTGGATCATGCTGCAGCAGAGCGTGCCCTGGCAGTCGGTGTTCTCCTGGGTTGGCCTGATCTTTCTGGTGCCTTTGAGCCTGGCGCTGTATTGGGTATCCCGCACCGTGCCGTTGAAGCCCGACCCGCAGGCTGCGAAGGTCAGGCATCCGGTGATGTTTCTGCTGCGTGACCCGCGCTTCTTCGTGCTGGCCCTCAGTTTCGCCAGTTGTGGTGCCACCATGGCGTTCATCGATGTTCATCTGGTGTCGTTCTGGCAGGGTGAGGCGCTGCCCAGTTCGGTGCAGGCCAGCGGCCTGAGCCTGTTAGGTGTGCTGGAGCTGGTCAGCGGCCTGCTCGCGGGTTGGTTGGCTACCCGCTACAACAAGGGCCTGCTGCTGATGATGTTCTACCTGCTGCGAACCGCTGCGGTCATCGTGCTGCTGACCACGCCCGGGCCCCTTGGAACGTACGTGTTCGCTGTGCTGTTTGGCGCCAGTTACCTCGGAACGGTGGTGCTCACATCTGCCTTCTGCTTCGCGCTGTATGGCGCCGAAATCAAAGGCAAGGTGTTCGGGATGCTGTTCCTGGTACATCAACTTGGCGCGTTGGTGGCCACGCAGCTGGGCGCACTGGATTTCGACCGGCATCAAAGCTATCAGCTGACCTTGGCCGGCCTGGCCACGGCCACGGCGGTGGCTGCCCTGGCATCGTTGTGGCTGATAGCGGTTCGCCCATCAAGCGAAACCCTGGCTGCTCAACTCGCTGAACCTGAATAGTCCACCAATCAATTGCGCATTGTTCAATGCAAACAAGGAGGCGCAAAACCATGCAATCGACCGTGATTGGCCTGGATGATTTCAACGCAACTGATTTCAATGCAACTGGGGCACTGCATGCTCACCGGGTCAGCGACTTGTCCGATGTGTTCTGCGAGCCGTTGGCCATGACGTCCGCCTATACCTTCGCTTCAGCGAAAGAGGCTTGCGAGCGCTTCAGCGGGCAACAGCAGGGCAATGTATACAGCCGCTTCACCAACCCGACCGTTCAAGCGTTTGAAAGCCGTGTGGCGGCGCTCGAACACGCTGAAAGTGCAGTGGCGTTCGCTTCCGGCATGGGCGCTTTCACCGCGCTTTGTCACGCCTTTCTCCAGCAAGGCGACAACATCGTCTGCAGCCGTGACGTGTTCGGCACTACCGTCAATGCCTTCAGCTACTACATGGCCCGCTTCGGGATCGAGGCCCGGTTCGTCGATTTGACAGACCTGGCGCAGTGGAAGTCGGCAATCGACGGCAGGACCCGCCTGGTGGTGTTGGAGTCGCCCTCCAATCCGCTGCTGAAAATCGGTGATATCCGCGCCGTAAGCTTGCTGGCACATGAAAAAGGGGCGTTGCTGGTGGTGGACAACACCTTGCTGACCCCGGTTTTTCAGCGGCCACACACACTGGGAGCGGACCTGGTCATCCACTCCGCTGGCAAGTACATGGATGGCCAGGGGCGCGCATTGGCGGGCGTCGTGACGGGGTCGCAAAGCCTGATGCAGGTGTTGCGGGGTGTTCTGCGTACCTTGGGCATTTCTTGCAGCCCGTTCAACGCCTGGCTGCTGCTCAAAAGCCTGGAAACCCTCGAAGTCAGGATGATGCGGGCACAGCAGAGCGCCTTCGAGCTGGCCCGCTGGCTTAGCCATCAGGAGCTGGTGACCGCGGTGCATTACACCGGCCTGGAGCACCACCCCCAGCATGCATTGGCATGCCGCCAGCAGGACGGCCATGGCGGACTGTTGGCTTTCGAGATCGTCGGGGGCCAGGCCGCAGCCTGGCAATGGATTGACCAACTGCGTTGCGTGGCGCGCTGCACCAACATTGGCGACACCCGCAGCATGGTCACGCATCCAGCCACAACCACACACGGGCGGCTGGACGCACAGGCGCGGCATCAGGCGGGTATCTCGGATGGTTTGATCAGGTTGTGCGTCGGCCTGGAGCGTGTGGACGATATCAAGGCCGACCTGCAACAGGCTTTCCAGGCCGTGTCCTTGCAAACATCCATGGCAGCGCCGGTCGGCCATAACCGGAACGCGGTATTCAATGGCTGAACTGCTCGCTTCAGGATTCGGCATTGGCGTGTTCGCCGTGGGCGTGCAGATCCTTGCATTGATCGCGGTGTATGGCACGGCCTGCGCGAAGGAAGTGCGTTTCTATGCCGTGGCTTTCGCATTGGCGAGTTGCGTGATGGCAGGCATGGCGATGCTCGACCCATTGGCATTCACCCAATGGCATGTCGACGGCCTCGCAGTAATGGCGATGTGCGGATGATGCCGGGCGCCGTCAATTTTCGATAACGGGTGCCGGTTCAAGACCCGCTCATGACGTTCAGGGGTAACCAGATGTTCAAAGTAATGGCCATCAGCTTGGTGCTGGGCTGTGCCCTTCAGGTCGCAACGGCTCGGGCTGAGGTCGCTGCCACCAATAGCGGCACCGTTGCCACAGTCAGCAAACGGCTCGTCTCTTTCTATAGTCAGCCACTGCCATCCGCCGGCAAGGCGATACCGATTCGGGTTCCGGCGGTGTTGTCGTTGCCGGCCAAGGCCGCGGGCCCGGTACCGGCTGTGATCATCCTGCATGGCTCGGCGGGTATGGATTCGCGTGGTCCCTTGCATGGCGGTGACCTCAATGCCCGCGGCATCGCAACGCTGGAGTTGGACATGTGGGGCGCGCGCAGGCTCACTGGCGGTGCACAAGGGCGGCCGCCACGCGTGCACGATACCCTGCCGGACCTGGCAGGCGCCCTGGCTTACCTGGCCAAGCAGCCTGGCGTCGACGGCCAGCGCGTGGGAGTGCTCGGGTTTTCCTGGGGGGGCGTACAGGCCATGCTCGCCGCCTCTGCGCCCATCAACGACGAGCTGGAGCAAGCCTCAGGTATTCGCCCCATCTCGATGGCAGCGTTTTACCCCGTGTGCTGGGGTTACAACCATGTGCCAGGTTATACCTTCAAGCATCTGGCCCCGGCTCGCTTGCTGGTGCTGGTAGGCGAAAACGACCAGTACGACGATGACCCGCGTGCCTGCCCGTCGCTGATTTCAAACCTGCCCAGCGAAGACCAGGCGCGTGCGCAGGTGCTGGTTTACCCCGGCGCAGAGCACGGTTTCAACGGGCTGGAGGCCGCCCAGGAGTATCAGGACCCGTTCCTGCACCGTGGTCAGGGCGGCGTGGGGCGTTCGGCACCTGACCCGGCGGCGCGCGACGCTTCGCGCCAGGCCGTGGTGGAGTTCTTCACCGAAAGCTTCGCCCCGACTGCGATAAGCGAGCGGTAGCAGTCGAAATCTAGGCGCGCTCGTGGGCGAGAGCATGGCGAAACTGCAGGGGCGGTTGCGGCATTTCCTGGCGCCATGCCAGGCGAAAGGCATGGCTGCTGCCGTAGCCGCAACGTTCGGCAATCTGTTCCACGTTGAGGTGGCTGCTGCGCAAAAGCTCACGGGCCAGGTCGATGCGTTGGGTGCGCAGGTAGCTCTGCAGCGTTTGACCGGTATTGTCGCGGAACAGCCGCGCCAGGTGCCGGTAGCTGACATTGAACTGGCTGGCCAGTTGTTCGAAGCTGAAGTGGGTACCCAGGTGTGCATCGATGTAGTCTTGGGCCGCATGCACCAACGGGTGGATGTGATTGCGCGCCAGGTCTGCCGCGCGCAGCTGCACATCTTCGCCAGCGCGGCGCCGGTAGATGACCAGCTCCTGCGCCACCTGGTTGGCCACGACCTTGCCAAATTCCAGGCTGACGATGTGCAGTGCCAGGTCAGTTCCGCTGGACACGCCTGCCGAGGTGAACACGCCATCGTCCTCGACGAACAGGCGGTTCTCCAGCACCTTGGCTGCTGGGTAGCGCATTCGAAGCAAATCGACGTAACGATGGTGCGTGGTGCACTGTCGGCCATCCAGCAAGCCAGCTTCGCCCAGCAGGAACGCACCGGTGCATATGGAGCACAGCTTTATATCCGGCGTTTGCCTGACCACCTTCGCCAGCCACAGGGCGGTGGCGGTCAATATCGCTGTTTCGGCGGGTGTCGCAGAGAGCTTGTTGCCCACCACGAACAGCAAGTCCTGCGGTGCGAGCCGCTCAGGCAACTGGTGCAGGCCACTCAGTGTCACGCCCTGAAAACTGCTGACCTGTTGTCTGGCGGCTATGCAACGTACGTTGACCGGTGCCAGCTGGAGTTCTTCGAGGCTCGCCATGATTTGTAGCGGGCCGCCTAGATCAAGGATGTGGGTGCCCGGGAGCAGCAAGAACCAGATGGTACGCATTACAGTATTCCTTACATCGCCAAGCGCCTGACCTTGAACGGCACGTTACCAATATGGCGCAAAAAGGCAATTTGCATGGATACCATGGCGGTCAGGCGCCTTCGCCTCCGGGCAGCCTTCCGAGCAGCGGTGGGGTAGGCCCTGGGGCGGCAGGTTCGTCATCGAAGCCCGCAGGCACTTTGCCCCGCAGGTGCCAGGCAAAGGCGATGATTTCGGCAATGGTCAGGTACAGCGCCTCCGGTATCTGGTCCCCCAGCTCCAGGCGCGCCAGCAGGCGCACCAGCTCGGCATTTTCGTAGATCGGCACCTCGTGCTCGCGGGCCAATGCCAGGATGGCCTCGGCCAGCGCATCGTCGCCCTTGGCGGTGAGGGTAGGGGCTTGCTGCCCGTCGTAGAACAGGGCAATCGCCTGCCGTGCAGGTTGGTGCGTCATGCGTTCTCATCCACCCAGCGTTGTTCAACCCGCGTACGCGGGCCTTGTGGCGGGATACCAGGATGGCATTCCAGATCACCCACATCCAGGCCCCGCGCCAACAGGCGTTCGCGCAAGCTGCCGAGCTGGCTGTCGATCAGCCGGGCTGTCGCCTCGCGTTCCGCCCAAAGCTGGCCACCCAGGCGGCCTTGGCTCAGTTGTGCCTGGACCTGCACCGGGCCAAGGGGCGAGAGGTCGAAAGCCAGCTCGATACGCCACAGGGCTTGCAGCGGGTCGGCTGATTCCTGCTGGCGGTCGGCTTGCTGTTGTGGCGTTTCCTCGCGTTGCAGCTTGACCTGCAACGGGATGAACTCCTGGCCGTGACGGATCGGCACTTCGGTTTGCCAGGTGGTCTGCAGGTTGCCGTTTTCCAGGGTACCGGTTTGTTGCAGGCTGCTCATGGCGTGGCTTTGCAGGCGCGACACGGCAGCGGCGGCCAGGCGCAGCAGTTGTTGCAGGTCGCCTTCGTCTTCCATGGCCTTGAGCAGGCGCGACGGCAGCGGGAATGCGCCCGGCTGCGGCTTGGGGCTGACCCGTTCGAGCATGCCCAGCGCGCTGCGGGCCAGGGTCGGCATGGTTACGGCCAGGCTGGCGGGCGCCAGGTTGGGCGCCCCGGGTATGCTGGCCGGCGCGACGGAGATCAGCCGCAGCAAGTGCGCCTTGAGGTCGGTGGCGACGCTGGCCGGGAGGCCGCCCAGCAGTTTGGCTTCGAGAAAGGTACCGCTGTTGTTCAGGGCTTGGGCCACTGCCTTGGCATCACCCAGTTGCCGGGCTTCCGGCAGGCCCGCCAGCAGGCGTTCGGCGCTGGCTCGCAGTTCGCCATCGGCGCCCGGGTCGCGGGCCACCTGTTGCAGGGCATTGAGCAGGCCGGGCAGCGAAGCCTGGCGGTTTTGCTGGGTCAGCAGCTGTTGGGCAATGCTGAGCTGGTCCTGGCGGCCGCTGAGCGGTACGAAACGCAGCGACTGGTCGCCCTGCACCAGCGCGCTGAGCAGGCTACCGACGGCCAGCGGTCGAGGGCTGTCCACGCTCAGGGTTGCGCCGGCCTGGGCACTGTTCAGCAGGCTGACCAGCGCCCGGTAGACGGCGGGCTGGCCGGGCGCCTGGGCCAGCGCCTGGTTGGTCAGGACCTTGCCCTGCAGCAGGGTGCCGACCGGCACCTTGCTGGTGTCCAGCTGAGTGAGGGTGGCGACCTGGCTGGCGCTGGCCTGCTGCAGCATGATCGCCAGGCGGTTGCTTTCGGTCTGGCTGACCGTGACCTGGCTACCCTGGGGCAGGGGCTGGCTGGCGCTGGCTTGCAGCTGGGTCTGGGTGCCGTTGGCCTGCATCAGCCGCAGCACCAGCTGAAAGTCCTGGCCCACCTGGCGCAACGACATGACCTCGGCCTGCGCGGTCTCGCCGGGGGCCATCAAGCCGGGCTGCGGTTGCGTCAGGCGCAGCAGTTCGCCGGTCATGCCCGCCTTGATGGCCTGGGGGCTGATCGCGGTTTGTGCGCCGAGACTGTTGATTTCACTCATGTAGGGTCTACAACCTTTCGAGCTCGCCTGGTTCGCAGCGTGGCGCTGCGTCTCGTCATGCAGTCCGCCCGTTGTTGCCAGTATAACGGCAGCGCTGACAGCGACTTGAGGCGGGAGCCCGGAAAGCGTGCCGGCCTGGAGCTATGAGCCCCAGGCCGGCACACGTCCAGCGTTGTCTCAGTGATTCAGGTTCCTCCAGGCGAACCCGTTGTTCACTCGCACAACTCGGTTCACGCGGAACAGTGACTGGAGGCTGGCTTGCAGCTCTTCATCAGACACTGGCCTCAGGTCCGCGCCCAGCAGCGTAGGTGTCTCCAGCAGCGGGCAGCTGAGCAGCTTGTATATCTGTTTCATTTGCCGATAAGCAGGTAAGGCCCGGTCAACGACGTGATTGAACATTTCAATACCGGTCAAGTTACTCAGCGCCTTGGCATAGGTGGCGTACTTGGCGCCCCTGGCTCCTTGGGCCGGCCAGTTCTGTTTCTGGCTGAAGAACCCTGGGCGGGTGTCCAGCCGACGTTCCATTTCGTCTATGACCCTGCGCAAGGACGGGTTGCGGGGATGGCTGCCAATTACGCTGGTATTGTATTGCTGATGCGCGCCTCTGAATGGGTTGGAGCTCGGCTGCTCGAGCAATAGGCCCTCGGGCGATGCCTCCAACGGCACATTGCCGATCCAGTCGCTGGGTGCGTGGGCATTGACGATACCTGCCGCCGCAGGATGATCAGACGGTGCCAGCAGGTCATTGTTGATATCCATGTACAAGCCGCCTTCGTGATAGAGCGCATGGTATTTCAATATGTCATTGGCTGCGGTTATGTGTGAGGACCCGCGCTCCGGTCCCTCCATGGCGGCATCGTAATAGCGCTTGGAGTACCCCATTTCGCGGTAGAAACCTTGGTGTTCGAGGGGCAATACCTGCAGGTCGGGAGCGACGCGGGCCAAGGCGCGGCTATTCATGACGAAGGCGTCATAGTTTGCGTTGGACAGGTAAAGAACATGAGCAAAGCCGCTCTCGTTGAGCAGCCTGGAATTGCGGCTGACATGCGCGAGCGACGCCGGCGAGATGGGATCACCGCTGGGCCATAGATGGATCACTCTCTTGGGGATAGGCAGCTGATTTACGTGGGTGACCCTCGGCACTTCGACGGGGAGCGGGAGTTCTATACCGAGACTGCGCAGCGTGCTTTCGCGCATGGCGTTGCTAACGTTGCGAGGGCCGTTGAATGCCGGTTGGTATGTGCGCAACCTAGCGTTCTCGGCGATGAAGCGGGTGGGTGCAGCTTCACCCACATCGCTTGACCTGACAAACGCGTCGGCATTCAGGTCGTAGACAAAGTCCGTTTCCGGATTATGCACATCTATCAGCGTGTCCATGCCCGCATGGGTGGTTTGCCGGCGGATTACTGTTTCGCCTGCATGAGGGGGGAGCGGTTCGACCGGCACCGGCTGCTCGAAGTACGCCTGAAAGTTTCTACCACCCCAGCGGGGTCTTGGTGGCCGGGTTGGGCTGAGCGGGTAGCCGATCTGGCCATTTATCCTGCGAGGGGCAACAAAACCGTCGTATTGTGCCCGGAACAGTTGTTGGCTGCCGGCTCTCAGCTCTCCGAGCAGCGGCGCGGCACACAGTGCACCGAATGCAATGTTGGTGACGCCATCCAGTTTCTCTTGCAGGTTCCTGCCGTTGATCACTTCATCAAGCCCAACGCCGAACTGCGCGATGCCACCAACAGCAACCAGCCATCCCAGCCCGGGCACCAGAAGCGACAGGGGCGCGAGCAGAGTCAGCGTAAGGTTGAGATAACCTCGCCATTTGGCCTTGATGAGGTCGCTGTTGCTGGTGATCAAAAACTGTGCATCTTCGTAGCTGCGCTGTTTGTGCCGCAAGGCGATATGGTCGAACAGGCTGCCCGCTATCACCGGGCTGTAGGTCTCGACCTTGTAGTTGATGTATTGGGGGGACCAGCCGCGCGCTGGAACGATCAGATTGTCAATGTACAGGTAGCGCGTGCCCTGGTAATTGCCCAACCCTTCGAGCGTGGCTTGCAACCCCGAGTAGCTAAGCCCGCTTTGTAGGTCTTCGAGACGGAAATGCGCCATCAACGCCTTGCACTTTTCGGCATCCTTGCACTGCTCTACCAACCAGATTTTCATTGCGCCCTGGTTGGCAAACTCATGCACTGGCGAAGAGTTGCCAGGTATATAGAGCAGGGTCAGGCCTGAGGCCCGATCAGTGAGGCAAGGAATATCCGTAGCGACATAGCCATAGAAGTTGAGCATGCGTGCCTCAACCTGGCCGTCATGCGCGGTTTGCGAGTCATCGTCGTTGGCGATACCGGCCGAGCGCCAGGCCAGCTCGCACCCCGCTTGGCTCAGGCTACCTTCCTCGACCTGCTTGTTGCAGGCGGCGATGAAGTTTACGCGTGCCAGCATGGCGAAATCGTCAAATTGGCGCAGCCAATAGTCGTTCAATTGGGCGATGAACTCGTCATGAAAGTTCAAATTCCAGATGAATTGTTGAAACGCTTGCGTGTCGGTGATGATCTGCGTCTGGCGGTTGTATTGCATGGGCTCGGTCTTGCGGAAGAGCCCTTGATACACCAAATGGTCTTCGATCTCGCCAAAGAGGCCGCCTTGGGGGAGTCGATCGACGATATGCACGTGACCATCGGAAAAGGCCTGAGACCAGCTTTCCTGCGTAAGGCTCCATTCCTTGAAAAGGCCTATGAGGTCGAGGGCGACTAGGGCCGTGGGACGGAGAAGGGGGGCAAGTGAAATGTTCTCCACGCTATTGGATTGATCTTGCCATTTGGACAACAGGGCCTGACTGAGCGGAATTTGCTCAACCACCTGGGCTAGCCAGCCCCCCTCGGGGTTGGGCTTGTAGTGCAAGGTAACTGCCAATGTGGTGTCGGGATCGAGATCGGTTTCCTGAGTCTGGTACCACTGCCTTATTTTTTCGGCGGCGACTCGATCTGGGCGAGGAATCAGGGTGAGGTATTTGCGCGTGTGTTGGGCCGCTGATGGGTGCAAATGAGTTGTCATGTCTTGTACCTGCCATGTGAAGGAGTTGGCATGGTCGAGCCCGGGGCGACAGATCTGGAGGTATGTATTTATTGGCCGGGAGACAGTACACCGGGCATGCTCGCCGCGAGGGTTTGTGCGCCGAGACTATTGATTTCAGTCATGATTGTATACAACCTGTCGAGCCCGCCCTCTTGGCAGCGCGGCGGCGCGTGTAATAATGCCGGCCGTCCGTCGTTGCCAGTTAACGGCAGCGAGGGGGGCGACTTGAGATACAGGGCTTCAGGGCGGTGTCGCCTGCTTCGCGGGCATGCCCGCTCCCACAGGGCCTTGCGCAGCTTTCAAGCCTTGCGTGAAACCTTGTGGGAGCGGGCGTGCCCGCGAAGCAGGCGACACCGCTCCGGAACCCTACAAAGATAAGGCGAAACCGTGACCCTTCACCTCCAAGCCGCGGGCCTGGCCTGCGAGCGCGACTGGCGCCTGCTGTTCGAGCACCTCGCTTTCGAGCTGCGGCCCGGCGACATGCTGCAGATCAGCGGCCCCAACGGCAGCGGCAAGACCAGCCTGCTGCGCCTGCTGGCCGGCCTGATGCAGCCGACGGCCGGGCAGATCCTGCTGGGCGGCAAGCCACTGGCCGAGCAGCGCCACGCCCTGGCCAGCATCCTGTTGTGGATCGGCCATGCCGCCGGCATCAAGGACCTGCTCACCGCCGAGGAGAACCTCACCTGGTTGTGCGCCCTGCACCAGCCTGCCAGCCGCGAAGCGATCTGGACAGCACTGGCGGCCGTCGGCCTGCGTGGTTTCGAAGACGTGCCCTGCCACACCCTGTCTGCCGGCCAGCAGCGCCGCGTGGCCCTGGCCCGGCTGTACCTGGCCAGCCCGCCGCTGTGGATCCTCGACGAACCCTTCACCGCCCTCGACAAGCAGGGCGTGGCGCAGCTCGAGGCGCACCTGGCGGCCCACTGCGAACAGGGCGGCACGGTAGTGCTGACCACCCACCACACGCTGGAACGCAAGCCCTCCGGTTACCGTGAACTGAACCTGGGGCAATGGGCGGCATGAGCGTATTCATCCTGTTGTTGCGCCGCGAAGCGCGCCTGCTGTTCCGCCGCCCGGCCGAGCTGGCCAACCCGTTGGTATTCTTCGCCATCGTGGTTGCGCTGTTCCCGCTGGCAGTCGGCCCGGAAAGCCAATTGTTGCAAACCTTGTCGCCAGGCCTGGTCTGGGTGGCGGCACTGCTGGCGGTGCTGTTGTCGCTGGACGGCTTGTTCCGCAGCGATTTCGAGGACGGCTCGTTGGAGCAGTGGGTGCTGTCGCCGCATCCGTTGGCGCTGCTGGTGCTGGCCAAGGTGCTGGCGCACTGGATCTTTTCTGGGCTGGCGCTGGTATTGTTGGCGCCGCTGCTGGCACTGATGCTGGGGCTGCCGAGCCATTGCCTGCCGGTGCTGCTCGGTTCCCTGCTGCTGGGCACGCCGGTGCTGAGCCTGCTGGGCGCGGTGGGCGCGGCGCTGACAGTCGGTCTGAAACGCGGCGGTTTGCTGCTGGCATTGCTGATTCTGCCGTTGTATATCCCTGTATTGATCCTGGGCAGTGGTGCGTTGCAAGCGGCGTTGCAGAATATGCCGGCAACCGGCCACCTGCTCTGGCTCGCCAGCCTGACGGCCCTGGCCGTGACCCTGGCACCCTTTGCGATAGCGGCCGGCCTGAAGATCAGCGTCGGCGAATAACGAGTCCCGGGCTTTCAAGCCCGGCCAATACCCTGGATGTACCCTGATGAAAATAAGCTGGACGTGGTTCCACAAGCTGGGCTCCCCCAAATGGTTCTATGCCATCAGCGGCCGCATGCTGCCGTGGCTTGCCGGCGCTGCCGTGCTCCTGCTGCTGGTCGGCATCACCTGGGGCCTGGCCTTCGCCCCCCAGGACTACCAGCAAGGCAACAGCTTCCGCATCATCTACATCCACGTGCCGGCGGCGATGCTGGCGCAGTCCTGCTACGTGCTGCTGGCAGTGGCCGGGGTGGTGGGGCTGGTATGGAAGATGAAACTGGCCGACGTCGCCTTGCAATGCGCCGCCCCCATCGGTGCCTGGATGACCGCGGTGGCGCTGGTCACCGGGGCCATCTGGGGCAAGCCCACCTGGGGAAGCTGGTGGGTCTGGGATGCCCGGCTGACGTCCATGCTCATCCTGCTGTTCCTGTACTTCGGCATTATTGCGCTGGGCCAGGCAATCAGTAATCGTGACAGTGCAGCCAAGGCCTGTGCGGTACTGGCGATCGTCGGCGTGGTGAACATCCCGATCATCAAGTACTCGGTGGAGTGGTGGAACACCCTGCACCAGGGCGCCACCTTCACCCTCACCGAAAAGCCGGCGATGCCCGCAGAAATGTGGTTGCCGCTGCTGTGCACGGCGCTGGGCTTCTACTGCTTCTTTGGCGCGGTGCTGTTGCTGCGCATGCGCCTTGAAGTGCTCAAGCGCGAAGCGCGCGCCAGTTGGGTCAAGGATGAAGTATTGAACAGCCTGGGGCGGAGGGCCGCACAATGAGTTTCGCCACCTTCGGTGACTTTCTCGCCATGGGCCACCATGGCCTGTACGTGTGGACGGCCTATGGCATCTGCCTGGCAGTGCTGGCGCTGAATGTCGCCGCGCCCGTGCTGGCCCGCCGTCGCTACCTGCAAGATGAGGCGCGCCGTTTGCGCCGGGAGAACAACCAGTGAATCCGCAGCGCAAGAAACGCCTGTTGCTCATCGTCGGCCTGCTGGTCGGCGTCGGGGTTGCCGTCGGCTTTGCCTTGAGCGCATTGCAGCAGAACATCAACCTGTTCTACACCCCGACCCAGATCGCCAACGGCGAAGCGCCGCTGGATACCCGCATCCGCGCCGGCGGCATGGTCGAGAAAGGTTCGGTGCAGCGTTCGTCCGATTCGCTGGACGTTCGCTTCGTGGTCACCGACTTCAACAAGTCGGTGCCGATCACCTACCGTGGCATCCTCCCCGACCTGTTCCGCGAAGGGCAGGGCATCGTCGCACTCGGCAAGCTCAACGCCGATGGCGTGGTGGTGGCCGATGAAGTACTGGCCAAGCACGACGAGAAGTACATGCCGCCCGAGGTCACCAAGGCCCTGAAGGAAAGCGGCCAGGCCGCCACCGGCGGGGAGGCCAAGCCATGAACGCGGCGCTGGTGATCCCCGAACTCGGCCAGCTGGCGATGATCCTGGCCATCTGCTTTGCCGCCGTGCAGGCCAGCGTGCCGCTGCTGGGCGCCTGGCGTGGCGACAGCCTGTGGATGAGCCTGGCGCGGCCGGCGGCCTGGGGCCAGTTCGCCTTCCTGGCCTTTGCCTTCGCCTGCCTGACCCATGCCTTCATGACCGACAATTTCTCGGTCGCCTATGTGGCCAGCAACTCCAACAGCGCCTTGCCCTGGTACTACAAGTTCAGTGCCGTGTGGGGCGCCCACGAAGGTTCGCTGCTGCTGTGGGCGCTGATCCTCGGCGGCTGGACCTTTGCCGTATCGGTGTTCTCGCGGCAGTTGCCGCAGGTGATGCTGGCCCGCGTGCTGGCGGTAATGGGCATGATCAGCGTGGGCTTCCTGAGCTTCCTGATCATCACCTCCAACCCGTTCCAGCGCCTGCTGCCGCAGGTGCCGACCGATGGCCGCGACCTCAACCCGCTGTTGCAGGACTTTGGCCTGATCGTCCACCCGCCGATGCTGTACATGGGCTACGTCGGGTTCTCGGTGGCCTTCGCCTTCGCCATCGCCGCCTTGCTCGGTGGCCGCCTGGACGCCGCCTGGGCGCGCTGGTCGCGGCCCTGGACCATCGTTGCCTGGGCCTTCCTCGGGGTTGGCATTACCCTGGGCTCGTGGTGGGCCTACTATGAGCTGGGCTGGGGTGGCTGGTGGTTCTGGGACCCGGTGGAAAACGCCTCGTTCATGCCCTGGCTGGTGGGTACGGCGCTGATCCACTCGCTGGCGGTGACCGAGAAGCGCGGGGTGTTCAAGAGCTGGACCGTGCTGCTGGCGATTGCCGCGTTCTCTCTGAGCCTGCTGGGTACCTTCCTGGTGCGTTCCGGTGTGCTGACCTCGGTGCACGCGTTTGCCGCCGACCCGTCGCGGGGCATTTTCATCCTGATCTTCCTGCTGTTCGTGGTCGGTGGGTCGCTCACCCTGTTCGCCCTGCGCGCACCGGTGGTCAAGAGCCAGGTCGGCTTTGCCCTGTGGTCGCGCGAGACGCTGCTGCTGGCCAACAACCTGGTGCTGGTAGTGGCGGCCTCGATGATTCTGCTTGGTACCCTGTACCCGCTGGTGCTAGATGCGCTGACCGGGGCCAAGCTGTCGGTCGGCCCACCGTATTTCGACGCCTTGTTCCTGCCGCTGATGGCACTGCTGATGGTGGTGCTGGGTGTGGGCGTGGTGGTGCGCTGGAAAGACACCCCCGGCAAATGGCTGGCCAGCATGATGACCCCGGTGCTGCTCGGCAGCGCCATCCTCGCGCCGGTGGCGGGCTTTATCGTCGACGACTTCGACTGGCCGACCCTGACCGCCTTCGCCCTGGCGGCCTGGGTGGTGCTTGGCGGGCTGCGCGACATTCTCGACAAGACCCGCCACAAAGGCCTGCTCAAGGGCCTGCCCGGGCTGGGTCGCAGCTACTGGGGCATGCAGCTGGCGCACCTGGGCCTGGCGGTGTGCGCGCTGGGCGTGGTGCTGTCGAGCAACAACAGCGCCGAACGCGACCTGCGCATGGCGCCGGGCGAGAGCGTGGAACTGGGCGGTTACCACTTCCTGTTCCAGGGTGCCCGGCATTTCGAAGGGCCGAATTTCATCTCCGACAAAGGCACCGTGGTGGTCAGCCGCAATGGCCGTGAAGTGACCACCCTGCACCCGGAGAAACGCCTGTATACCGTGCAGCAGTCGATGATGACCGAAGCCGGCATCGACGCCGGCTTTACCCGCGACTTGTACGTCGCCCTCGGCGAGCCGCTGGAGAACGGTGCCTGGGCGGTACGCGTGCATATCAAGCCTTACGTCCGCTGGATCTGGCTGGGCGGTCTGCTGACCGGCCTGGGCGGGTTGCTGGCGGCCCTCGACCGGCGCTATCGCGTCAAGGTCAAGACCCGGGTGCGTGATGCCCTGGGCGTGTCTGGAGCAGCTGCATGAAGCGTTGGATCATGGTAGTCCCCCTGGCGGTATTCCTGCTGGTGGCGGTGTTCCTCTACAAAGGGCTGTTCCTCAAGCCCGACGAGCTGCCCTCGGCAATGATCGGCAAGCCGTTCCCGGCGTTTTCCCTGGCCTCGACCCAGGGCGACCGTACCCTGACCGAGGCCGACTTGCGGGGCCGCCCGGCACTGGTCAACGTGTGGGCCACCTGGTGCCCGTCGTGCAAGGTCGAGCACCCGTACCTGAACCAGCTGGCCCAGCAGGGCGTGGTGATCCACGGCGTCAACTACAAGGACGACAATGCGGCGGCCCTGAAGTGGCTGGCCGAGTTCCACAACCCGTACCAGCTGGACATTCGTGACGAGCAGGGCAGCCTGGGCCTGGACCTGGGCGTGTATGGCGCGCCGGAAACCTTCCTGATCGATGCCAAAGGCATCATCCGCTACAAGCACGTGGGCGTGGTCGATGCCACGGTCTGGCGTGAGCAGCTGGCGCCGCTGTACCAGGGCCTGGTCGACGAGGCCAAGCCATGAAGCGGGGGCTGGCAGCTGCCGTGCTGGGGCTCTTCATGGGGTTGAGCCTGGCAGGCGTGGCCAAGGCGGCCATCGACACCTACCAGTTCCGCGACGATGCCGAGCGTGAGCGCTACCAGCAGCTGACCAAGGAGCTGCGTTGCCCCAAGTGCCAGAACCAGGACATCGCCGACTCCAACGCGCCGATTGCCGCCGACCTGCGTCGGGAAATCTTCCGCATGCTCGGCGAGGGCAAGAGCAACCAGCAGATCGTCGACTTCATGGTCGACCGCTATGGCGACTTCGTGCGCTACAAGCCGGCGCTCAGCGGGCGTACCTGGCTGCTGTGGTTTGGCCCGGGGATTTTGCTGGCCGGTGGTTTCGTGGTGCTGGCGCTGATCGTGCGCCGGCGCCGCGGTGCGGCCGTGCAGGGCGCCAATGAGTTGTCCGCCGAAGAACACGAGCGTCTCGCCAAATTGCTGGAAAAAGAACAGACCCATGATTGAATTCTGGCTTAGCGCGGGCCTGCTGCTGCTCGCTGCCCTCAGCTTCCTGCTGATCCCGATCCTGCGTGGCCGTGGCCGCCAGCAGGAAGAAGACCGCACCGCCCTGAACGTGGCCCTGTACCAGGAGCGCGTCGCCGAACTGGCTGCCCAGCAGGCCGCTGGCGTGCTCGACGAGGCGCAGATGGCCAAGGGCCGTGACGAGGCCGCCCGTGAGCTGCTGGCGGATACCGAAGGTGCCGAGGCCCCGCGCCAGGGGCACCTGGGCAAGGCCCTGCCGTTGCTGGCGGCGCTGCTGGTGCCGCTGCTGGCATTGGGGCTGTACCTGCATTTCGGCGCGGCCGACAAGGTGGAGTTGACCCAGGAGTTTGCCGAAGCGCCCAAGTCGATGGAAGAAATGACTGCCCGCCTGGAGCGGGTGGTGCAGGCCCAGCCGGATTCGGCCGAGGCCGTGTACTTCCTGGGCCGAGCCTACATGGCCGAGCAGCGCCCCAGCGACGCCGCGCGTACCTTCGAGCGCGCCGTGGCCCTGGCCGGTCGCCAGCCCGAATTGCTCGGGCAGTGGGCCCAGGCGCTGTACTTCGCCGCCGACAAGAAATGGAGCCCGCAGCTGCAGGCGCTGACTGACGAGGCGCTGAAAGCCGACCCCAACGAAGTGACCAGCCTGGGCCTGCGTGGTATCGCTGCCTTCGAGGGCGAGCGCTACCAGGAAGCCATCGATTACTGGAAGCGCCTGCTGGCTCAGCTGCCGGAAGGTGATGCCTCGCGTGCGGCGCTGCAGGGCGGTATCGACCGCGCCGCCGAGCGCCTGGGTGGTTCGCCGGGGCAGGCTGCGGCGCCCGTGGCGGCTCGCTTGAAGGTGCGCGTGGAACTGGCGGCGGCGTTGAAGGACAAGGTCAAGCCAGACGACACGGTGTTCATCTTCGCCCGCGCCAGCAATGGCCCACCGATGCCGCTGGCGGCCAAGCGGGTGACTGTGGCGCAGTTGCCGATCGAGGTAGAGTTGTCCGATGCTGACGCCATGATGCCGCAGATGAAACTGTCGGACTTTGCCGAAGTCCAACTCGTTGCACGTGTATCACGCGCTGGCCAGCCAACCCATGGCGAGTGGATTGGCCAGGGCACGCCACTGCCCAGCGCCACCCAGGCCATCCAGCACCTGACCATCGACAGCCCCGACCCGTAAGAGAGCAATGCCATGCACAGCATCGTCCGCCTGACCCTGATCACCCTGGCCCTGGGTTTGTCTGCGTGTACGGTGCATGAGCCGTACGAGCAGCCCGAACCACCGATCGAGCGCCTGCCGCCGGCGGGGCCGGCGGTCAAGCCCTTGCCGGACAGGCAACCGGCCCCCGCGCCGAGCAAGCCTGCGGCCACGCCCAAGCCGATGCCACGCACCTCGGCCAGCTTCGCGCCGCCACCTGGCGGGGCGAGCCATTGGGACCCGAAGCTGGGTGTGTATGTGCTGGAGAAGAAACCCAATACCTTCTACCGCCAGCGGACCTACTACCGCTTCGACAACGGCTGGAGCTGGTCGCTGAGCCCGGATGGGCCGTGGCAGGAGACTGACAGCAGCGGTGTGCCGGGTGGTCTGGGGCGTGCGTTCGCCCAATAATTGCAACGTTGCCGTTGCCGTTGCCGTTGCCGTTGCTTTTGCTTTTAAGCGCGCGGTAGTCCAGGCACCGCCGATTGCGACTTCAGGAGGCCGAGCGAAGGGACTGCGGAGGGAGGTGACGGGCATGGATGCCCGTCAAGCGCTGAGGCCCCATGGATGGGGCCTGCAGCGCGTACTCCCGGGAGCAGGCCTGTAGCGAGGGAACCCCGGAGCGCAGCGGAGGGGCCGGATGATAGGAGCCAGCGTTTTTTGGTTACTTTTTGTCGCGTTTGACAAAAAGTGACCCGCCGTAAGGGCGGAAAGGTGAATAAGCGCCACCTTTGAAAATGAATGTTGACCTTGTTGTTGATGCCCACGCTTGAAAGCGAAGAGCGAAGAGCGAAGAGCGGAAAAGTACCGGTCTTGATCTCGCGCATAGTCCATTTACGATGGCGACGCTTACTCACCTTTTCGCCCTTACGGCGAGTCACTTTTTGTCAAACGCGACAAAAAGTAACCAAAAAACGCTGCGCTCCCATCATCCGGCCCCTCCGCTACGCTACGGGGTTCCCTCGCGCCGGTCTTGCTCCCGGGAGTACGCGCTGCAGGCCCCATCCATGGGGCCTCAGCGCTTGACGGGCATCCATGCCCGTCACCTCCCTCCGCAAGCCCTCTGCTCGGCCTCCTGAAGTCGCGAAGATCAAGATCAAGAGCAAGAGCAAGAGCAAGAGCAAGAGCAAGAGCAAGACCAAGAGCAAGAGCAGCGCTAAGCAGAACAGTGCAGTTTCACCTCTTTATTTCGGTTGACTGTACTGGCCGGTGACTCCGCATAATGTCGCCTCGAACTGACCCGGAGGTGGCATGCACAAGACAGTCCTGGTGCTGGTGGAAACCGTCGATGATTACCTGCCCATGCTGGAGCAGGCCGGCTACCGTTTGATCCGTGCCCCTTCGCCGCAACTGCGGGCCGAGGCCATCCAGCGCCATGCCCATGAAATCGATGCCGTGCTCACCCGCGGCCCGCTGGGCCTGACTGCCAGCGAAATCGACACGCTGTCCAAACTGCAGATCATCTGCGTGATCGGTGCCGGCTACGAGCAGGTCGACCTGGCCACCGCCGCTGCGCGCGGCATCGCGGTTACCAACGGCGCCGGGGCCAATGCCGAGGCAGTCGCCGACCACACCCTGGCCCTGCTGCTGGCGCTGTTGCGCGACATTCCCCGCGCCGATGCCAGTACCCGCCGGGGCGAATGGAACCGGGTGATCAGCCCCTCGGTGAGTGGCAAGCGCCTGGGCATTCTCGGCCTTGGTGCGGTGGGCCTGGCCATCGCCAGGCGCGCCCATCTGGGCTTCGCCATGCCCGTCAGCTACCACAGCCGCACGCCACGCCAGGATGTGCCGTACACCTGGTACGACAGCCCGCAGCACCTGGCCGATGCCGTCGACATCCTGGTGGTGGCCACCCCCGGCGGTGCCAATACTCGCCATCTGGTCGATGCGCAGGTGCTCGAGGCCCTGGGGGCCGAGGGCTACCTGGTGAACATCGCCCGTGCCAGCGTGGTCGACACCCAGGCCCTGGTCGCTGTGCTGCAGCATGGCCTACTGGCTGGTGCGGCACTGGATGTGTTCGACGACGAGCCGGCTGTACCCGATGCCCTCAAGGCCCTTGGCAACACCGTGCTCACCCCCCACGTGGCCGGCCAGTCGCCGGAGGCGGCGCGCGACACGGTGGCCCTGGTGCTGCGCAACCTGCAGGCGTTCTTTGCCGGCGAAGCCGTGTTGACCCCGGTACGCCAGTAACCCTTTTCATACATCTGCCTGGCAGCGATCGGGCAACAAGGAGTGTGTGCATGCAACTTGAAATCTTCCAGGTCGATGCGTTTTCCGCCGAACCGTTCGGGGGCAACCCGGCGGCAGTGATCCCGCTGCAAAGCTGGCTGCCGGACGATGTGCTGCAGCGCATCGCCGAAGAGAACAACCTGTCGGAAACCGCCTACTTCGTGCGCAACGGCGAAACCTTCGACCTGCGCTGGTTCACCCCGACCGTGGAAGTCGACCTGTGCGGCCATGCCACCCTGGCCTCGGCCTATGTGCTGTTCGAACAGCTGGGCGAGCAGGTGCAGGTGCTGCGTTTCAACACCCGCAGTGGCGAGCTGCGGGTCAGCCGTAACGCCGACGGGCTGCTGGCCATGGACTTCCCGGCCAAGCAGCCGGTCGCCGTGGACATGCTGCCGGGCCTGTTGCAGGCGCTGGGCCTTGGCCAGGCACAGGCGCTGTACCGCAGTGACGACTATGTGGTGGTGATCGATGACGCCCTGTTGCTCGACACCCTGAAGCCGGATTTCGTTGCCCTGTCGGCTTTCGATGTGCGCGGTATCGCCGTTACCGCAGCAGGCCGTGGCTTTGATTTCGTCACCCGCTGGTTCGGCCCACGGGTCGGCGTGAACGAAGACCCGGTGACTGGCTCGGCGCACACCTCGCTGGCGCCGATATGGGCAGAGCGTCTGGGTAGGAACGTGCTGAGCTGCGAGCAGGGTGGGGTGCGCAAAGGGCAGTTGCAGTGCGAAGTGCCGGGTAATGGCCGGGTGATCATCAGCGGGCGGGCGGCGTTGTACCTGCGCGGTACTGTATTCATCTGACGGGTCGGCATCGCCCCCTGTGGGAGCGGCCTTGTGTCGCGATTGGGCTGCAAAGCAGCCCCCGGATTCAGTGTGTTCGCATAAATCCTGGGGCCGCTCTGCGGCCCTATCGCGACGCAAGGCCGCTCCCACAAACAGCGCGCATCTATACTGGTTTGCCCATCCCTCGCTGAAGGAGCCAGCCATGGCCCTGGAAAAACACGGCACCTGCCTGTGCGGCGCTACCAAGCTCAAGGTCACCGTCGACAGCACCCATATCAGCGCCTGCCACTGCAGCATGTGCCGCAAATGGACCGGCGGCCCATTGCTGGTGGTGCATTGCAGCAAGCCACCGGTGATCGAAGGGCGCGCGCCCAGCGTCTATGAGTCTTCCGATTGGGCCCAGCGCGGCTTCTGCGGCCAGTGCGGCACGCACCTGTACTACCGGCTCAAGGCCAATGACTTCCACGCCGTGCCGGTCGGCCTGCTCGACGGCGACCAGGAATGGCATTTCGACTTGCAAATCTTCGTCGAACAGAAACCCGCCTGGTATTGCTTCGCCAACCAGACCAAGGAACTGACTGGCCAGGAAGCCTTCGAGCAGCTCGGCTGATTCAGGCGGCGTGCTGTGATCGATGCGCCAGCACGAAACGCCACGCGAACTTGCCAAACCGGTGCATTCCTGAGAAAAGGGCGGCTTTGTTTCCAGCGTTGGAGTGTGCCTCGTGAGCCAAGAACTGCAGATCATCGACCTTGTGGAAGGGGATGGCAAAGCCGCCGTCAAAGGCGCCCTGATCACCACCCAGTATACCGGCTGGCTGGCCGACGGCAGCGAGTTCGATTCGTCCTGGTCGCGCGGCAAGCCGTTCCAGTGCGTGATCGGCACGGGTCGGGTAATCAAGGGGTGGGATCAAGGCCTGATGGGCATGCGCGTTGGCGGCAAGCGCAAGCTCCTGGTACCGGCCCACCTGGGCTATGGCGAACGCAGCGTGGGGGCGATTCCGCCGAATTCGGATTTGACCTTCGAGATCGAATTGCTGGAAGTGCTGACGCGGGATGATTGAGGAAAAGGACTACACGCGCTGTCGGCCAGTGTCTGATTGAGGCGTCTCCCAGGTACGGCTAACCTTGCAGACTCATTGAGTGAAGAGGGTAGCCTATCCATGAAATCGCATTTTTCCTCACGGGTGGTACGCGAAGCGAACGCGCTGCTGGTGGCATCAGGCGCGCGAATGGAAATCTCGTTACCACGCGAACTGGCGAGTGTGGTTACCAACTCCCGAAAAACCCGTTCGGAACTGAAGGCAGCATTCGCGGCTGCGTATTCCCGCCTGCGCAAAGGGTAAGAGCCATATGGCCGATGGCTGTTACAACCACATATACTCGGTGCTTGTGGAGAATGAGCAAGATCGTGGGCTCGATTCTCTTCGTGTTCTTGCTGGGCTTTCTGGTGTTCTTCACCTGGAGTCTGAATCAAGGCCCGAAGCAGGTTATCGAGCAGGTATTTGATGTAACCATTCTCGACTCAGTCTCTATGGAAGAAGCAGCCGGGCCACCGTAACGGTAATCAGCGAGAGCAACGAGTAACGAACGGACACATTTCAGCAACACCCATCCTCTAATCTAAGCCTTGCCTAGGGAACGGCATCCACCTCCAGGGAGGAACCAAACGGGTTCAGGGCACTCTCACCCTCACTCGTTGCCATGGACGGCATTCACTACAAGGATGCCCCGCGGTGCTGTTGGCGGGGTGATGTGGCGGGTCTACCCGATTCTTTCTGCCACATGGGCCTGTCTTGATGAAGTTGCCAACATTCTTCCGCCGTCGTCGTCACTGGTTGCTGAGCCTGACGCTTACAGCCATAGCCGTACCGCTGGCGCTGGAAGCTGTCGAAAGCCGGGCGCAACCGCTGGATGGCACCCAGACCCTTGTGTTTCTGCGCCACGCCGAGAAGCCGGGCGAGGGGCTGGGCCAGTTGAACTGCCAGGGCCTCAACCGTGCGCTGGACCTGGCTACCGTGCTGCCCGAGCGCTTTGGCAAGGCCGACTACGTGTTCGCTGCCAACCCTTCGCGGCATGTCGAGGAAGGCAGCAAGGACGAAAGCTACAGCTACATTCGCCCGCTGATGACCATCAGCCCCAGCGCCATTCGCCTGGGCCTGCCGGTAAACATCGACTATGGCGCCAACGACACCGACGCGCTGGCCGAAGAGCTGCTGCGCGACAAGTACCGTAACGCGACCGTGTACACCGCCTGGTCGCATGGCTACCTCCCTGACCTGATCAATACCGTGGCTGGCAAGGCCCTCGGTGAGGAGCGGGTAATCACCGAGGACTGGAGCGGCGACGACTTCGACACCCTCTACGTACTGACCCTGACCTGGCACGACGGCAAGGCCAGCCTGCTCAGCCGCAACGTGCGTCAGGGCCTGAATGATGGTGCGCATAGCTGCCCGACCTGATCCGCTGGTACTGCTCTGCCAGGAAGCCTGAATAATGATGCCGGCCTCTTCGCGGGTAAACCCGCTCCCACAGGTACTGCACAAGCCCCGAGAGCAATACGGTCCCTGTGGGAGCGGGTTTACCCGCGAAGAGGCCAGGTCAGGCGAAAGATGCCTAACGCCCGAACCGCATCGGCCAACCCACCACTTTCTTCGCCCGTGGCGTGGCATAGGTACGTACCTTGGAGGTACTCAAGCCCATGCGCACCAGCGATTCGGCTATGGTCACCGCCGCACTCACACCATCCACCACCGGCACGCCGGTGCGCTGGCGGATCTGCTCGTCCAGCCCGGCCATGCCGCCGCAACCCAGGCAGATCACCTCGGCCTTGTCGTCGCGCACGGCGCGTTCTGCCTGCTCGACAATCGCCTCCACCGCGCGCTGCGGGTCGGCTTCCAGCTCCAGCACCGCCAGCCCGCTGGCGCGTACCGATGCGCAGCGGTCATACAGGCCGGAGAGCTTCAGGCGGTCCTCGATCAGCGGCACGGTGCGGTCCAGGGTGGTCACCACCGAGTAGGCATGGCCCAGGTACATCGCCGTGCTGGCGGCGGCATCGGTGATGTCCACCACCGGCACGTTCAGCAGTTCCTGCAGGCCTTCGCGGCCATGTTCGCCGTAACCCGCCTGGATCACGGCGTCGTAAGGGCCTTCGTAGGCCAGCACCCGGTCCATCACCGCGATGGCGGCCAGATAACTTTCGAAGTTGCCTTCCACCGACTCGGCACCGAACCATGGGGTGAGGCCGATGATTTCGGTGCCGGGTGCGGCCACCGTACGGGCCTGTTCGGCAATGGCTTCGGTGATGGCTTCGGTGGTGTTGACGTTGGCGATCAGAATGCGCATGGGTAGTCCTCCCTGGTCAATGGCTGCTGTGGTCAACGGCGATGCATTCGCCGCTGACGTCGTGGTATTGGCGTTTGCGTGGGGCGATCAGCAGGTACAGGGCGGCGGCGATGCCGGCACCGATCAGCCAGGAGAACGGCGCCACGCCATGGAAGTTGGGCACCAGGGCCAGGACGATGGCCAGCAGTGCGGCCGGCACGAAGGCGGCCACCGCGCGCAGGTTGATGCCCTTGGTGTAGTGGTAGGCGCCGGCCGGGTCTTCGCTGTACAGCTGCGGCACGTTGATGCAGCCTTTGCGCAGCAACCAGTAGTCGGACATGATCACCCCGTACAGCGGGCCGAGCAGGGCACCCAGGCCGGACAGGAAATACACGATCACCAGCGGGCTGTTGTACAGGTTCCACGGCAGGATCAGCACTGCCAGGGTGGCGCTGATCAGCCCGGCGCGGCGGAAGTTCAGGTGACGCGGTGCCAGGTTGCTGAGGACGAAGGCCGGGGCGACGAAGTTGGCCATGATGTTCACCGCCACGGTGACGATCAGGAAGGCCAGGCAGCCCAGTACCAGGAACGCTGTGCTGGGGATGGCGGCGACGATCTGGGTAGGGCTGTCGATGATCTGGCCGTTGATCTGGAACTGCGCGCCGCACAGCACCACGGTGATCACGGCGAACACCAGGATGTTCACCGGCAGGCCCCAGAAGTTGCCGACGCGAATGGTCTTGCGGCATGGCGAGGAGCGGGCGAAGTCACAGAAGTTCAGCACCAGGGTGCCGTAGATCGCCAGCCACAGTGCGCCGCCGGCAAAGATGTTGCGCCACATCTCGTAGCCGGTCAGCGGTTCGGCCACCGACCAGGCGATGCGGGCGTCGGCCTTGAAGTACATGAACACTGCCAGGGCGGCGACGGTCAGCAGGATCACCGGGCCGGCAAAGGCCTCGTAGCGGCGCACCATCTCCATGCCGTAGGCCAGGATCACCAGCTGCACCAGCCAGATGGACACGAAGCATGCCCAGCCCAGGCTCGACAGGCCGAGGATGCTGTCATGGTCATAGGCCGCCATTTGCGGCCATACGGCGGTGAGCAGCACGCGCAGCACCACCGAAGCCAGGTAGGTCTGGATGCCGAACCAGGCGATGGCGATGACCGCACGAATCAGCGCCGGAATCTGCGCGCCGTGGATGCCAAAGGCGATGCGGCTGATGACCGGGAACGGCACGCCGGTCTTCTGCCCCATGTAGCCGGACAGGTTCATGAAGAAGTACACCAGCGCCGCGCCGATGGCCAGCGACAGCAGGATCTGCCAGCCACCCAGGCCGAGGGCGAACAAGCCCATGGCGAACGAGTAGTTGGCGATGTTGTGCACATCGTTGGTCCACAGCGCGAAGATGCTGTAGCCGCCCCAGCGGCGGCCTTCGATGCGCGTCGGGGCGAGGTCGCGGTTATGCAGGCGCGGGCTCAGGGCAAGTTCCGGCTGGCTGCCGGCGAGAGGGGAAGCGGGGTGGGTGCTGGCGACGGATAGTTCAGGGGCAAGGTCGAGGCTGGTACTCATTCCGGCGGGCTCCTGATGCACGTGGACTGCGATGAGCGGGCATGCGCACGGGCTCGCCATCTCGTCGGTGCAGCGTTGGCATCTCAGGGTTTGGGGCGCGGCGGCCGATGTTGGGTCGGCGTCGCGGGTTCTTGTGTATTTATGTTTTGCTTGGTTTGTATACAAAACACGAACACACAAAAGCGAGTTCCATGCCAAGGAAAAAGCAAACTTCAGCTGGCCATCATTTCGAATCTATCTTGTTGAAATATGAGTTGATGAAATGAAGGGGATATAAGTTGACCAAATGAACAGGTTTAAATTTTTCGAGGATTATTTAGTTGATCATTTGGTCAGAATAAGTTGTGGGAAGTGTGTAACGTATTGGGGCGTGATTCTGGAAAGTGCACACAAAAATGGCACTTATTGTGACATTCTTGTGTACAAAAATTAGTCAGCTTTTTCCTGTGCCGGCCTCTTCGCGGGTGAACCCGCTCCCACAAGTACCCCACAGCATTCAGGCCCTTCGAGATCCTGTGGGAGCGGGTTTACCCGCGAAGGGGCCCGTACAGGCAAAACTCAATCCATCGGCGGCAACCGCCGCTTCACCGGGCTTTTCTTGATGATGGCGGTGTTGGTCTCGGCCAGCACATTGATGCGGTCGAGCAGGGTATCCAGCTGCTCCATCGAGCGCACATGCAGCCGAGCGATGAAGCAATCCTCGCCAGTAACCTTGTCGCACTCGGTGAACTCGGGAATGGCAACGATCTGCCGCTCCACCTCCTGCAGCTGCCCGGGTAGCGGGCGGATGCGCACGATGGCCTGCAGCTGGTAGCCAAAGGCGCGTGGGTCGACCTCTACGGTGTAACCGCGCAACACGCCGCGTTCCTCCAGGCGGCGCAGGCGTTCGCTGACGCTGGGCGCCGACAGCCCGCTGATTTGCGCCAGGGCCTTGAGCGAGCGGCGCGAGTCTTCCATGAGCGCGTTGATCAGCAGTTGGTCGATGGCATCGGTCATGATCACCTCAATCAGGTAGTTCGCGTGATTTGCCTTGATAGTAAAGGCAAACATGCCAATCTTCCTTCGTTATCCGCTGGAAGGGCGGCCAGCAACCTTTGCATACTGTTGCCGTCTTCAACAGGAGGTGTGAGATGGACAGTTCATTGCGTCGTGGCTCGCTGGAAATGGTCGCTGCCATGCTGATTTCCGGGACCATCGGTTGGTTCGTGCTGGTGTCCGGCCAGCCGGTGCTCGAGGTGGTGTTCTGGCGCTGCGTGTTCGGTGCCGTGACCTTGCTGGCGATCTGCGCGGGGTTCGGCTTCCTGCGGCCGGGCGTGATCAGCCGCACGGCGTTCCTGCTGGCGATTGCCAGCGGTGTGGCCATCGTTGGCAACTGGGTGCTGCTGTTCGCCTCCTACTCGCGGGCGTCAATTGCCATCGGCACGGCGGTGTACAACGTGCAGCCGTTCATGCTGGTGGGGCTGGCGGCAGTATTCCTGGGCGAGAAGATTACCCTGGCCAAGGTCACCTGGCTGAGCGTGGCGTTCCTCGGCATGCTGGCCATCGTCAGTGCCCATGGCGCGGGGCAGGGTGGCGGTGAGGACTATTTGCTGGGCATTGCGCTGGCGCTGGGGGCGGCCTTCCTGTATGCCATCGCGGCGTTGATCATCAAGCGCCTGAGTGGCACGCCACCGCACCTGATCGCGCTGATCCAGGTGGCCACGGGTGTGCTGTTGCTGGCGCCGTGGGTCAAGCTTGGCGGGTTGCCGGGTGAAGTGCCGGCGCTGGCCAGCCTGGTGACCTTGGGCATGGTGCACACCGGCTTGATGTATGTGTTGCTGTACAGTGCCATCCAGCGCTTGCCCACGGCGCTGACCGGGGCACTGTCGTTCATCTACCCGATTGCGGCGATTCTGGTGGACTGGGTGGCGTTCGGGCACCGACTGGCACCCTTGCAGTGGCTGGGGGTGGCGTTGATCCTGCTGGCGGCGGCGGGGATGCAGCAGGGGTGGTGGTTCCGGCCAGCGCGGGTTGTGGCCGAGTAATGAGATGGTCTTGCGGGCCCTTTCGCGGGTAAACCCGCTCCCACAGGATCATTACAAGCCCGAACCGTGCGCAGCATCTGTGGGAGCGGGTTTACCCGCGAAAGGGCCCGCAAGGTAGAATGCCGCTTTTACCAGCTTGCGACCCATGATGACTTCGCCGATCCAGACTCTGGAGCAACACCTGCTCGCCGCCCTCGACCCTGCCCCGCAGGAAACCCGCCGCCTGTTCCACGGCCGCGGCCGCTGCTGGGCGGGCCTGGAGCAGGTCACCGTCGACTGGCTGCAAGGCGTGCTGTCGGTCGCCCTGTTCCGCGAGCCGGTGGAAGGCCAGCTGGCCGAACTGGAGGCCATGCTGCGTACTCTCGCCGAGCGCCCGCAGTGGACTGGTCAAGCCATCCTTCTCCAGCATCGCTACCTGCCCGACAGCCCGGGCCAGTGGCTGCTGGGCGAGCCGTGCCAGCAGCGCGAGGTGGTCGAGGATGGGCTGACCTACCTGCTGGACCTGGGCGTGCGGCAGAACAATGGCCTGTTCCTCGACATGCGCTATGGTCGGCGCTGGGTGCGCGAGCAGGCGGCGGGCAAGCGCGTGCTGAACCTGTTCGCCTACACCTGCGGTTTCTCGGTGGCGGCGATTGCCGGCGGCGCCGAGCAGGTGGTGAACCTGGACATGGCCAAGTCGGCGTTGTCCCGGGGCCGCGACAACCACCGCCTCAATGGCCACGATGCGTCGCGCGTGGCGTACCTGGGGCACGAGCTGTTCAAGTCGTGGGGCAAGGTGCGCAAGTACGGGCCTTATGACCTGATCATCATCGACCCGCCGACCTTCCAGCGCGGCAGCTTTGTGCTGACCCAGGATTACGCGAAGATCCTGCGGCGCTTGCCGGAGTTGTTGAGCGAGGGCGGGACGGTGCTGGCGTGCGTGAACGACCCGGGCATCGGGCCAGAGTTCCTGATCGAGGGGATGGCGGAGCAGGCGCCGTCGCTGGCATTCGTCGAGCGGCTGGAGAACCCGCCGGAGTTTCCTGACGTGGACCCGGCGGGGGGCTTGAAGGCTCTGGTTTTCCGTCAGGTCTGATGTTGCCCTTGCTGGCCTCTTCGCGGGTAAACCCGCTCCCACAAGTACAGTGCAAAACCTGAGGGCTGTGGGGTTCCTATGGGAGCGGCTTTAGCCGCGAAGAGGCCGGTAAGGCTTACATCAATTACTGATTGTTGGTGTAGATCTGGTCAAACACCCCACCATCATTGAAGTGGGTCTTCTGCACGGTGCGCCAGTCACCAAAGGTCTTCTCCACCGACAGGAAGTCCACTTTCGGGAAGCGGTCGGTGTATTTGGCCAGTACCGTCGCATCACGCGGGCGCAGGTAGTTCTGTGCGGCGATTTCCTGGGCGGCTGGCGACCACAGGTACTTCAGGTATTCCTCGGCCGCTGCCTGGGTACCTTTCTTCGCCACCACCTTGTCGACCACGCTGACCGGCGGCTCGGCTTCGGCCGACACGCTCGGGTAGACCACTTCGAACTGGTCGCGACCGAACTCGCGGGCGATCATTTCGGCTTCGTTCTCGAAGGTCACCAGCACGTCGCCGATCTGGTTGGTCATGAAGGTGGTGGTGGCGGCGCGGCCACCGGTGTCCAGCACCGGAGCCTGCTTGAACAGCTTGCCGACAAAGTCCTTGGCCTTGTTTTCATCACCGCCTTGCTTGAGCACATAGCCCCAGGCCGACAGGTAGGTGTAGCGGCCGTTACCCGAGGTCTTGGGGTTGGGCACGATCACCTGTACGCCATCCTTGAGCAGGTCGGGCCAGTCTTTCAGCGCCTTGGGGTTACCCTTGCGCACGATGAACACAGTGGCCGAGGTGAACGGCGCGCTGTTGTTCGGCAGGCGGGTTACCCAGTTGTCCGGCACCAGCTTGCCGTTGTCGGCCAGGGCGTTGATGTCGGTGGCCATGTTCATGGTGATGACATCGGCCGGCAGGCCATCGATCACCGCTCGCGCCTGCTTGCTCGAGCCGCCGAAGGACATCTGCACGTTGACCTTCTCGTTGTGCTCGGCTTCCCAGTGCTTCTGGAAGGCCGGGTTGTAGTCCTTGTAGAAGTCGCGCATCACGTCGTAGGAAACGTTGAGCAGGGTGGGGGCAGCCTGGGCGAAATTGCCCAGGGCAAGGCCTGCGGCGAGCAGCGAGGCGGTGAAGAGTTTTTTCACGTTGCTTCCTTGTTATCGAGAAGGTGTTGGCAGTTTGCCTGCGACTATAGCGGGTGGGTTTGTGGGGGTTAAAGAACAAAAAACACTTTGGTTATGCTTCCGCCTGTTCTGGCCCTTTCGCGGGTAAACCCGCTCCCACAGGGACCGCGCACGGTTCGGGTATGTGGTGATCCTGTGGGAGCGGGTTTACCCGCGAAAGGGCCGGAACAGGCGGAATCATTGCTTGGGAAACAGCACATTCCCGCACCGCGAACAGAACGCCGCGCCATGCTCATGGCTCTTCTTGCTGCAGGTCGGGCAATCATGCTGCAGCTGCTCCCCGCGCATGGCATTGGCCAGCTCGGCGGTAAAGATCCCGGTCGGTACGGCGATGATCGAATAACCGGTAATCATCACCAGCGACGACAGCACCTGCCCCAGTGGGGTCTTCGGCACGATGTCGCCAAAGCCTACCGTGGTCAGGGTAACGATGGCCCAGTAGATGCCCTTGGGAATGCTGGTAAAGCCATGCTCAGGCCCTTCGATCACATACATCAAGGTGCCGAACACCGTCACCAGGGTCGATACCGTCACCAGAAACACGATGATCTTCTGCTTGCTGCCGCGCAGCGCCTCCATAAGGTAATGGGCCTGCTTGAGGTACGGGCTGAGCTTGAGCACACGGAAGATCCGCAGCATGCGTATCACGCGGATGATCAGCAGGTACTGGGCGTCGCTGTAGTACAGCGCGATGATCCCCGGCACGATCGCCAGCAGATCGACCAGGCCATAAAAGCTGAAGGCATAGCGCAAAGGCTTGGGCGAGCAGTACAGGCGGGTGAGGTACTCGGCCAGGAAGATCGCGGTAAAGCCCCACTCGATACCGGCCAGCAGGCCGGCGTAGCCCTGGTGCACTTCGTCGATGCTGTCGAGGATGACGGTAACCAGGCTGGCCAGGATGATCAGCAGGAGGATCTTGTCGAAGCGTCTTCCAGCCACGGTATCGGTCTGGAAGACGATGATGTAGAGCTGCTCGCGCAGGCTCGCAGGGTTGTTCATTGGCTCGTTCCACAAAAGTGATGGGCTGAGCCTAGGGGCTGCATTTCAGCTGTGCAAGCGGCTGGCGTCACGCTGCCTGGGCTGGGCCAGGTGGTTGCCCAGGTGCATCAGCCAGCAGGCGGCGACGAAGGGCGCGGTCAGGCCGGGCACCGGTAGCAGCTTGAACAGCGGTTGCAGCAGCAGGGCCAGGGCGATGGCCAGCAGTGTCACCCACGGCTTTTCACCTTGCCTGCTGAACGCCAGTGCCGCCAGCGCGGCGTTGAAACCGTACAGGCCCAGCCAGGCGGCTTGCGCCTGGTCGGCGAACAGTGCCACACCGCCGCCGATGGCCGAGCCGATCACCGCCCACATTGCGGCATAAGGGTTGGCGATGAACATGCCGATGATGATCAGCAGACCGGCCAGGGGCTGGTCGAGCAGGAAGATCTGGCCCACGCCGCGCGCCAATGCGTACAGCGGGTCGGCTTCGACGAAGCCGCTGGGCGAGGGGGTGGCTATCAGCAATACGGCCCAGCCCAGCAGCACGAAGGGTGCGGTGTAGGCGATCAGCAGTTTGCCGCCGCGCTTGCGCCACTGGTGGGTGATGATGCTGGACAGGCCGCCAGCGGCGATGATCAGTGGCGGCAGGATGACCGACCAGGGCAGCACGGCGCTGATCAGGATGCCGATCAGCACGCCGTTGTAGCAGTACAGCCCGGCCTGGCGGTCGGCACGGTCGTAGCCGCGTGCCTGGGCGGTGAGCAGGCCGGCCAGGGCGCCGAGCAGGGCACCACCGACCAGGCCGGGGGCGGTCAGCAGGATGGCCAGCAGGCAGCACAGGCCGCACAGGGGGTTGCGCAGCAGCAGCACCTGGCTGAAGCCGTTGAGTAACGCCGTGGCCCAGTCGGGGCACGGGTTGACGAAATTTTTGGTGTACATCGGGGCAGTCAGTGAGGTTGATGGGGAGCGGTGGGCCTCTTTGGGCCTCGGGTTTTCCGCAGGTCTGGTGTTTCTGTGTACAAGGAGGGCTTTGCCCTCCATTCGCAGCACAAGGCTGCTCCTACAAAGGGGAAACCTCTCGCTGCGTGGGCTCTTTGTAGGAGCAGCCTTGTGCTGCGAATGGGGCGCAAGGCGCCCCCGAAATCTCAGATCAAGGTCTCGATCCGCAGCGTGTTAGTCGACCCTGGCTTGCCGAAAGGCACACCGGCAGTGATCAGCAGCGTGTCGCCACGGCTGGCCATGCCTTGTGCCTGGGCAATCTCCAGGGCAGTGGAAACAACCTCGTCCACCTGGCGCAGGCGGTCGTTGACCACCGAGTGCACGCCCCACGCTACGCTCAGGCGGCGCGCGGTGGTCAGGTTCGGGGTCAGGTTGAGGATCGGGGCCCGTGGCCGCTCGCGGGCCGCGCGCAGGGTCGAGGCACCCGACTCGCTGTAGTTGACCAGCACCGCCACCGGCAGGATGCCGCTGATACGGCGGATGGCGCAGCTGATGGCGTCCGACACGGTGGCCTCGGCCTTCGGCCGGCCAACGTCGAGCTGGGCCTGGTAGTCCGGGCCGTTCTCCACCTGGCGGATGATCTTGCTCATCATCTGCACGGCTTCCAGCGGGTACTCACCCGAGGCAGTCTCGGCCGACAGCATCACCGCATCGGCACCTTCGGCCACGGCGTTGGCCACGTCGGTGACTTCGGCGCGGGTCGGCGCTGGCGAGAAGCGCATGGATTCGAGCATCTGCGTGGCCACCACCACCGGTTTGCCCAGTTGGCGGCAGGTGCCGATGATGCGTTTCTGGATCTGCGGCACGCTTTCGGCCGGCACTTCCACGCCCAGGTCGCCACGGGCCACCATGATCGCATCCGCAAGCTCCGCGATGGCTTGCAGCTGTTCGACTGCCGATGGCTTTTCGATCTTCGCCATCAGGTAGGCACGGTCACCGATCAGCTGGCGTGCTTCGGTGATGTCTTCGGGGCGCTGCACGAACGACAGGGCCACCCAGTCCACGCCCAGTTCAAGGCCAAAGGCCAGGTCGCGGCGGTCTTTTTCGGTGAGCGGGGAGAGGTCGAGCACCGCTTGCGGCACGTTGACACCCTTGCGATCGGACAGCTCGCCACCGGCCAGCACTTCGGTGTCGATGGCGTCGCTGTGCTTGGCGGTGACACGCAGGCGCAGCTTGCCGTCGTCCAGCAGCAGGTCCATGCCCGGCTCGAGGGCGGCGATGATCTCGGGGTGCGGCAGGTTGACCCGGCGGCTGTCGCCCGGGGTGTTGTCCAGGTCCAGGCGCAGGGCCTGGCCGCGTTGCAGCTGCACCTTGCCGTCGGCAAAGCGGCCGACGCGCAGCTTCGGCCCTTGCAGGTCCATGAGGATACCCAGTGGGTAGTTCAGTTGCTGCTCGACTTCGCGGATCCACTGGTAGCGCAGGGCGTGGTCGGCGTGCTCGCCGTGGCTGAAGTTGAGGCGGAAGATGTTCACCCCGGCTTCTACCAGTTGGCGGATGTCGTCGATGCCTTTGATCGCAGGGCCAAGGGTGGCGAGGATTTTGACTTTTTTATCAGGCGTCATGATTGGGCAGTCTCGAGGATCAGGATGGCGCGGAAGTCGTTGACGTTGGTGCGGGTCGGCTCGGTGACGATCAGCGCATCCAGGGCGGCGAAATAGCCGTAGCCGTTGTTGTTGTCCAGCTCGTCGCTGGCCGACAGGCCCAGGGCTTCGGCACGGGCGTAGCTGGCCGGGGTCATGAAGGCGCCGGCGTTTTCTTCCGAGCCATCGATACCGTCGGTGTCACCGGCCAGGGCGTACACGCCCGGCAGGCCTTTCAGGCTTTCGGTGAGGCTGAGCAGGAATTCGGCGTTGCGCCCGCCACGGCCATTGCCGCGCACGGTCACGGTGGTTTCGCCGCCGGACAGGATCACACAGGGTGCCTTCAGCGGCTGGCCGTGCTGGACGATCTGCCGGGCGATACCGGCGTGCACCTTGGCCACTTCGCGTGATTCGCCTTCCAGGTCGCCGAGGATCAGCGGGCTGAACCCGGCCTGGCGGGCTTTGACCGCGGCGGCTTCGAGCGACTGCTGGGGCTTGGCGATCAGCTGGAAGTGGCTGCGGGCCAGGGCCGGGTCATCGGCCTTGACGGTTTCCGAGGCTGGGTTGTTGAGCCAGTCGATAACGGCCTTGGGCGCTTCGATGTTGTAGCGCTTGAGGATGGCCAGGGCATCGGCCGAGGTGCTCGGGTCGGCCACGGTAGGGCCGGAGGCGATCACCGTGGCGAGGTCGCCCGGGACATCGGAAATGGCATAGGTGTACACCGTGGCCGGCCAGCAGGCCTTGGCCAGGCGGCCGCCCTTGATCGCCGAGAGGTGCTTGCGTACGCAGTTCATCTCGCCGATGGTGGCGCCGGATTTCAGCAGCGCCTTGTTGATCTGCTGCTTGTCGGCCAGGGTCAGGCCTTCGGCGGGCAGGGCCAGCAGCGCCGAGCCACCGCCGGACAGCAGGAAGATGACGCGGTCGTCTTCACTGAGGTTGCTGACCAGTTCCAGCACGCGTTTTGCCACGGCCAGGCCGGCGGCATCGGGGACCGGGTGAGCAGCTTCGACCACCTCGATCTTCTGGCAGTTGGCGCCGTGACCGTACCGTGTGACAACAAGCCCGGAGACTTCGCCCTGCCAGCTTTTCTCGACCACTTCGGCCATGGCGGCTGCGGCCTTGCCGGCACCGATGACGATGACCCGGCCGCTGCGGTCGGCGGGGAGGTAGGGTTCGAGGACTTGACGGGGGTGGGCGGCGGCGATGGCTGTGTCGAACAGCTCGCGGAGAAGTTTTTGCGGATCGACCGACATGGCAGGCTCCCAATTATTGTTGTTCTGCAGAATCAAAAACGCCCCTGGAACTGCCTCCGTGCAGGCCGAACCAGGGGCGGGTGTTGCTCGGTGCCACCTTTGAACCTGTGGTCGCAGGTTCAAAGGTGTTGGATCTGAGATTTTGGGGGCGCTTTGCGCCCCTTTCGCGACACAAGGCCGCTCCTACAGGGGACCGCGATCCGTTGTAGGAGCGGCCTTGCGTCGCGAAAGGGCTGCGCAGCAGCCCCCGAATTCGAATTACTTGTCGTCGCGGATCGAGAAGTTGGCCATGTGCTCCAGCCCTTTGATCAGCGCCGAGTGGTCCCAGTTGCCGCCGCCCAGGGCCTGGCAGGTGTTGAACACTTGCTGGGCATTGGAGGTGTTGGGCAGGTTGATGCCCAGTTCCTTGGCACCCTGCAGGGCCAGGTTCAGGTCCTTCTGGTGCAGGTTGATGCGGAAGCCTGGGTCGAAGGTGCCCTTGATCATGCGCTCGGCGTGCACTTCGAGGATCTTCGACGAGGCGAAGCCGCCCATCAGTGCTTCACGTACCTTGGCCGGGTCGGCGCCGTTCTTGGCGGCGAACAGCAGGGCTTCGGCAACGGCCTGGATGTTCAGGGCAACGATGATCTGGTTGGCCACCTTGGCGGTCTGGCCGTCGCCATTGCCACCGACGCGGGTGATGTTCTTGCCCATGGCTTCGAACAGCGGCAGGGTGCGCTCGAAGGCTTTCGGGCAGCCACCGACCATGATGCTCAGGGTCGCGGCCTTGGCACCGACTTCACCGCCGGACACAGGTGCGTCCAGGTAGGCAGCGCCGGTGGCCTTGATCTTCTCGGCGAAGGCTTTGGTAGCGGTAGGGGAGATCGAGCTCATGTCGATCACGACCTTGTTCGGGCCCACGCCTTCGGCCACGCCGTTGTCACCGAACAGGACGCTCTCGACCTGCGGGGTGTCGGGGACCATGACGATGATGAACTCGGCTTCCTGGGCAACTTCCTTCGGGTTGGCCAGGGCCACGGCACCGGCGGCGATCAGGTCGGCCGGGGCAGCGTCGTGGTGAGTGGAGACGAAGATGCTGTGACCTGCTTTCTGCAGGTTCTGAGCCATGGGCTTGCCCATGATGCCGGTGCCGATGAAACCGATTTTAGCCATGAGAGATTACCTCGTTGTATTTGTTGAATCTCGATGGAGCAGACAACGCGGCCCCGTGTAGGAGCGGCCTTGCGTCGCGATGGGCTGCGCAGCAGCCCCGGCAATCTATGCCGTAGCTGAAATCCTGGGGGCGCTGCGCACCCCTTTCGCGACACAAGGCCGCTCCTACAAGGTGCGTGTGGTCCTTAAATAGCGTTATGGGTCTTCAGCCAGCCCAGGCCCGCTTCGGTGGTGGTCAGCGGCTTGTACTCCGCGCCCACCCAGCCCTGGTAGCCGATGCGGTCCAGGTGCTCGAACAGGAAGCGGTAGTTGATCTCGCCGGTGCCTGGCTCGTTGCGGCCGGGGTTGTCGGCCAGCTGGATGTGGTTGATCAGTTTCAGGTTGGCTTCCATGGTGCGAGCCAGGTCACCTTCCATGATCTGCATGTGGTAGATGTCGTACTGCAGGAACAGGTTGTCGCTGCCAACCTCGGCCTGGATTTCCAGGGCCTGCTTGGTGGTGTTCAGGTAGAAGCCGGGGATGTCGCGGGTGTTGATCATTTCCATGACCAGGCGGATCCCGGCGGCTTTCAGCTTGTCGGCGGCGTAGCGCAGGTTTTCCACGAAGGTCTTGCGCACGGTGGCGCAGTCCGGGCCTTGTGGGCGAATGCCGGCCAGGGCGTTGACCTGGGTGTTGCCCAGCACCTTGGCGTATTCGATGGCCTTGTCGACACCGGCGCGGAATTCCTCGACGCGGTCAGGGTGGCAGGTGATACCGCGCTCACCCTTGGCCCAATCGCCCGCCGGCAGGTTGAACAGCACCTGGGTCAGGCCGTTGGCGTCCAGCTGTTGCTTGATCTCGGCAGCGCTGAAATCGTACGGGAAGAGGTATTCGACGCCGCTGAAACCAGCATCGGCGGCAGCCTTGAAGCGGGCCAGGAAGTCCTGTTCGGTGAACAGCATGGACAGGTTGGCAGCGAAGCGAGGCATGTTGTGTCTCCTTGCGATGAAGGCCCCCGGCGCCCTCAGGTAGGGGCCGGCACGGGGGCGTCAGGCGATCAGTCCAGCAGCGAGATGGCGGTTGGCGCGTCGTTGCCGACCAGGGCCAGGTCTTCGAACTCGTTGACCGCGTTGATCTCGGTGCCCATGGAAATGTTGGTCACACGTTCGAGAATCACTTCGACCACCACCGGTACGCGGAACTCTTCGGCCATCTTCTGTGCCTTGAGCAGGGCAGGGGCGATCTCGGCCGGCTCGAATACACGGATGGCCTTGCAGCCCAGACCTTCGACCACGGCGACATGGTCGACACCGTAGGTGGCGGCGTCGGTCGAGTTGATGTTCTCGAACGCCAGTTGTACACAGTAATCCATGTCGAAGCCACGTTGCGCCTGACGGATCAGGCCCAGGTAGGCGTTGTTCACCAGTACGTGCACGTACGGCAGGTTGAACTGTGCGCCCACCGCCAGCTCTTCGATCATGAACTGGAAGTCGTAGTCACCCGACAGTGCGACCACCTTGCGCTTCGGATCGGCCTTGACCACACCGAGGGCGGCAGGGATGGTCCAGCCCAGCGGGCCGGCCTGGCCGCAGTTGATCCAGTGGCGTGGCTTGTACACGTGCAGGAACTGCGCGCCGGCGATCTGCGACAGACCGATGGTGCTGACGTAGCAGGTGTCCTTGCCGAATACCTGGTTCATTTCTTCGTAGACGCGCTGCGGCTTGACCGGCACGTTGTCGAAGTGGGTCTTGCGCTGCAGGGTGGCCTTGCGCTCCTGGCAGTCTTCCAGCCAGGCCTTGCGGCACTTCAGCTTGCCGGCGGCTTTCCACTCGCGGGCCACTTCGAGGAACACGTCCAGTGCCTTGCCGGCGTCGGAAACGATACCCAGGTCCGGGGTGAACACGCGGCCGATCTGGGTCGGCTCGATGTCCACGTGCACGAACTTGCGGCCTTCGGTGTAGACGTCGACGGAACCGGTGTGGCGGTTGGCCCAGCGGTTACCGATACCGAACACCAGGTCGGATTTCAGCAGGGTGGCGTTGCCGTAGCGGTGCGAAGTCTGCAGGCCGACCATGCCGACCATCTGTGCGTGGTCGTCCGGGATGGTGCCCCAGCCCATCAGGGTCGGGATTACCGGTACACCGGTCAGTTCGGCGAACTCGACCAGCTTGTCGCTGGCGTCGGCGTTGATGATGCCGCCACCGGCTACCAGCAGCGGGCGCTCGGCGTCATTGAGCAGGGCCAGGGCTTTTTCGGCCTGTACGCGGGTGGCGGACGGCTTGTGCACTGGCAGCGGTTCGTAGGCGTCGATGTCGAATTCGATTTCGGCCATCTGCACGTCGAACGGCAGGTCGATCAGTACCGGGCCTGGGCGGCCGGTGCGCATTTCATAGAAGGCCTTCTGGAAGGCGTAAGGCACCTGGCCTGGCTCCAGAACGGTGGTGGCCCACTTGGTGACCGGCTTGACGATGTTGGTGATGTCGACAGCCTGGAAATCTTCCTTGTGCAGGCGGGCACGTGGGGCCTGGCCGGTGATGCAGAGGATCGGGATGGAGTCGGCGGAGGCACTGTACAGGCCGGTGACCATGTCGGTGCCGGCTGGGCCGGAGGTGCCGATGCACACGCCGATGTTGCCCGGGTTGGCACGGGTGTAACCCTCGGCCATGTGCGAGGCGCCTTCGACGTGACGAGCGAGGACGTGATCGATGCCACCGACTTTCTTCAGGGCCGAGTACAACGGGTTGATGGCAGCCCCCGGGATGCCGAACGCGGTATCTACACCTTCACGGCGCATGACCAGAACGGCTGCATCGATTGCTCTCATTTTGCTCATGGTTTGTGCCTCATCGATTTTGTAATTGTATACAACTTGCTTTGTGCCAGAGTGTATTCACGGCTGGCCGCTTAGGTCAACGGGTTTTCGTCGGCGGACGTCGCTTTCGTTCGAGCGCCCGTGAAAACGGAGGTTTGCGCCATCGCATACGATCGTTTCAAAATATTGTATACAAAAATATCTTTCGTTGTGTTCTATTTGTTCTATCGGTTTTCAACTGCCCTCAGGGCTTCTCACAACAAGAAGAGGACCTTTCCATGAACGTTTTGAACCTGAAAGTCGCGGTCAGCCTGGTGAATGCCGCGCTGGCGGCGGGCCGCAAGATCAATGCCGCGCCACTGACCGTGGCGGTGCTGGATGCCGGCGGCCACTTGCTGGCGCTGCAACGCGAGGATGGCGCGAGTCTGATCCGGCCGGAGGTGGCCACCGGCAAGGCTTGGGGCGCGATTGCCCTGGGCAAGGGCTCACGCCTGCTGGCGCTGGACGCGCAGCAGCGGCCGGCATTTTTTGCCGCGCTGAACGGGTTGGGCGAGCGGCCGGTGGTGCCGGCGCCGGGTGGCGTGCTGGTGCGTGATCAGGACGGCAAGGTGCTGGGTGCGGTAGGGATCAGCGGGGATACGTCGGATATCGACGAGCAGTGCGCGATCAGTGCGATCGAGGAGGTGGGGTTGAAGGCGGATGCCGGGGTAGCGGCGTAAGGCTGAAGATGGCTGGGGCCGCTTTGCGGCCCTTTCGCGACACAAGGCCGCTCCCACAGGGGTTACGCAATCTCCTGTGGGAGCGGCCTTGTGTCGCGATGGGCTGCAAGGCAGCCCCACTGGCCCTGTCAGGCTAGCTCAGGCTCACACCCCTTGAGCACCATGCGGATGATGGTCTCCGCCGCCGCGTCATAATCGCTGTCGGCCAGCTTGGCCTTGCCGGTCACCGCAGAGATCTGCCAGTCGAAATCGGCATAGGTCTGGGTCGCTGCCCAGATGCTGAACATCAGGTGATGCGCATCCACATGAGCGATCTGCCCGCGGTCGATCCAGCGCTGGATGCACTCGATGTTGTGCCGCGCCTGCTCGTTCAGTTGCGCTACCTGGTTCGGCGACAGGTGCGGGGCACCGTGCATGATCTCGCTGGCGAACACCTTGGACGCATGCGGCAGGTCGCGGGAAATGCGGATCTTCGAGCGGATGTACGCACTCAGCACTTCCTTCGGGTCACCGTCGGCATTGAACGGGGTCGACGCCTGCATGATCGGCGCGATGATGCTTTCCAGGACCTCGCGGTAGAGGTTGTCCTTGGATTTGAAGTAGTAATACACGTTCGGCTTGGGCAGGCCGGCCTTGGCCGCGATATCGCTGGTCTTGGTGGCGGCGAAGCCCTTGTCGGCGAATTCCTCGCTGGCCGCGCGCAGGATCAGTTCCTTGTTGCGCTCGCGAATGGTGCTCATGGTCAGGGATCTTCCTCGTGTCTGGCCACCTCTAAGAGGGATCGGGCATGGTAGCACCGGGCTCGACGGGCGCTCAAGGCAGCGGCTTTGGGCTAGAATCCTGGGCACTCACTCTTCTGGATACAGGCAAACATGGCAGGAAGCAGTCTACTGGTACTGATCGACGACATCGCCACGGTGCTCGATGACGTCTCGGTGATGACCAAGGTGGCGGCGAAAAAGACCGCAGGCGTGCTGGGCGATGACCTGGCACTGAATGCCCAGCAGGTCACCGGGGTGCGTGCCGAGCGCGAGATCCCGGTGGTGTGGGCTGTGGCCAAGGGCTCGATGGTGAACAAGGCCATCCTGGTGCCGGCGGCGCTGCTGATCAGCGCGTTCATCCCCTGGGCGGTGACACCGTTGCTGATGCTGGGCGGCGCCTACCTGTGCTTCGAGGGTTTCGAGAAGCTGGCGCACAAGTTCCTGCACAGCAAGGCCGAGACTGACGCCGAGCATGAAGCGCTCAAGGAGGCGGTGGCCGATGCCAATGTCGACCTGGTGGCGTTCGAGAAAGCCAAGATCAAGGGCGCGGTACGTACCGACTTCATCCTTTCGGCGGAAATCATCGCCATCACCCTGGGCATCGTTGCCGACTCGCCGTTGACCCAGCAGATCGTCGTGCTGTCGGGTATCGCGGTGGTCATGACCATCGGCGTGTACGGGCTGGTGGGCGGTATCGTCAAGCTCGATGACCTGGGGCTGTGGATGACCCAGAAGGCTTCACGCCTGGCCAGGGCGGTGGGTAACGGCATTCTGCGTGCCGCGCCATACATGATGAAGAGCCTGTCGGTGATCGGCACGGCGGCCATGTTCCTGGTCGGTGGCGGGATCCTGGTGCATGGCATCGGGCCGCTGCATCACGCCATCGAGGCGTTCAGCGAAGGGCGTGGCGGGGCGTTGACCGTGGCGCTGCTGAACGGCGGTGTCGGGGTTGTGGCCGGTGCCGTGGTGCTGGCCGTGGTGGGCATTGCGGGGAAACTGTGGCGGGCGGTTCGGCCGGCCACCTGAGTTGCATGGCCGGGGCTTTGCCCCGGTTCGCGGGTGAACCCGCTCCCACATGTATAGCGTCTGCCATGAATCCGGTGCTGACCCTGTGGGAGCGGGTTTACCCGCGAATGGGCCGCAAGGCGGCCCCTGTACTCAGATCAGAAGTGAACCTTGAGCAGGAAGCTCATGGTGTTCTGGTCGGTGGTGAAGGCATCGGAATCCTTGATGCCGTACTTGTTCTTCCAGTAGTCGTACTCCACACCCACATACAGCTGCTTCTCGCCCAGGTGCAAGGCCTTGCCCAGGTCATACTTGATCTGCGGGTTGAAGTGCAGGTTGGCCTGGTAGGTGCCGCGGCGGTTCTCGTCGTTGTCCACCACCCAGTCCATGAAACCGTCGATCAGCAAATCGGACGAACCGACCGGAATGGTGTATGACCACACCGGGGTGATCTGCCACACGTTGTCGCCGGCGCGGCTGCCGTCGGTGGTGCGGTTGTAGAAGTTCAGCTGGAAGTAGTCGAAGCCAGGGATGTCCAGGTCGAAGCCAGGGCCGATCAGGTACGACTCGGTATCACCTTCGCCGAACTCGTAGGTCATCGCCAGCAGCACGTCCTTGACCGGGCCGAAAGCCAGCTTCTGGTCGAAGATCTTGCCGAACGACAGGCGCGGGCTGATTTCGCCGTAGTAGGTGTTCGGGCCATTGCCCTCATCTTTCTGGCCCTGGTAGAAGATCTTGTCGACAAAGATGAAGTTATCGCCGTACTTCCAGCCATCAGCGTGCTCGAAGGTCACGGTTTGCTGGATCGACGGGTTGACCTTGAAGTTCTTGCCCCACAGGTAGGTCAGGCTGTTGTTCTGCCATTGCAGCAGGTCGCCGCCGAAGGTGGTGCCACAGGCCAGCAGGCCGCCGGCGAGGATCAGGCTGTTGATGGTACGCATTGCGAGTGTCGCTCCCTTGATTGATCTATTGTCAGCGCTCGTTGTTGGCGCTTTTTTGTCTTTTGAGTCAGCTTTTTTCGATAGGCCACAGCTGTTTGGCAAGGGTTGAGCCAACTTTCCTGGGCTGGCAAAACCTTCCTGCTCGACTTCGTTCTGAACGGATGAAAAGGGTCTTTCAGGCTGGCAACACGTTGGCCAACCGCCCGAATTCATTGACTGAGCGGTCAGTAAACGCAGGCAGAATCCCTTCTGCCCTGATCGAGGGGGCGCGCAGATTACTGGCTTGCGCGCCTTGCCTCAAGTGCTCCGTCCTGGAGCAGTGTGGTACAAACTTGTGCGTTTGGTCAGTTTTCTAGAAGTGCACCTTGATCAGGGCACTGGTGACGCTCTGGTTACTGTCGATATTGCCTTGGCTGTCGATGCCGTACTTGTCCTTCCAGTAGCTGTACTCGATGCCCACGTACAGCTGCTTGGCGCCCAGGTTCAGGGCTTTGCCCAGGTCGTACTTGACCTGTGGGTTGAACTGCAGGTTGGCGTGGTAGGTGCCACGGCGGGTCTGGTCGTTGTCGACCACCCAGTCCATGTAACCGTCGATCAGAATGTCGGATTTGCCGACCGGAATGGTGTACGAGAAGGCCGGGGTGATCTGCCAGACGTTGTCACCGGGGCGGCTGCCTTCGGTGTTGCGCAGGTAGAAGTTTAGGGTGAAGTAGTTGAAGCCGGGGATGTCCAGGTCGAAGCCGGGGCCGATCAGGTAGGCCTCGTTGTCGCCCTCGCCACGCTCGTAGGTCATGGCCAGCAGCACATCCTTGATCGGGCCGAACGCCAGCTTCTGGTCGAAGATCTTGCCGAACGACAGGCGCGGGCTGAACTCACCATAGTAGCTGGTCACGCCTTTGCCCGGGTCGGGCTTGCCGTTGTAGAAGACCTTGTCGACGAACATGAAGGTATCGCCGTACTTCCATTTGTTGGCGTGCTCGAAGGTCACTGTCTGCTGGATGCGTGGGTTGACCTTGAAATCCTTGCCGTACAGGTAGGTCAGGCTTTCGCCATGCCACTGCAGCCATTCGCCAGCGTGGGCGGGGAGGGTGGCCAGCAGGCTGCTGCCCAGCAAGAGGGACGAGGTGATGCGTTTCATGTTGTGGTTCCCGGACTTATTGTTTTTGTTGGGTTTTTTTGGCGCGCAGGCGCCCCGGACGGCCCATTCCGGCGGGCCGACGGTGTAGCGTTTACGGCGAATTCGAGGCGGGGCGGCAGTGCGCCGCCCCCCTTGCTCAATGCTGGTGACAGGCTTCGTTGTGCACCGCGCGGTCGGCACCACCAAGGATGTTGAACAGCACGTTCAACACCAGGGCACTGACCGTGGCCATGGCGATGCCACTGTGGGTGATGGGTTCCATCCACTGGGGCATCTGGGCGAAGAACTCCGGACGCACCACGGGGATCAACCCGAAGCCGACGCTCACCGCAACCAGCAGCTGGTTGCGACGGTCGCCGATGTCCGCCTCCTGGAGAATCTTGATCCCGGTGGCGGTGACCATGCCGAACATGGCGATGGACGCGCCGCCCAGTACCGCAGGCGGGATCGAGGCAATCAGGAAGGCCGCCTTGGGCAGCAGGCTGAGCAGAATCAGCAGTGCACCGGCCACGATGGTGACATAGCGGCAGCGCACCCCGGTCATCTGCACCAGGCCGATGTTCTGGGCGAACGAGGAGTGGGTGAAGGTGTTGAAGAAGCCGGCGATGAACGACGCGCCGGCATCGCACAGCAGGCCGCGGCGCAGCATCCCTGGGGTAACTTCACGATCGGTCACCTTGCCCAGGGCCAGGAACATGCCGGTGGACTCGACGAAGATGATCACCACCACCAGGCACATGGACAGGATCGGTGCCAGGCTGAAGGTTGGCATGCCGAAGTGCAGTGGGGTCACCACTTGCAGCCACGGTGCGTCGTTCAGGCCCGACAGGTCGACCATGCCGATGGAGCCGGCCAGGATGTAGCCCAGGCCCATGCCCACCAGTACCGACACGTTGACCCAGAAACCGCGCATGAAACGGTTGATCAGCAGGATTACCGCCAGCACCAGGCCGGCCACCAGCAGGTAGATCGGCGAGCCGAAGGTATCTGCCTGGTGGCCGCCACCGGCCCAGTTGACTGCCACCGGGAACAGCGACAGGCCAATCGAGGTGATCACCGTGCCGGTGACCAGTGGCGGGAAGAAGCGTACGACCTTGGACATGAACGGCGCGATCAGCATGCCGAAGAACCCGGCGGCGATGGTCGCGCCGAAGATCCCCTGCAGGCCCACGCCAGGCATGCCGGCCATGGCCACCATGCTGCCGACGGCAGCGAAACTGGCACCCATCATCACCGGCATGCGGATGCCCACCGGGCCGATACCGAAGGACTGGATGATGGTAGCGACGCCAGCGACCAGCAGGTCGGCGTTGATCAGGAAAGCGACTTCTTCACGGGACAACCCGGCGGCCTGGCCGATGATCAATGGCACGGCGATGGCGCCACCGTACATCAGCAGAACGTGTTGCAGGCCAACCAGGATCAGTTGGAACAGGGGCAAGGGCTCGCGCGGCGGCGCAACAGGGATGTACGCCTTGCGTGACTCGGACATGCAGCACCTCGAGTTTTGTTTTTATTCTCGGATCCAAGCGCCGGCCTCAGGCGGCAGGCTTCCGGTTAAGAGAGCCTGAGGTTCCCGCTTGAGGCTGAACGCTCGATGCTTGCTTGTTGCGTATGTCTTGAAACAGAGGCCGGGAGTGCCGGCCTCTTCGCGGGTGAACCCGCTCCCACAGGGGCGGTGTTATCCCGACAATTGTGTTTCAGTTGACCGGTGCGCCTTTGGCGATCCAGTCACCGACCAGCTTGCGCTCTTCGGTGGTCATCTGGGTGATGTTGCCCAGCGGCATGATCTGGCTGGCGACCGCTTGCGCCTGGATGCGCGCGGCCTGGGCCTGGATCTGCTGCGGGGTGTCGAACATCACGCCGGCAGGGGCGGCGCTGAACAGTGGGCTGGTCGGCTTGGACGAGTGGCACACGGTGCAGCGTTCCTGGATGACATTGTGGATCTTGTCGAAGCTCTCGCCGCCAGCCTGGGCGGTGGCCTGGGCAGGGGCTTCGGCCGGCGCGGCAGGCGCTGCGGCAGCCTTGGCGGCGTCCTCGGCGCGTTGCTCGGCAGCGGTCTTGCCGCCTACAGCGGTCGCGGGCAGTGGCTGGTACTCGACCTTCGCCGCGGCTTGCTCAGGGCTGACGGCCATCGGTTTCGGACCGGTGACGTAGGCCAGGCAGATCATCGCCAGGGCGCCGACCGGCAGGGTCCAGGCGTACTTGTTGCTGTCGTGGCGGGTGTTGAAGTAGTGGCGGATCAGGACCGCGGCTACTGCGATACCGGCCAGGATCAGCCAGTTGTACTGGCTACCGTAGGTGCTCGGGAAGTGGTTGCTGATCATGATGAACAGCACCGGCAGGGTGAAGTAGTTGTTGTGGCGCGAGCGCAGCAGGCCCTTGGCCGGCAGTACCGGGTCGGGGGTCTGGTTGTTCTCGATCGCAGCCACCAGCTGGCGCTGGGCCGGCATGATGATGCGGAACACGTTGCCGACCATGATGGTGCCGATGATCGCGCCGGTGTGCAGGTACGCACCACGGCCGCTGAACACCAGGCTGAAGCCCCAGCACGCGGCGATGATCAGCACGAACAGTACAGCACCGAGCAGCGCTGGCTTCTTGCCCAGGGGCGAGTCGCACAGGAAGTCGTAGATGAACCAGCCGGCGATCAGCGAGCCGATACCGATGGCCACGCCTTCGGCACCGCTAAGGGTGCTGCCAGGGGCCAGCAGGTACAGGGTCGGGTTCCAGTAGAACACCACGCACAGCAGGGCGATACCGGACATCCAGGTGAAGTAGGCTTCCCATTTGAACCAGTGCAGGTTCTCGGGCATTTTCGGGGGTGCGAGCTTGTATTTCTCCAGGTGGTAGATACCACCGCCGTGAATTGCCCAGAGATCACCCGACAACCCATCGCGCGGGTTGCTTCGGTTCAGGTGGTTCTCCAGCCAGACGAAGTAGAACGATGCACCGATCCAGGCGACACCGGTGATCATGTGAACCCAGCGAATGCTCAGGTTCAGCCATTCGTGAAGGTGTGCTTCCACAGTATGTACCTCTTGCCGGTCACCCGCTCGGGCATTGCCCTTGAATGACCGACCTTTTCTTATTGGTGGGGATTGAGGACCAGCATCTGTTCCTCGGTGAAGTAATGCTCGTCGCAGTTGTTGCCGGAACCACTGCGATCAACCACCAGGAAGTCATCCCGCTTTTCGATCGTCAGCACCGGGTGGTGCCAGACGCCGCGATGGTAATTGACGCCCTGCCTGCCATTACTGCGGAAGGCTCGGACCAAACCTGATACAGGTGCATCGCCAACTGGCGCGACCACGATCAGAAAGGGGTTGCCGAGCAGCGGGATGAAAGCCTGGCTGCCCAGCGGATGGCGTTCCAGCATGCGCACGGTCAGCGGCATGTCCAGCGCGTCGGCGCGGAAGATGCTGATGATCGCCTTGTCTTCAGGCTCGGCGGTTTCGACCGTGGCGAGCTTGTGGAAGCGCATGGTCGAGCCGTTGTTGATCATGAAGTGGTCGCTGCCGTCGGTTTCGATCACGTCTCCGAAAGGGGCGAAGGCTTCTTTGGTCAGGGGCTCGATCATCAGGGTGCGCATGCGGATATCTCTTCTATGTTCGTTGTTCTGGATAAGGCTCAAGCGTTGCGGCGGCTTTACAGCTGCAGCAGGCGGAACAGGGCGATCAGGTTGATCTGCGCCAGGGCTTCCTTGAATTCGGCATCGGCATCGTTGTGGATGCGTTTTTCGAAGGAGGCGAGGATCTGGTGCCGGTTGCTGCCTTTAACCGCCATGATGAACGGGAACTGGAACTTGGCCTTGTAGGCGTCGTTCAGCTCGGTGAAACGGGCGAACTCTTCGGCGGTGCACTGGTGAATACCGGCGCCGGCCTGCTCGTTGGTGCTCGATTCGGTCAGCTCGCCCTGGATGGCGGCCTTGCCGGCCAGGTCCGGGTGAGCGTTGATCAGCGCCAGCTGGTCGGCGTGGTTGGCGCTGAGCAGGATGTCGCTCATGCGCTGGTGCAGCGCCTCGATCTCGTCCAGCTCGCCCAGTTGGCCCAGGTCATAGGCTTTTTCGGCTACCCACGGCGAATGCTCGTAGATGTCGGCGAATGCCTTGACAAAGGCGTCACGGCCCAGGGCGGATGGCTTGAGGGTGTTGAAGGCGGTCATCAGGCGTTCTCTTTCTTGTACGGGTGGGTGGCGTGCCAGTGGCGGGCGATGTCCACGCGACGGGCGAACCAGACCTGGTCATGGCTTTTTGCGTAGTCGACGAAGCGCTTCAGTGCGGCCAGGCGTGCCGGGCGGCCGACCAGGCGGCAGTGCAGGCCGATGGACAGCATTTTCGGTGCTTCGGCGCCTTCGGCGTACAGCACATCGAAGGCGTCCTTCAGGTACTGGAAGAACTGCTCGCCGCAGTTGAAGCCCTGTACCTGGGTGAAGCGCATGTCGTTGGTATCGAGGGTGTAGGGGATCACCAGGTGCGGCTTGCCGGTAGAGTTGTTCGGCTCCCAGTAGGGCAGGTCGTCGTCATAGGTGTCGCTGTCGTACAGGAAGCCACCTTCCTCCATCACCAGGCGACGGGTGTTCGGGCCGGTGCGGCCGGTGTACCAGCCCAGCGGGCGCTCGCCGGTGATTTCGGTGAGGATGCGGATGGCTTCGAGCATGTGCTCGCGCTCCTGGGCCTCGTCCATGTACTGGTAGTCGATCCAGCGGTAGCCGTGGCTGCAGATTTCATGGCCGGCCTCGGCCATGGCGCGGATCACGTCGGGGTGGCGCTGGGCGGCCATGGCCACGGCGAAGATGGTCAGTGGCACGCCGCTGTCCTTGAACAGCTTCAGCAGGCGCCACACGCCGGCGCGGCTGCCGTATTCGTACAGCGATTCCATGCTCATGTTGCGTACGCCCTGCAGTGGCTGGGCGGCGACCATTTCCGAGAGGAATGCTTCGGACTCCTTGTCACCGTGCAGGATGTTGCGTTCGCCACCTTCCTCGTAGTTGAGGACGAAAGACAGCGCGATGCGAGCGTTGCCCGGCCATTGCGGGTGAGGAGGGTTGTTGCCGTAACCGATCAGGTCGCGAGGGTAGTCAGCGCTCACTGCAGTCTTCCTTCTTGTGCGTTAGTGCGGGGGGTGGGCGGACCGCGTCGGTATGTCGCACCACCGGATGGGCTGATTGTATACAACTTCTGAAATCTTTTGTAAGCCTGTTTTTCCGCATTTCTTCCCTTTTGTCGCCTCGCAGCGCCCTGGAAAAACAGTGCAAGAAACCTGCCTGATTGGTCAGCTAATGACGTTGGCGTCTTTACGGCGCCTGTATTTGCGACCGATGGGTCGTTTATGGGCAAGAAACGGAGGGTGCGACAGAAGGGCTCAAAAAATTGTGTACAATTTCTCGGTGGAATGTCTTAATGGCGTCATTCCCGCACATCTCAGGCCCTTTGGCGTGATGATGGCCGTGTATTTTTTGCCCACAGATTGAACAAGAGGCGACAAGCAATGGGACGTTTGACCACACACGTACTGGATGCCGCGCATGGCTGCCCGGGCAGCTCGATCAAGGTCGAGCTGTACCGTGTCGAAGGCCAGCAGCTGGAGCTGGTGAACACTGCCCTGACCAACAGCGATGGCCGTGTCGACGCGCCGCTGCTGCAGGGTGACGACTACCGTACTGGTGTCTACCAGCTGCAGTTCAGCGCTGGCGACTACTACCGCGCTCGCGGTGTACAGCTGCCGGCCCAGGCGTTCCTGGATGTTGTCGTGCTGCGCTTTGGCATCGACGAGCAGCAGGAGCACTACCACGTGCCGCTGCTGATCTCGCCGTACAGCTATTCGACCTATCGTGGAAGCTAGTTGGTCGCTAGAAGAATCTTCGTAGGTCCTTTGGCCCGCTCTCACACTGGCGGGCTTTTTTTCGTCTGCTGTTTGTCGCCGGCAAGCCAGCTGCCATCTGATCGGTAGCGCGGGCCCTTGTAGGAGCGGCCTTGTGTCGCGAAAGGGCTGCGGAGCAGCCCCGGCAATTTGTGCATCTGCGCTGAAACCCTGGGGCTGCTTTGCAGCCCTTTCGCGACACAAGGCCGCTCCTACAAAGGCCAGTGCAGGTCAGCAGATTGATGCCGGCCAAATAAAGAAAGGGCGCCTAGGCGCCCTTGGTTGGTGCAGCAGGGTTCAGAGGAACACGAACTTGGCAATGAAGATCGCGCACAGCACCCACAGGCTGGCGGAGATTTCCTTGTATTTGCCAGTACCTGCTTTCAATGCCACATAGCTGATGAAGCCCAGGGCAATACCGTCGGCGACCGAGAAAGTCAGCGGCATCATGATCACCGTGACGATCGCCGGAATGCTGTCGGTGGCTTCGTCCCAGTGGATATGCGCCATGCTGCCCATCATCAGCATCGCCACGTAGATCAGCGCACCGGCGGTGGCATAGGCCGGAATCATCCCGGCCAGCGGGGCGAAGAACATCGCCGCGATGAACAGCAGGCCGACCACCACCGCCGTCAGGCCGGTACGACCACCTGCGGCCACGCCAGCAGCACTTTCCACATAACTGGTCACCGGCGGCACGCCGACCACGGCGCCGAACACACTTGAAGCACTGTCAGCCTTCAGCGCCTTCGACAGGTTCTCGATACGCCCGTCCGGCGCCACCAGGTTGGCCCGCTGCGCCACGCCCATCAGGGTGCCGGCGGTGTCGAACATGTGCACGAACAGGAACGCCAGCACCACGCTGATCATGCTGACGTTGAACACGCCGGCCACATCCATGGCCATCCAGGTCGGTGCCAGGCTTGGCGGCATCGACATCACCCCGCCGAATTTCACCAGGCCCAGGCCCCAGCCGGCCAGGGTGACACCGATGATGCTGATCAGGATCGCACCGAACACCCGCTTGTAGCTGAGGATGGCGATCAGCAGGAAGCACACCGCAGCCAGCAGCGGCCCCGGTTCATGCAGCGAGCCCAGCTTGATCAGCGTGGCCGGGCTGTCGACGATGATGCCTGCCGTCTTCAGGCCGATCAGCCCGAGAAACAATCCGACGCCGGCCCCCATGGCATGGCGCAGGCTGACCGGGATGCTGTTGAGCAACCATTCGCGCACTTTCGACAAGGTCAGGAACATGAACAGCACACCCGAGACGAATACTGCGCCCAGTGCCGTTTCCCAGTTGTAGCCCATGGTGCCGACCACGGTGTAGGTGAAGAAGGCGTTAAGCCCCATGCCCGGCGCCAGGCCTACCGGCCAGTTGGCGTACAGGCCCATCAGCAGGCAGCCCAGCGCGGCGGCGATGCAGGTGGCGACGAAGGCGGCACCGTGGTCGATGCCGGCGTCGGCCATGATGTTGGGGTTGACGAAGATGATGTAGGCCATGGTGATGAAGGTGGTCACCCCGGCGATCATTTCGGTTCTGACGGTGCTGCCGTGTTGCTTGAGTTTGAAAATCCGCTCCAGCCAGCTCGTTTCGAGCGGTGGGGCAAGATCCAGCGTAGGGGCTTCGGATTTGCGGCTTTCCACAGCGAGTACTCCTCAAGTCTTTCTTGTTGTTATGGAGCCAGGGGCCTGAGCAATGCACTTGGCGGCTCCGCGAGGGAAGGCAGACGTCTGACCGGTTTGTTGACTTGTGGGTCAAGAAGTTGCTCGGTGGATTATGCTTTTGTGTACAAAGAATGCAAATAATGTTTTATGTTTTGTGTGCGCAATGCGTCGTACAACGGCTATATAGGTAAAAGGCCACCTGCAGAAACGGCTCAGCCTGTGTACAATGGCGCCATACTTTCCTTCGTGCCTCGAGAGCCCATGAACGAACAGCTGCAACCTCTGAAGAAACCTGCGCGTACCGGCAAGGCTGGCCGCAGTGGTACCCAGGACGACATCGTCTACGCGCATATTTTCGAGGCGATCCTCGAGCAGCGTCTGGCACCGGGCACCAAGTTGAGCGAGGAAGCGCTGGGCGAGATCTTCGGCGTCAGCCGCACCATCATCCGCCGCGCCTTGTCGCGTCTGGCCCACGAAAGCGTGGTGCTGTTGCGGCCGAACCGCGGCGCGGTGGTGGCCAGCCCCACGGTGGAAGAGGCCCGCCAGGTGTTCTTCTCCCGGCGCATGGTCGAACGGGCCATCACCGAACTGGCCGTGCAGCACGCTACCCTCGAGCAACTCAACGAGCTGCGGCAGATGGTGCGCGAGGAGCGCGACAGCTTCTCCCGTGGTGACCGCGGTGCCGGCATTCGTCTTTCCGGCGAATTCCACCTCAAGCTGGCCGAGGCCGCAGGTAATGCGCCGCTGGTCAGCTTCCAGCGCAGCCTGGTGTCGCAGACCTCGCTGATCATTGCCCAGTACGAAAGCGGCAACCGCTCGCATTGCTCGTATGACGAACACATGCAGCTGATCGATGCCATCGAGGCGCGCGACGCCGAGCAGGCGGTGAGCCTGATGATGCACCACATGGACCACATCGACAGCAAGCTGAATCTGGACGAGGAGAGTGCCTCGGACGATCTGCATGCGGTGTTCTCGCATCTGCTGAAAAAGCCCAAGGTATCGGTCAAGGGTTGATCGTTTGCCTGGTTGACTGAAGGGGGCTGCTTTGCAGCCCATTCGCAGCACAAGGCTGCTCCTACAAGGATTGCATAACCTCTGTAGGAGCAGCCTTGTGCTGCGAATGGGGCGCGAAGCGGCCCCCAGCCATTTCTGGTCATTGATCAAAGGTCTGCTAAATTCTTGTGAGCAAACCTTCATCAAGCAGTTGGGCTTGCGCATTCGTTGCGTTCAACTTCTTGAGGAATGGACTCATGAGCATGTCCCTCGGTAAACGCATGGGCGCCGAGCTGCTTGGCACCTTCTGGCTGGTGCTTGGCGGCTGTGGCAGTGCGGTACTCGCCGCCAGTTCCCCCATCGGCATCGGTGTACTCGGCGTCGCCTTCGCTTTCGGCCTCACCGTGCTGACCATGGCCTTCGCCATCGGCCATATCTCCGGCTGCCACCTCAACCCCGCCGTGTCGTTCGGGCTGGTGGTGGGCGGGCGCTTCCCGGCCAAAGAGCTGTTGCCCTACGTGATCGCCCAGGTGATCGGCGCCATCCTGGCGGCAGGTGTGATCTACCTCATTGCCAGCGGCAAGGCAGGTTTCGAGCTGTCTGCGGGATTGGCTTCGAACGGCTACGCCGACCACTCGCCCGGCGGCTACACGCTCGGGGCGGGCTTTGTCAGTGAAGTGGTGATGACGGCGATGTTCCTGGTGGTGATCATGGGCGCCACCGACGCCCGGGCGCCAGCGGGTTTTGCACCGATCGCCATCGGCCTGGCCCTGACCCTGATCCACCTGATCTCGATCCCGGTGACCAATACCTCGGTCAACCCCGCGCGTAGCACGGGGCCGGCCTTGTTCGTCGGTGGCTGGGCCCTGCAACAGCTGTGGCTGTTCTGGGTAGCGCCGCTGATTGGTGCTGCGATCGGCGGCGCACTGTACCGGGGCCTGGCAAAAGAACCTTAGCGCTGGTGCACGCAACGCCCTGCGGCGTAGGTTTCACGCACGGTGCGGTCGTCGCCGAGGGTGGTGAGCACGAACAGGGTTTCCTCGATGCTGTTGGACTGCTGGATGCGGTAGTCCAGCAGTGGCGTGGCCTTGTAGTCCAGTACCACGAAGTCGGCATCGTTACCCGGGCGCAGGCTGCCGATGCGGTCGTCCAGGCGCAGCGCGCGGGCGCCGCCGAGGGTGGCCAGGTACAGCGACTTGTACGGGTGCAGGCGCGCGCCCTGCAGCTGCATCACCTTGTACGCTTCGTTCAGGGTGTTGAGCAGCGAGAAGCTGGTGCCGGCGCCAACGTCGGTGCCCAGGCCCACGTTGACCTTGAAGCGCTCGGCCTGGGGCAGGTTGAACAGGCCGCTGCCGAGGAACAGGTTGGAGGTGGGGCAGAAGGCCACGGCCGAGCCGGTTTCGGCCAGGCGCTGGCATTCGTCATCGCACAGGTGCACGCCATGGGCGAATACCGAGCGTTCGCCCAGCAGCTCGAAGTGGTCGTATACGTCCAGGTAACCCTTCTGCTCGGGGAACAGCGACTTGACCCAATCGATTTCCTTGAGGTTTTCCGACAGGTGCGTGTGCATGTACACGCCCGGGTGCTCCTTCAGCAGTTGGCCTGCCAGCGTCAGCTGCTCAGGCGTACTGGTGGGGGCGAAGCGCGGGGTGACTGCATAATGCAGGCGGCCCTTGCCATGCCAGCGCTCGATCAGTGCCTTGCTTTCGGCATAGCCGGACTCGGCGGTGTCGGTCAGGTAGTCCGGGGCGTTGCGGTCCATCATAACCTTGCCGGCGATCAGGCGCAGGTCCAGGCGCTCGGCTTCCTCGAACAGGGCATTGACCGATTCCGGGTGCACGCTGCCGAACACCAGGGCGGTGGTGGTGCCGTTGCGCAGCAGTTCCTTGAGGAAGATCTTCGCCACCTGGTCGGCGTGGCCCTTGTCGGCGAACTGCTTTTCGCAGGGGAAGGTGTAGGTGTTCAGCCAGTCCAGCAGCTGTTCGCCGTAGGAGCCGATCATGCCGGTCTGCGGGAAGTGGATGTGGGTGTCGATGAAGCCCGGGGTGATCAGCGCGTCCTGGTAGTGCTCGACCGGGATATCGGCGTCCAGGGTCGGCAACAGTTCGGCGGCGTGGCCAACGGCGCGGATGCGGCCGTCGTCGACTACCAGCAGGCCGTCCTCGAAGTATTCATGGGAAGCCTCCAGGCCCACCTCGGCCGGGTCGGCGATGCTGTGCAGGATGGCGGCACGGTAGGCTTTGCGGGTAACGGTCATAACACACTCGTCAAATGGCTTGGCTGCGCCGGGAGGGCGGCAGCAACTGGGCAATGGGGCCGGCATTGGCGGCAGCATCGTGCTGGCCGAAGCAGGCGTTGTAGGTGGCGATGATTTCACCGGCGATGGATACGGCGATCTCGATGGGCAGCTTGCCCTTGACCTCGGCCAGGCCCATCGGGCAGCGCATGCGCGCCATCACGGCATCGTCGTAGCCGCGCTCGCGCAGGCGGTGCTCGAACTTGACCCGTTTGGTCTTCGAGCCGATCAGGCCGAACCAGGTGAAGTCGTTGCGCTTGAGAATGGCGGCGGTCAGTTCCAGGTCGAGCTGGTGGTTGTGGGTCATGACGATGCAGTAGCAGCCTGGCGGCAGGTCTGCCACTTCGTCGACCGGCTCCTCGCTGACCACCTTGGTCACCCCGTCGGGGATCAGGGCAGGGAATTCCTGCTCGCGCGAATCGATCCAGCGCACCCGGCAGGGCAGCGCGGCGAGCAAGGGTACCAGAGCCCGGCCGACATGGCCCGCGCCGAACACCGCAATCTGCGCCTGCACCGCGGCCATGGGTTCGAACAGCAGCACAGTGACGCCGCCGCAGCACTGGCCAAGGCTGGCACCGAGGCTGAAGCGCTCCAGGTGCGGGGTGCTACGGTGCTCTTCGAGCATCTGCCGGGCGATGTGCAGGGCCTTGTATTCCAGGTGGCCGCCGCCGATGGTGTCGAACAGGCCGCTGGCGCTGACGACCATTTTCGAGCCGGCATTGCGCGGGGTCGAGCCGCGTTCCTCGATGATGGTAACCAGCACGCAGGCTTCGCCACGGGACTGGTGGTCGGCGAGGGCGTTGATCCATTGGTGCATGATGCAATTCCTCTTCAGCACAACGCGGTCCGCTTTGTGTAGGAGCGGCGGCGTTACTGGGTGACGGTTTCCAGCTCCGGCTCGGCAGGTTGCGCTGCAGCCACTGCCTTGCGCATCTGCTCGCAACCCCACAACACCCGCTCCGGCGTCGCCGGCGCATCCACCTGTGGCTGCACGCGGTAGTCGGCGATGCTGGCCACGGCGTCCTTGATCGCGCACCAGGCAGCGATGCCGAGCATGAACGGCGGCTCGCCCACGGCCTTGGAGTGGAACACGGTGTCTTCCGGGTTCTTGCGGTTCTCCACCAGCTTTACCCGCAGATCCAGCGGCATGTCGGCCACTGCCGGGATCTTGTAGCTGGCCGGGCCGTTGGTCATCAGCTTGCCCTTGGCGTTCCACACCAGCTCTTCGGTGGTCAGCCAGCCCATGCCCTGGATGAAGCCGCCTTCCACCTGGCCGATGTCGATGGCCGGGTTCAGCGAATCACCCACATCGTGCAGGATGTCGGCACGCAGCATCTTGTACTCGCCGGTCAGGGTGTCGACCACCACTTCCACGCAAGCGGCGCCGAAGGCGAAGTAGTAGAACGGCCGGCCACGTGCCTGGCTGCGGTCGTAGTAGATCTTCGGCGTACGGTAGAAGCCGGTGCTGGACAGCGACACCTGGGCGAAGTAGGCCTGCTGCACCAGCTGTTCGAAGCTGACGATCTGGTCGCGCACGCGCACATGGCCGTTGCGGAACTCGACGTCTTCCTCGGTCACCTGGTAGTGCCGCGCGGCGAACTCGGTCAGGCGCTTCTTGAGGATTTCGGCAGCGTTCTGCGCCGCCTTGCCGTTCAGGTCGGCACCACTGGAGGCTGCGGTCGGCGAGGTGTTGGGCACCTTGTCGGTATTGGTGGCGGTGATCTGGATACGGCTGAAATCGACCTGGAAGATCTGCGCCACCACCTGTGCCACCTTGGTGTTCAGGCCCTGGCCCATCTCGGTGCCGCCATGGTTCAGGTGGATGCTGCCGTCGGTGTAGATATGGATCAGCGCACCGGCCTGGTTGAGGAAGGTGGCAGTGAACGAGATACCGAACTTGACCGGGGTCAGCGCCAGGCCCTTCTTCAGGATCGGGCTGTTGGCGTTGAAGCGGCGGATCGACTCGCGGCGCTCGGCATAGTCACTGCTGGCTTCCAGTTCGGCGGTCATCTCTTCGAGCATGTTGTGCTCGACGGTCTGGTAGTAGTGGGTGACGTTGCGCTCGGTCTTGCCGTAGTAGTTGGCCTTGCGCACCGCCAGCGGGTCGCGGCCCAGGTGGCGGGCGATGTGGTCCATCACCTGCTCGATGGCGACCATCCCCTGCGGGCCGCCGAAGCCGCGGTAGGCGGTGTTGGAGGCGGTGTTGGTCTTGCAACGGTGGCCGTGCACGGTGGCATCGCCCAGGTAGTAGGCGTTGTCGGAGTGGAACATGGCGCGGTCGACGATCGAACCGGACAGGTCGGGCGAGTAGCCGCAGTTGCCGGCCAGGTCGAAGTTGATGCCGTGCAGGCGCCCGTCGTCGTCGAAGCCCACATCGTACTCGACGTAGAACGGGTGGCGCTTGCCGGTCATGGTCATGTCTTCGACCCGTGGCAGGCGCATCTTGGTCGGCTGGCCGGTCAGGCGCGCGACCACGGCGCACAGGCACGCCGGGCTGGCGGCCTGGGTTTCCTTGCCACCAAAACCGCCACCCATGCGGCGCATGTCCAGCACCACCTTGTTCATTGGCACGTCGAGTACTTCGGCGACCAGCTTTTGCACTTCGGTGGGGTTTTGCGTGGAGCAGTAGACGATCATGCCGCCGTCTTCGGTGGGCATCACCGAAGAAACCTGAGTTTCCAGGTAGAAGTGCTCCTGGCCACCGATGTGCAGGGTGCCCTGGATGCGGTGCGGGGCACTGGCCAGGGCAGCAGCGGAATCGCCACGCTGGTGGGTGTGGCTGTCGAGCACGAAGTGCTTCTTGCGCAATGCTTCGACCACATCCAGCACCGGCTCCAGGTCTTCATACTCGACGATGGCGGCCATGGCCGCACGGCGTGCGGTGTCGAGGTCGCGGGCGGCCACGGCGAGCACCGGCTGGCCGAAGAACTCGACCTTGTCGATGGCCAGCAGCGGGTCGCCGGCCACCACCGGGCCGATGTCCTTGAGGCCGGGGATGTCTTCGTGGGTGATGGCGATACGCACACCCTCGAAGGCATAGCACGGCGTGGTGTCGATGCGCAGGATGCGCGCGTGGGCGCGGTCGGCGGTGCGCGCATAGACGTGCAGCTGGTTGGGGAATTCCAGGCGGTCGTCGATGTACACCGCCTCGCCGGACACATGCTTGTCGGCGCTGTCGTGCTTGACGCTGCGGCCGACCCCGGTGGTCAGGTCCTGGCTGAACAGTTCGGCCATCTCGGCCTGGCTCTTGGCTACGTGATGGTTAGACATAAGCGGTCACCCGGGTTTCGATGTACGGCGTTTGCTGTTCGATGAAGTACTTGCGCAGCAGGTTCTGCGCGGTCAGCAGGCGGTATTCCTTGCTGGCGCGGAAGTCGCTGAGCGGGGTGAAGTCTTCCGCCAGGGCCTGGCAGGCACGCTCGATGGCAGCCTGATTCCACGGCTTGCCGCGCAACGCCGCTTCGCAGGCGCGGGCCCGTTTGGGGATCGCCGCCATGCCGCCGAAGGCGATACGCACACCGCTGACCACGCCGTCTTCGATGCTCAGGTTGAAGGCGCCGCACACGGCGGAAATGTCATCGTCCAGGCGCTTGGACACTTTATAGGCGCGGAACGCCCAGTCGCTGGTGGCGCGCGGCACGATGATCTTCTCGATGAACTCGCTGTCCTGGCGGGCAGTGATGCGGTAGTCGATGAAGTAGTCTTCCAGTGGCATCACCCGCTGGCGCTCGCCCTGGCGCAGGACGATCTGCGCATCCAGGGCAATCAGCAGGGGTGGCGAGTCGCCGATTGGCGAAGCGTTGCCGATATTGCCGCCCAGGGTGCCCTGGTTGCGGATCTGCAGCGAGGCGAAGCGGTGCAGCAGGGCGCCGAAGTCCGGGTATTCCTCGTTCAGTGCGCCGTAGCAGTCGGTGAGCGGGGTGGCGGCGCCGATTTCCAGGTGGCTGGCGGTTTTCTCGATGCGCTTGAGCTCGGCCACATGGCCGACGTAGATCATCACCGGCAAGGTCTTGTGGAACTGGGTGACTTCCAGGGCCAGGTCGGTGCCGCCGGCCAGCAGCCGCGCCTCGGGGTGCGAGCTGTACAGGTCGGCCAGGTCGGCCACGGTCAGTGGTACCAGGCAGCGCTTGTCGCCGCTGTTCAGCTCGCCGGTCTGGGTTGGCGCAATGGCCTTGAGGCGGCTGATAGTCTGTGCCTGCTGGGCATCGAACTGGTCGCGGCAAGGCTGGCGGCAGCTCTGCTCGGCGGCGTCGAGGATCGGCCGGTAGCCGGTGCAGCGGCACAGGTTGCCGGCCAGGGCTTCCTGGGCCTGGTGCAGGTCGGGGCCGCTGCTGTTCTTCTGCAGGGCGAACAGCGACATGACGAAGCCGGGGGTGCAGAAGCCGCACTGCGAGCCATGGCAATCGGCCATGGCCTGTTGCACGCTGTGCAGCTGGCCCTGGTGCTTGAGGCCTTCGACGCTGATCAGTTGCTTGCCGTGCAGCGACGAAACGAAGGTCAGGCACGAGTTGAGGCTGCGGTAGCGCAGGCTGTCGTTGCCCTTGTCGTCCTGGGTCAGTTCGCCGACCACCACGGTGCAGGCGCCGCAGTCACCACTGGCGCAGCCCTCCTTGGTGCCAGGTTTGCCCAGGTGCTCGCGCAGGTACTGCAGCACCGTCATGTTCGGGTCCAGGGCATGCTCACTACGCAGCTCCTGGTTGACGAGAAACTGGATCACGGGGATGGCCTCGCAATGGTTTTATTGTTGTTGGGCGGACTCTAAGCAAGAGCTGTCCAGCTGGTCAATATTTTTCTGACTCAAAGGTCAAGAAATTGCTCATGTCCAAGCCCGGCCGCACACATTGCCCTTATCCCAAGCATAGATCGCGCCGGGCGCCTGGATGCCTTGCAGGTCAAATAAACCGCCAGGCCCCTCTGCGCGATTACCGGCCAAGTACGCTACAATCCGCTCCTTGTGCCCAGTTCAATGATTTTGAAGGAAAACCATGACGTTCAAGGCCCCGGACAGCCTCTCCGAGCAGATTGCCGATTACCTGGCCGAACGCATCATCCGCGGCGAGCTGGCGCCAGGCGAGCGTATCCAGGAGCAGAAGGTCACCCAGGCACTCAACGTCAGCCGCGGCTCGGTGCGCGAGGCGCTGCTGATCCTCGAACGCCGCCACCTGGTGGCGATCCTGCCGCGCCGGGGTGCCCATGTGACCGAACTCGACGAGCGCAGTGTGCGCAGCCTGTGCGCACTGATGGGCGAGTTCTACATCCTGCTGGGTAACGCGGTTGCGCAAAAATGGCGCACCGATGCCGACCTGCGCCCGTTCCTGGAGATCCAGCAGCGCCTGCAGCGGGCCCATGACCAGCTGGACATCAAGGCCTTCGTCGCCGACAGCTTCGCGGTCATGCGGGCGGCCTATCCGTTCGCCGACAACCCGTTCCTGCAGGAAACCGTGGAAAACCTGCAGCCGGCGATGAGCCGTGCCTACTACCTGTCGCTGGACCAGCGCCAGGCCAACATGATCGATTACCTGGACCTGTTCGCCCGCCTGCTCGACGCCGTGATCGCCCGTGACCTGCCGCGCATTCGCGAGGTGCTCACCGCCTATGGCCAGCGCAGCTGCGAACTGGTGCTGGCGGCGTTGGCCCGAGGCTGACCGATGCGCCTGAAGTGCATTCGCCTGGCCGGGTTCAAGTCGTTCGTCGACCCGACCACGGTCAACTTCCCCAGCAACATGGCGGCCGTGGTCGGCCCCAACGGCTGTGGCAAGTCCAACATCATCGATGCCGTGCGCTGGGTGATGGGCGAGAGTTCGGCAAAGAACCTGCGCGGCGAGTCGATGACCGATGTCATCTTCAACGGCTCCAGTGGCCGCAAACCGGTCAGCCAGGCCAGCATCGAGCTGGTGTTCGACAACAGCGAAACCACCCTGGTCGGCGAATATGCCGCCTACGCCGAGATCTCGATCCGCCGCAAGGTCACCCGCGACGGGCAGAACAGCTACTACCTCAACGGTACCAAGTGCCGCCGGCGCGATATCACCGACATCTTCCTCGGTACCGGGCTGGGGCCGCGCAGCTACTCGATCATCGAACAGGGCATGATCTCCAAGCTGATCGAGGCCAAGCCCGAGGAGCTGCGCAACTTCATCGAGGAAGCCGCCGGCATTTCCAAGTACAAGGAACGCCGCCGTGAAACCGAGAGCCGCATCCGCCGCACCCAGGAAAACCTGGCGCGCCTGACCGACCTGCGCGAAGAGCTGGAGCGCCAGCTGGAGCGCCTGCACCGCCAGGCCCAGGCAGCCGAGAAGTACCGCGAGTACAAGGCCCAGGAACGCCAGCTGAAGGCGCGCCTGTCGGCCTTGCGCTGGCGCGACCTGGATGAACGGGTGCGCCAGCGCGAGGCGGTGATCAGCGACCAGGATGTGTCCCATGAGGCGCTGGTGGCCGAGCAGCGCAATGCCGATGCCAGCATCGAGCGCCTGCGCGATGGCCATCATGAATTGTCCGAACGCTTCAACCAGGTGCAGGGCCGTTTCTACTCGGTGGCCGGTGACATCGCCCGGGTCGAGCAGAGCATCCAGCACGGCCAGCAGCGCCTGCGCCAGTTGCAGGATGATTTCAAGGAAGCCGAGCGCACGCGCCTGGAAACCGAGTCGCACCTGGGCCACGACCGTACCCTGCTGGCTACCTTGGGCGAAGAGCTGGCCATGCTCGAACCCGAGCAGGAAATGACCCTGGCCGCTGCCGAAGAAGCCACTGCCGCCCTTGAAGAGGCCGAGCTGGGCATGCACGGCTGGCAGGAACAGTGGGACAGCTTCAACAGCCGTTCTGCCGAGCCGCGCCGCCAGGCCGAAGTACAGCAGGCGCGCCTGCAACAGCTGGAGGCCAGCCTGGAACGCCAGGCCGAGCGCCAGCGCAAGCTGGGCGAGGAGCGTGAGCTGCTGGGCAGCGACCCGCAGGATGCGGCCATGCTCGAACTGGCCGAGCAGCTGGCCAGCAGCGAAATGGTGCTGGAAGAGTTGCAGTTGTCGGAAGAGCATGTGGTCGAGCGCCTGGAAGGCGCGCGTGAGCAACTGCAGCAGGCCACCCAGGCCCAACAGCAGGCGCAGGGCGACCTGCAACGCCTGGGCGGTCGCCTGGCCTCGCTCGAAGCCTTGCAGCAGGCCGCCCTGGAGCCGGGTGCAGGTGCTGCGGACTGGCTGCAGGGCCAAGGCCTGGAGCAACAGCCGCGGCTGGCTGAAGGGTTGCGGGTTGAGCCGGGCTGGGAGCTTGCGGTAGAGACCGTGCTTGGCGCCGACCTGCAGGCTGTGCTGGTGGACGGCTTCAGTAACCTGGATTTTGCCGGCCTGGAGCAGGGCGAGTTGCGCTTGCTGCTGGCGAGCGGGACCGGCTCGTCGCTGCCCGGCAGCCTGCTGGAAAAGGTCGAAGGCCGTGTCGACCTGGCGCCCTGGCTGGGCCAGGTCAAGCCCGTGGAGGACCTTGCCCAGGCGCTGGCGCAGCGCGCGTCGCTAGGCGAAGGCCAGAGCCTGGTCAGCCGCGATGGCTACTGGGTTGGCCGACACTTCCTGCGGGTGCGCCGTGGCGGCGAAGCCGAAGGCGGCGTGCTGGCACGCGGCCAGGAGATCGAGCGCCTGGGCCAGGAGCAACTGGAGCAGGAAGCGGCGCTGGAGCAGTTGGAGCAGCAACTGCAGGCCCTGCGCGAGCAGCAGCTGGACCTTGAAGAACAGCGTGAACAACTGCGCCGTCGCACCCAGGAAGAAAACCGCCTGCATGGCGAGCTGAAGGCCAACCTGTCGGCTGGCCGCGCACGTGCCGAGCAGGTCGAGCTGCGCCGCCGGCGCCTGCAGGAAGAGCTGACCGAGCTGGAAGAACAGCGCGCCCTGGAGCATGAGCAGCTGGGCGAAGCCCGCCTGCTGCTGCAGGAGGCCCTGGAGCTGATGGCCCAGGACACCGAGCAGCGCGAGCAGTTGATGGCTCGCCGCGACACCCTGCGCGAAAGCCTCGATCGCGTGCGCCAGGAGGCCCGTCAGCACAAGGATCACGCCCACCAGCTGGCTGTGCGCCTGGGCTCGCTGCGCGCGCAGCATGATTCCACCCGCCAGGCCCTGGAGCGCCTGGAGCAGCAGGCCGCGCGCCTGACCGAGCGCCAGGAGCAACTGAGCCTGAACCTGGAAGAGGGCGAGGCCCCACAGGAAGAACTGCGCCTGAAGCTGGAAGAGCTGCTGGAGCGGCGCATGAGCGTCGACGAGGAAATGCGCCAGGCTCGCCTGCACATGGACGAAGCCGACCGCGAACTGCGCGACGCCGAAAAGCGCCGTACCCAGGCCGAGCAGCAGGCCCAGTTGCTGCGTGGCCAGCTGGAGCAGCTGCGCCTGGAGTGCCAGGGCCTGGATGTGCGGCGCAAGACCTTGCAGGAGCAGTTGCTGGCCGATGGCTACGACCTGCAAGGCGTGCTCGCCACCCTGGAGGCCGAGGCCAGCGAGCAGGGCACCGAACAGGAGCTGGAGCAGCTCGAGGCGCGTATCCAGCGCCTGGGGGCGATCAACCTGGCGGCCATCGAAGAGTACGAGCAGCAGTCCGAGCGCAAGCGCTACCTGGACGCCCAGGACGCCGACCTGGTCGAAGCCCTGGAGACCCTGGAAAACGTCATTCGCAAGATCGACAAGGAAACCCGCAACCGCTTCAAGGATACCTTTGATCAGATAAATGCCGGATTACAGGCACTTTTCCCAAAAGTTTTCGGTGGTGGCAGCGCTTATCTGGAACTGACGGGCGAAGATCTACTCGATACAGGGGTAACGATCATGGCGCGGCCACCGGGCAAGAAGAACAGCACCATCCATCTGCTGTCCGGCGGCGAGAAGGCACTGACCGCATTGGCGCTGGTGTTTGCCATCTTCAAGTTGAACCCCGCACCGTTCTGCATGCTCGACGAAGTCGACGCGCCGCTGGACGATGCCAACGTCGGGCGCTACGCCCGTCTGGTCAAGGAAATGAGTGAAAGCGTGCAGTTCATCTACATCACCCATAACAAGATTGCCATGGAGATGGCGGATCAATTGATGGGGGTGACCATGCATGAACCGGGCTGTTCACGTCTGGTTGCCGTCGATGTGGAGGAGGCCATGGCCATGGTCGATGCCTGATGCTCGACGATAAGGGCATATTCCGTAGCGAAATGCCCCCGCCATGTGCGACAGACGGTGTAAAGTTGTCTTTGGTCGTGCTAGCTTAATGTCACTCGTTTTTTGCGTGGGTAAAACGCCTGTCAGAACATAGAGTTGGCGCCACGTGTTAAAGGGCTTTGAACCCTTTGTTTTCAAGCATATTTTTATAGAGGCACGGGATTACATGGAAATCGGTCTGCGCGAGTGGCTGATCGTCATCGGCATCATTGTCATTGCCGGGATTCTTTTCGACGGCTGGCGCCGCATGCGCGGCGGGAAAGGCAAGTTGAAATTCCGTCTGGATCGCAGTTATTCCAACCTGCCGGACGAAGAGGGCAATGCCGAAGTGCTTGGCCCTTCGCGGGTGCTTGATACCCACAAGGAGCCTGAGCTGGACGAAAGCGACCTGCCGTCGCTCAGTGCTTCTGCGCGTGATCGCGAGCGCGAACCCAAGCCGGCCAAGGCTGCCAAGCGCGGCAAGCGCGCCACCGCTGCTGCGGATGCACAGCAGGGCGACCTGAACCTGAGCGCCGAGCCACGCGAGCCCGACCTGTTTGCCGACAGCGATGACGACTTTGCCGCGGAAAACACCCGCAGCAACGGTGCGGCGCCTGCCAGCAACAGCGTCAAGGAGCTGCCGCCGGCCGAGGAAGTGCTGGTGATCAGCGTCATCTCCCGCGACGAGGGTGGCTTCAAGGGCCCGGCGCTGCTGCAGAACATTCTGGAAAGCGGCCTGCGCTTCGGCGAAATGGACATCTTCCACCGTCACGAGAGCATGGCCGGTCACGGCGAGGTGCTGTTCTCCATGGCCAACGCCGTCAAGCCCGGCGTGTTCGACCTGGACGACATCGACCACTTCAGCACCCGCGCGGTGAGCTTCTTCCTCGGCCTGCCGGGCCCACGTCATCCGAAGCAGGCCTTCGACGTGATGGTGGCTGCGGCGCGCAAGCTGGCGCACGAACTGAACGGTGAGCTCAAGGACGACCAGCGCAGCGTGCTGACCGCCCAGACCATCGAGCACTACCGCCAGCGCATCGTCGAGTTCGAGCGCCGTGCGCTGACCCAGAAGCGCTGACAGATCCAGACGAAAGAGCAGCCTGAGGGCGTGCTGGTCGGTTCGGGTATTGCAATTGCCTGTGCCGGCCTCTTCGCGGGCTTGCCCGCTCCCACAGGGGCACCACAAGCCTCAAGGGCAGTGATGTCCCTGTGGGAGCGGGTTTACCCGCGAAGAGGCCGGCACAGGCGATAAATACCTCAAGCCCCCGGCACCCACCCCCAGGCTGCTCTTTTGCTTTGCAAGAGAAGACAAATCCCATGACCGCCGAAACCCGTATCCACGAACTGCGTGCCGAGCTCGACCAGCACAACTACCGCTACTACGTGCTCGATGAGCCAAGCGTGCCCGATGCCGAATACGACCGCCTGTTCAACGAGCTCAAGGCGCTTGAAGCCGAACACCCGCACCTGGTAACCCCCGACTCGCCCACCCAGCGCGTGGGTGGCGAAGCCCTGGCCGCGTTCAGCCAGGTACGCCACGAAGTGCCCATGCTCAGCCTGGGCAACGCCTTCGAAGAAGCCGACTTGCGTGAGTTCGGCCGCCGCGTGGTAGACGGCCTCGACCAGCCCGGTGCGGTCGACTACAGCTGCGAGCCCAAGCTCGACGGCCTGGCCGTAAGCTTGTTGTACCGCGATGGCCAGCTGGTGCAGGGCGCCACCCGTGGCGACGGCACCACTGGCGAAGACATCAGTGCCAACGTACGTACCGTGCGCAACATCCCGCTCAAGCTGCAAGGCGAGGGGTGGCCGGCGGTGCTGGAGGTACGCGGCGAGGTGTACATGAGCAAGGCCGGTTTCGACCGGCTCAACGCCGCCCAGGCCGAAGCCGGTGGCAAGACCTTCGCCAACCCGCGCAACGCCGCCGCCGGCAGCCTGCGTCAGCTGGACTCGAAAATCACCGCCAGCCGCCCGCTGGAATTCTGCTGCTATGGCGTCGGCCAGGTGTCCGCGAGCATCGGCGACAGCCACATCGGCATCCTCGAGCAGCTCAAGGCCTGGGGCCTGCCGATCAGCCGCGAACTCAAGCATGCCGCTGGCATCGAAGAATGCCTGGCCTACTATCGCGACATCGGCGAGCGACGCAACAGCCTGCCCTACGAAATCGACGGCGTGGTGTTCAAGGTCAACAGCCTGGCCGCCCAGCGCGAACTAGGCTTCCGCGCCCGTGAGCCGCGCTGGGCGATTGCCCACAAGTTCCCGGCCATGGAAGAGCTGACCGAGGTGCTGGATGTCGAGTTCCAGGTCGGCCGCACCGGCGCGGTAACGCCCGTGGCACGCCTGAAGCCGGTCAAGGTCGCCGGTGTGACCGTGTCCAACGCCACCCTGCACAACATGGACGAAATCGCCCGCCTGGGCCTGCGCATTGGCGACACGGTGATCATCCGCCGCGCCGGTGACGTGATTCCGCAGGTGATGCAGGTGGTGCTGGAGCGCCGCCCGGAAGATGCGCGCCCGGTGCAGGTGCCAAGCGAATGCCCGGTATGCGGCTCGCAGGTCGAGCGTACCCAGCTGGTCAAGCGTAGCAAGGGCAAGGAAACCACCAGCGAGGGTGCGGTGTACCGCTGCGTCGGTCGCCTGGCCTGTGGCGCCCAGCTCAAGCAGGCGATCATCCACTACGTGTCACGCCGCGCCATGGACATCGACGGCCTGGGTGAGAAGAGCGTCGAGCAGCTGGTGGACGAAGGCCTGATCGGCTCGCCGGCCGACCTGTACAAGCTGGAATTCGACCAGATCGTCGGCCTGGAAGGTTTTGCCGAAGTGTCCAGCAAGAAGCTGCTCGATGCCATCGAAGCCAGCAAGCGCCCGGGCCTGGCGCGCTTCATCTACGCCTTGGGCATCCCCGACGTAGGCGAGGAGACCGCCAAGGTGCTGGCCCGCTCGCTGGGCAGCCTGGCGCGCGTGCAGCAAGCGCTGCCGCAAGTGCTCACTTACCTGCCGGACATCGGCCTGGAGGTGGCGTACGAGATTCACAACTTCTTCGAGGACGAGCACAACCGCAAGGTCATCAAGCAGTTGCTCGACAGCGGCATGCAACTGCAGGACGAAGGCGAGCTGGCTGCCGAGTTTGCCGCCAGCACCACCCTGGCCGGCATGATCGCCAAGCTCGACATCGCCTCGGTTGGCCCGACCGGTGCCGAGAAGCTGGTGGCCAAGCTCGACAGCCTGGACAAGATCATCGCCGCCGACGGCATCGACCTGCGCCAGGCCCTGGCGGCCAAGCAGGCCGAAGCCGTGCGCGAGTTCTTCAAGGATGAAGCCAACCAGAAGCTGGCCCGGGACATCGAGGCACAGTTGCTGGCGTTCGGCATGCACTGGAGCAGCGAGAAGAAAATCGCCGAAGGCTTGCCGCTGGCCGGCCAGACCTGGGTGCTGACCGGCACCCTGGAGCGCATGAGCCGTGATATCGCCAAGGAAAAGCTGGAAAGCCTGGGGGCCAAGGTGGCGGGTTCGGTTTCTGGCAAGACCCACTGCGTGGTGGCAGGGCCGGGGGCGGGGTCCAAGCTGGCCAAGGCCAGCGAGTTGGGCGTGAAGGTGCTTGATGAAGATGCCTTCGTCACCTTCCTGGGCGAGCAGGGCATCGCTGTCTAACGCCCTGCGCAATCCCCTGTGGCTTGCGCGGTCCTTGTGGGAGCGGGCATGCCCGCGAACACGGGCGAAGCCCGTGCCATCCACCGCGGCGCCTGCTTCGCGGCGGTTCGACGCCTCGACACGCCCGCTCCCACAGGTCCTGCGCTGGTCTTGATGTCAGCGCTACCCCTGTAGGAGCGGGTTCACCCGCGAATTGGCAGCTCCAGGCCACCCCGACCCGGACAAGTCATTGAGAAATGATGACTTTTTCTGCTCCAGAGGTTGTATCTGCCCCCAAGACCGGTACAATGGCGCCACTCGCTGTTCAGCGAGCCTTGTAGTGGTGGCCCCATCGGTCCCCCCGCATTGATTACCCGTTAACCTGGTCAGGCCCGGAAGGGAGCAGCCATAGCGGGAACATCGAGTGCCGGGGTGTGGCTGGTGGGGCCGCCTCCATTTCAGGTCCTTGAATTCTCAAGGATTTCTCGCATTACCCTACTCGACTTCTCCTCAAGCGCATTGCGAAGCTACACGAACGAGGTTTTCAGAAAAGAGCCCTCGCTGATAAACGTAGACTTTCCCGCCCGTGTCCCCTTTGAACGTCTCGATCACATTGTCCGCCGCAACAGGGCTGCTCAGAATCACGCGATAGCTTCGGCTCGTATGGGTGACGTTTGGCGATTGCTGATTCTCTTGCAACTTCTGCATGACGCAGGCGGAAAAAGCTTCTGGAGATTTCGCGGTCAGCAACTCCTTTGTCGGCTGGTTAGGCGCGGATGCGCACCCCGCCAGCAGTGTGATAGTGAAGGAGGCAGCAGCAAAAGGCAGAAAGCGCATCAGACAGTTCCAGATTTGAGTTCAGGCGCCATTCTCCATTTCATTTGGCTGATAGAAAACAGGCAAATGTCGATGTTACCTATCATTGATTTTGATGAGTAACGAGCGTCTCAGGGTAACCGAATGTCTATTCAATCTACCAAGGCGATGATTCAGACCAGTTTCTGATATTTTTCTTCGATCAAACTCTCCTCTAAGCTGCCTCCTCTTTGAAGCAATGCATTTCGGTGTGAGCATGAAAGAGATCCGCAAGGCAGGTGATCGGGGCGCGACCCGTTTGCCGTGGCTGAAATCCCGGCATTCCTTCTCGTTTGGAAGCTATAGAAACCCGCAAGAGAGTGGTTTTTCGGACCTGCGCGTCATCAATGAAGATTGGATTTCACAGGGTAAAGGCTTCGGTCAACATGGCCATCGTGATGTGGAGATCCTGACCTATGTCCTCAAGGGAACATTGGCCCATCGAGACACCCTGGCAAACAGCACCAGGATTCACGCAGGCGACTTTCAGCTCATCAGTGCCGGCTCAGGTATCGAGCACAGCGAATTCAATGCTTCCGCTACCCAGCCTGTGCATCTGCTACAAATCTGGCTGACCCCCCATTCGTCTCGCACCAAGCCTTCATACCAACAGAAGCATTTTCCGGTCGGAGAACGGCATGGAAAGCTCCAGCTGATCGCCTCAAAAACGGGGCAAGCCGGATCGCTGAAAATCCTTCAGGATACGAAAATCTATGCGGGCAACTTCTCACAAGGTGAGTCGCATACTCTGGCCCTCGCAGGGCGACGACACGCCTATGTCCACGTTGTCGCAGGCAGGCTCCGGGTGAACGGAGAAACTGTTGTGGAGGGCGACGGACTGAAGCTGACGGAAACCCAGGCGGTCACGTTCAGCCACGCTACTGATGCGCAGGTGCTGGTGTTCGATCTCCGGGCAACAGGCTCGGCACCTTCCAGGAAGCAATCCTTCGGGGGCTGCAAGACGCAGGCATGTGCCCGGCGCCGGTAGGTGCCATCTGACTTCCATTCCTGCCGCGACCGCGCCGATGCAGCGGAGTAGGCGCTGTTGTCCTACCCGCATCGAAAGCCCGGTTTCAGCAGGTATTCTTTACTTTAGAGAAACCTGTCCGGCCTCAAGTTTGAGCGCCTTGAGGCGCTTCAGCAGCGTGCTGATATTTGTGCGTGCCGAACCTTCATTGGCCAGGCGCAGGCGCTTGATCGCGATAACGGAGTCGCCAACGCCAGCGGTAAAGGGCGTCCGAATGATCTCTCGGAAGATAACGGTGTTTGAAGCAGACTCGGTCAACGTATATTCAGCCTCGCAGGTAACTTCGAAATCCAGGCCAAAAATGGGTTGGTCGACCCGCAGCAGGTTGGCGCGCAGGGTGTAGGCAGCAGGTGCTTCGCCAAGCAGGTCAGCACTGGCAAGTGATTGTTTGAGTGCAGCACCAAAGTCCGGGCCGTCGATTTCCGAAGTCCAGAGCGGGTTGGTGGCGTCTCCGCCATTTACTTCGGTCACCTGAATGTTGCGATGCAGGCGTTGATCATAAAACTGCGCATCGGTCTGGTCGGATGCCACGGACATTCCGGAAATTTGAGCAGGCGAAGCGCACCCTGTGCAAAGGGCAATAAATACCGAGACTAGAAACACACGGAAGTAGGTCACTTGAATAATCCTTGAGTTATATGCCGGTAAAGCAAGACGAAAGCCATACATCGTGTATGGCTTCAACTATTGAAAGGCGCGCCGCGGCATCGTTGGGAACGTACAGGCCTCAGGCCGAGCGTTGCGCTGTGCGGCAGACGCCTTTACAGGTTGTACTTCTCATCGATTCTGCGTTTGTCGAGCGTGTAGCGTTTGAGGTCGATCGAGTCAGATTCCAGCTTGGCATCGAGTTCGTCCATGTCGTGCTTTTTCAGCGTTGCAACATGGGCTTTGGTGGCTTGGTAGTTGATCATCTCTGCAGCGTCATGCCCACTCACCGGGTCCCACAGAATGGAAAGCGGCCAGAACAGCAGGTTCACCACACCAAAGCCATATGCGCGCCCGTAGAACGAACCGCCGCCGGGAAGCAGGCCAAGGCCGGCAGCAAGCCCTGGGTTTTTTTCTTGAACCGCGAGGTTTCTGGCGCGATAGCTGGCAAGTTCCGACTCTTGGGCCGAATTGAGGCCGGTAGCACAACCAGTGGTCAGCGCTATCAGTGCGGCAGCGGTCAGATTTCGAATTGTGGACATGCAACATTTCCTGAGTGTGAGTACTGTTCTCGGCGCACGGCTGGGCGCGGAGGCGCGTAACTCTACACTGAGTAGTGGCGCACTGATATCGTATTGCCATTACTCTATTCAGATGATGATGCGTCCAAATGGTGGTTTTATCCTGGCCGCTTAAATGCAACTGTTGAACTGCCCCGTTTTTTCCCATGCCCCGCCGCCGACAGCTTCATCAGCCGCTGGAATTTCGGGCATTCCAGGTGATCTTCCTCAGGGCACTGCGCCGCATGCCGCAAGCCCTTGCTCATCGCCTGCAAGCGCCTGATCCGTGCATCCAGTTCGTCGGCCTTGGCGATCAGCATCTGCCGGTCGACCTGCAGGTCCACCAGCATCGCCCCCACTTCATCCAGCGAAAACCCCGCAGCCTGGCCCAGGGCGATCAGCGCCAGCCGGTCTGCCACATCGGCTGCGAACTGCCGCCGCTGGCCAGGCCCGGCGAGTGACTTGAGCAGGCCTTTCTTCTCGTAGTAGCGCAGCGTCGAGGCGGGTACGCCTGTGCGTTTGGCGACGTCGGCAATGTCCATTTTGGGCCCTTGACTTGAAGTTGACTTCAACTTCTATGCTGCGCGGCATGGTGATGACCGTCAATCTTCGAGGGCTTGTTCAATGACGTTTACTGCGATGTTTTCCGCCGCCTTGCCGATTGGTATCGGTGCCACGATGGTGATGGACTTGTGGGGGCTGCTGCTTAGGCGGATGGGTGTTGCCACGCTGAACTTCGCCATGGTCGGGCGTTGGGCGGGGCATTTGCTGCACGGGCGTGTGCGGCACCAGGCGATTGCCAAGACGAAACCGGTGCGGCATGAGCTGGCGTTGGGGTGGGGGATTCATTACGCCATCGGCGTGCTGTTCGCGATGCTGCTGGTCGTGATCGTGGGGGAGGGCTGGTTGCTGGCGCCTACATTGTTGCCTGCGCTGGTTGTTGGTGTGGTGACGGTCGTGGCGCCTTTGTGCTTCATGCAGCCGGCGATGGGCGCGGGGTTCTTTGCGTCGAGGACGCCGACGCCTGTGCGCAATTGCCTGAAGAGCCTGGCCACGCATTTTGTGTTTGGCGTGGGGATGTTCTTGAGTGCGGGTTTGGTTGCGGCTGTGTGAGAGCGACATTCCTCAAGACGAGCAATCGGTAGCAGGAATGCGATCTGCTTTCAGGATGCTTCCTACAACGGTCAGGGCAATTTCCCGCTTTTTCTGTAGGAGGTGTCGAAATATCCTACGCACTCCGTCGACTCCCGTCTGATTGTCCCGGGAATCACCGCCCACTAGGCTTTTGCGGTCGCTGTCGGTTCAGCGATCGGGTGTGGAAGCCTGGGCAGTACACGGGACGGTTGTCATTTATGGCGGCTGTGCGCGGGAGGTATTCGTACCTGCCGGGTCTACCGTGTACCTGGTCTTCCACCCCGCGTACAGTTGCCACCCTAATGCGTGGAAGCGGAAGGGGACAACACAGCCAACACGGAGCTGTCATGAAAAAACTGGTCCCCGATCCACCCCACGTTTTCGAGCTTCCCCAAGGTAAATCCCTTTCCCGCGCGATCAGCGAAGGCATCGTGCCGATGGAGTTCGCGTTGATGAATGTCACCCACTATCTGATGTTTGCCTATAGCGACAGCCGGCGGGCGCTGGAGCGTATCCAGGACGAGGAGACGCGGCAGTTGCTGGAGCACGGGTTGCGGGCCATGCAGATTGCCTGGGGGCAGGCGGATGCTGTGGCACTGGCAGTTGAGCGTAGAAGCCAGTGAAGTCGGCCTTGGAGTAAGTAGAGATAGCAGGGATATCAATTAACCCTGTGGGAGCGGGTTTACCCGCGAAGAACGCGACGCGATGGATGGCACCGGCTTTGCCGGTGTTCGCGGGTGAACCCGCTCCCACAGCGGGCGTGCAATTTTCGGGCGGGTTTGTCTTTCATCAGGTATGCGTGGCTCAGGGGCGAGCCACAGACATGGGTTCTTGGTTGCCCGTCCCCCCATACCGCTGCACAATCCGCTCGATCTCCCCCGACTGCTTCATTCGCACCAGCGCCCGCAGCAGCCCTTGGGTCGGTATCGACGGGTCATTGCGTACCATGCACCCCAGGTCCTGGTCCTCCAGCACTGCCAGCGCCTGCAATTGCTGCTCGGCGGGTAGCCCCTGGTTGAACCACTGCAACGACAGCTGGTTGCTTACCGCATGCCGATAGCGCCCGGCTTGCAGCTTCTGCAGTACCAGCAACTGGCTGCGGCTGTCCTCGCGGTGCAGGCGGCCCTGATCGAGCAGCGGTTGCAAGGTCGAATAGGTGTAGCCAAGCACTGTGCCGATCGCCTGGGCAGGCAGTTGCTCCGGGGGCAGCGGAGTACTGTCGCCAGCGCGTCCTACCAGCAGGTCTCGCTGGTGCAGCAGCGGGATGCTCCAGACAAAATCCCCCGGCCGATCATTGAACCACTGGGTGCTGACATAGCAGCGCACATCTATATCACCGCTGTTCATCGCCTCCTGCAGGCGCAGGCGGGCCATGACGTGGTATTCGGGGCGTACGCCCACCTCCTTGGCCAAGGCCTGCATCAGGTCGTATAGCAAACCGTCCACCGGCTGGTCGCTTTCGATGCGCACCAGCGGCATGCTCCAGCTCTCGGCGACAGAAAAACGCAACACGGGCTGTTCAGCCTGGCTGTAGGTGCTCCACAGCAGCAACAGGGCCAGCAGTCTTCGCAAAGGCAATCCTCCCTGGATGGCGCGCCAGTTTCAAAGCTTAGACGACTTGCGCAGGGTGCAATTTTGCCCCCGCTCCGCTAGCATTAGCGATCTTCCGCTCGATCAGGCTACGATGGTTTTTCGATGAGTTATCAGGTTCTTGCACGTAAATGGCGTCCGCGCTCGTTCCGCGAAATGGTCGGCCAGACCCATGTGCTCAAGGCCTTGATCAATGCCTTGGACAACCAGCGCCTGCACCATGCCTACCTGTTCACCGGTACCCGGGGTGTGGGCAAGACCACCATCGCCCGTATCATCGCCAAGTGCCTGAACTGCGAAACCGGCATCACCTCCACGCCCTGCGGCACCTGCTCGGTGTGCCGGGAGATCGACGAAGGCCGTTTCGTCGACCTGATCGAGATCGACGCCGCCAGCCGCACCAAGGTCGAGGACACCCGCGAACTGCTTGATAACGTGCAGTACGCCCCGAGCCGTGGGCGCTTCAAGGTCTACCTGATCGACGAAGTGCACATGCTCTCGACCCACTCGTTCAACGCCTTGCTCAAGACGCTGGAAGAGCCGCCGCCCTACGTCAAGTTCATCCTCGCCACCACCGACCCGCAGAAGCTGCCGGCCACCATCCTGTCGCGCTGCCTGCAGTTCTCGCTGAAGAACATGAGCCCGGAGCGCGTGGTCGAGCACCTCAGCCATGTTCTGGCTGCCGAAAACGTGCCGTTCGAGCCGGATGCCCTGTGGCTGCTGGGTCGCGCGGCCGATGGTTCGATGCGCGACGCCATGAGCCTGACCGACCAGGCCATCGCCTTTGGCGAAGGCAAGGTGCTGGCCGCCGATGTGCGGGCCATGCTCGGCAGCCTTGATCATGGCCAGGTCTACGGGGTGCTGCAGGCGCTGCTCGAAGGCGATGCCCGGGCCTTGCTCGAGGCCGTGCGCAACCTGGCCGAGCAGGGGCCGGACTGGGCTGGCGTGCTGGCAGAGATGCTCAATGTGCTGCACCGCGTGGCCATTGCCCAGGCGCTGCCGGAAGCGGTGGACAACGGCCAGGGCGACCGTGAGCGGGTGCTGGCGCTGGCCTCGGCATTGCCAGCGGAGGACGTGCAGTTCTATTACCAGATGGGCCTGATCGGCCGCCGTGACCTGCCCTTGGCGCCGGACCCGCGCGGCGGTTTCGAAATGGTCCTGCTGCGCATGCTGGCGTTCCGCCCGGCCGACACCGACGACGCGCCGAAGCCGGTACTAAAGCCAGTGGGGATCAGCCAGGCCACAGCTGATCCTGCAACACCGGTGGCAGCGCCGGCGGTTGCCGTGGCGCCGCCGGCCGCTGCTGTCGTGGAGCCTGTTGCACCGGTTGCCGCGCAACAAGTGCAGGCGCCCGCACCGGTCGAGCCAGCGCCACAGCCAGTTGTCGAGCCTGTGGTGGCGGCTGAACCTGCACCGGTCAGCGAACCTGAGCCAGTACCAGAACCCGTGGCAGAGGTGGTTGACCTGCCATGGGAAGAGCCCGCGCCAGCGCCCGCACCGGTAGTGGCCGAGCCTGCGCCGGCTCCTGCTCCGCCCCCTGCACCCACGCCGGCACCTGCCGCCCCGGCACACGACGACGAGCCACCTTTCGACCCGTCCGCTTATGCCGCAGTAGGCATGGACCGCGACGATGAACCACCGTTGGACGAAGACTATTACGGCGGCGAAAGCGACCCGGTCGGCTTCAGCTACCTGGACGAACTGGCCGAACACGTCCAGGAAGAAGCACCCAAGCCGGCAGCCGAACCGCTGCCCGCAGCCAAGCCGGCCACCGGCCTGGCCCTGCAATGGCTGGAATTATTCCCACAGTTGCCTGTATCCGGGATGACAGGCAACATCGCGGCAAACTGTACGTTGATTGCCGCCGATGGCGACGACTGGCTGCTGCACCTGGACCCTGGCCAGGGTGCGCTGTTCAACGCCACCCAGCAGCGGCGCCTTAACGAAGCGCTCAACCAGCACCTGGGGCGCACGCTGAACCTGCGCATCGAGCTGATCCTGCCCGAGCAGGAAACCCCGGCCCAGGCAGCGGCGCGCAAACGCGCCGAGCGCCAGCAGGACGCAGTCACCTCGATCGAGCAGGATCCGTTGATCCAGCAGATGATCAAGTTGTTCGGCGCCAAGGTGCGGCAGGATACTATTGAGCCTGTAGAAGCCCTGGTTAATCAGGGCCAGTAACGGATAACCATGCGGCCGGCCCGGTGCCGGGCCGCATCACATGACCCAATCGAGGTATACCCCCATGATGAAAGGTGGCATGGCCGGCCTGATGAAGCAGGCCCAGCAGATGCAGGAAAAGATGCAGAAGATGCAGGAAGAGCTGGCCAACGCCGAAGTCACCGGCCAGTCCGGTGGTGGCCTGGTGAGCGTGGTGATGACCGGTCGTCACGACGTCAAGCGTGTCAGCATCGACCAGAGCCTGATGTCGACTGATGAAGACGACAAGGAAGTGCTGGAAGACCTGATCGCCGCCGCGCTGAACGACGCCGTGCGCAAGGTCGAGCAGAACAGCCAGGACAAGATGGGCAGCATGACCGCCGGCATGCAGCTGCCGCCGGGCTTCAAGATGCCTTTCTAAGGGCATTTGCGTTACTGAAAACCGCCGCTGATGACAGCGGCGGTTTTTTTGTGCGTTCCTGCAGCCATCGCGGTCTTTGTAGGAGCGGCCTTGTGTCGCGAAAGGGCTGCGCAGCAGCCCCGACAATCCATGCTGTGAAGCTGATAACCTGGGGCCGCTTCGCGCCCCATCGCGACACAAGGCCGCTCCTACAGGGACCGCGCAAGCCTTGCGATGTGCGCATGGCTGATTTGACGCCACTGCCCCCGCTGGGTATAAACCGCCTCTTATTGATTTGTCAGGCCTTTCCCATGAGCTTCAGCCCTCTCATCCGCCAACTGATCGATGCCCTGCGTATTCTCCCGGGTGTCGGCCAGAAAACCGCCCAGCGCATGGCCCTGCAACTGCTCGAGCGTGACCGCAGCGGCGGCCTGCGCCTGGCTCAGGCCTTGACCCAGGCCATGGAGGGGGTTGGGCATTGCCGTCAGTGCCGCACCCTGACCGAGCAGGAGCTTTGCCCGCAATGCGCCGACACGCGCCGGGACGATACCCAGTTGTGTGTGGTCGAAGGGCCGACCGATGTGTATGCAGTGGAGCAGACCGGCTACCGTGGCCGCTACTTCGTGCTCAAGGGCCACTTGTCGCCGCTGGACGGGTTGGGGCCTGAGGCGATCGGGATTCCGCAGCTGATGGCGCGGATCGAGGAGCAGGGCACCTTCACCGAGGTGATCCTGGCGACCAACCCGACGGTGGAAGGGGAGGCGACGGCGCATTACATTGCCCAGTTGCTGAGCGAGAAGGGCCTGGTGGCGTCGCGGATTGCCCATGGCGTGCCGCTGGGCGGCGAGCTGGAGCTGGTGGATGGTGGGACCTTGGCCCATGCGTTTGCGGGGCGTCGGCCGATTTCGCTCTGATTCAGAATGGTTGGGGCCGCTTTGCGGCCCATCGCGACACAAGGCCGCTCCTACAGGGGCCGCGCAATTTTCGGATACTGTAGGAGCGGCCTTGCGTCGCGATGGGCTGCAAAGCAGCCCCAAAACCCAACTCAGTACTCGCTAAGAGAAAACTCGGTCAGGCAGAAAGTCGGTACCCCGGCCGCCTGCAGTCGGCGCGACCCGTCCAGCTCCGGCAGATCGATGATCGCCGCCGCCTCGAACACCTGCGCACCGGTCCGGCGCACCAGGTTGGCCGCTGCCAGCAGCGTACCGCCAGTAGCAATCAAGTCATCGAAGATCAACACCGAATCCCCTTCGCACAGGCTGTCGGCATGCACTTCCAGGAAGGCTTCGCCGTACTCGGTCTGGTAACCCTCGCTCAGCACGTCAGCCGGCAGCTTGCCCTGCTTGCGGAACAGGATCAGTGGCTTGTTCAGCTGGTGGGCGATGATCGAGCCGATCAGGAAGCCCCGCGCGTCCATGGCGCCGATGTGGCTGAACTCGGCTTCGACATAGCGCTCGATGAACTGGTCGGCCACATAGCGCAGCCCGCGTGGCGACTGGAACAGCGGGGTGATATCGCGGAAGATCACGCCCGGTTTGGGGAAGTCCACTACCGGGCGGATCAGGGCTTTGAGGTCGAAGGCGTCGCTGTGCATTGTTGCGGGTATCCTGGGAAAACGAATGCCCAAGTATACCCGCTAAACGCCGGCCTCAGGCCTCCATTGCTCCACCGGCCAGCGCGCACAGCTGGATCGGGTCGAGAATGTGCACTTCCTTGCCTTCGGCACGGATCAGGCCGTTCTGCTGGAAGCGGGTGAACACCCGCGACACGGTTTCCACCGCCAGGCCCAGGTAGTTGCCGATTTCGTTGCGCGACATGCTCAGGCGGAACTGGTTGGCCGAATAGCCGCGGGCGCGGAAGCGCGCCGACAGGTTGACCAGGAAGGTGGCAATACGCTCGTCAGCGGTCTTTTTCGACAGCAGCAGCATCATCTGCTGGTCGTCGCGGATTTCCCGGCTCATTACCCGCATCAGCTGGCGGCGTAGCTGCGGCAGCTGCACCGACAGCTCGTCGAGGCGCTCGAACGGGATTTCGCACACCGAGGTGGTTTCCTGGGCCTGTGCCGACACCGGGTAGGCTTCGGTGTCCATGCCCGACAGGCCGACCAGTTCGCTGGGCAGGTGGAAGCCGGTGATCTGCTCTTCGCCGCTGTCGCTGAGGCTGAAGGTTTTCAGCGCGCCGGAACGTACCGCGTAGACCGAGCCGAAATTGTCGCCCTGGCGGAACAGGAACTCGCCTTTTTTCAACGGCCGCCCACGCTTGACGATTTCATCCAGTGCATCCATGTCTTCCAGGTTGAGCGACAGAGGCAGGCACAGGGGGGCCAGGCTGCAGTCCTTGCAATGGGCCTGGTTGTGTGGGCGCAGTTTGACTGGCTCGGACATTTTCATTCGATCCTTGTGGGAAAGCACACATAAGACGTAAGGGTAACTCACGGCGTAGGTTGTAGGCCAGCGTGCGCTGTTGTGGTGCGAGCTGGCCCGGCCCCGGCGGGTGTGCGCCGGGGCCTTCGCTGTGCCCATGGTGTGCCTGGCAAGGAACTTTGTCCATGCGGTTGAACGACTCGGTTCAGATCACCCGCGAGAAGCGCTGGCGGTTGTGCATCGCCAGGTAGGCGTCGAACACCATGCACACCGAGCGCGCCAGCAGGCGGCCGGCCGGCAGGATGCGGATGCCTTTGTCGTCCAGGCGGATCAGGCCGTCGCGCTGCAAGGTCAGCAGTTCTGGCCAGAGGTCGTTGAAGTAGCCGCGAAAATCGATGGTGAAGGCCTGTTCGATCGGCTCGAAATCCAGCTCGAAATGGCAGATCAGTTGCTGGATCACCGCCCGGCGGATGCGGTCGTCGTGGTTGCACAGCAGGCCGCGCTGGGTGGCCAGCTGGGCGTTGGACAGGCTGTCCTGGTAGGTGTTGAGGTCGCTGCTGTTCTGGCAGTACAGGTCGCCGATCTGGCTGATGGCCGATACGCCCAGGCCGATCAGGTCGCAGTGCCCATGGGTGGTGTAACCCTGGAAGTTGCGCTGCAGGGTGCCTTCTTCCTGGGCGATGGCCAGCTCGTCGTCGGGCAGGGCGAAGTGGTCCATGCCGATGTAGCGGTAGCCGGCGGCGGTCAGCTGGTCGATGGTGGCGTGCAGCATCTCTAGCTTGGCGGCCGCGCTGGGCAGGTCATTGCTGTCGATGCGCCGTTGCGGCATGAAGCGCTCGGGCAGGTGGGCGTAGTTGAACACCGACAGGCGGTCGGGTTGCAGGCGGATCACTTCTTCGACGGTGCGGGCAAAGCCTTCCGGGGTTTGCTTGGGTAGGCCGTAGATCAGGTCGAGGTTGATCGAGCGGAACTGCAGGGTGCGCGCGGCTTCGATCAGGGTGCGGGTCTGCTCCAGGCTCTGCAGGCGGTTTACCGCGCGCTGCACGGCCGGGTCGAGGTCCTGCACGCCCAGGCTGACGCGGTTGAAGCCCAGTTCGCGGAGCAGGCCCATGGTCGACCAGTCGGCTTCGCGCGGGTCGATCTCGATGCCGTAGTCGCCGGAGTCGTCGTCCAGCAGGTGGAAGTGCTGGCGCAGGGTGGCCATCAGCTGGCGCAGTTCCACATGGCTGAGGAAAGTTGGCGTGCCGCCGCCGAAATGCAGCTGCTCGACACGCTGTTTAGGGTCGAGGTGGCAGGCGATCAGCTGGATTTCCTGCTCCAGGCGCTGCAGGTAGGGCGCGGCGCGGCCGCGGTCCTTGGTGATGACTTTGTTGCAGGCGCAGTAGTAGCAGATGTTGGCGCAGAACGGCACATGCACGTACAGCGACAGCGGGCGCGCGGCCCGACGGCTTTCGCGCAGGGCGTGGAGCAGGTCGAACGAGCCCACTTCGCTGTGCAGTTGCACGGCGGTCGGGTAAGAGGTGTAGCGTGGTCCGGCCAGGTCGTAACGGCGGATCAGGTCGGTATCCCAACGAAGGTCGTCGAGCATGAGGGCGGTCCCCGGAAAGAGCAGCAGTGCCCCGGAGTCTATGGCCGTCTGTAGGAATCTGTGTTGATTTGTATCAAGGGCATTGGGGCTGCTCTGCAGCCCTTCGCGGGCTTGCCCGCTCCCACAGGGGGTACACATGATCCTGTGGGAGCGGGCATGCCCGCGAAGGGTCGCAAAGCGGCCCCCATCAATGCCCCATCAACCAATGCTGATGCGGCCCCGGCATGGTCCAGATACCAAACAGCATCACCAGCACCCCGCCAGCCACCCGCACACTGCGTCTTTTCAACAAAATGTTTACCCGCTCCGCGGCTAATCCGGTAGCCAGCAACACCGGCCAGGTCCCCACGCCGAACGCCAGCATCAGCGCCGCGCTGTACCCGGCATTGCCCTGGCTGGCCGCCCACAGCAAGGTGCTGTACACCAACCCGCACGGCAACCACCCCCACAAGGCCCCCAGCAACAACGCCCGAGGCACGCTGGACACCGGCAGCAAGCGCGACGCCACCGGCTGGATATGCCGCCACAGCCCCCGGCCCAGCGCCTCGATGCGGGTCAGCCCGCTCCACCAGCCGGCCAGGTACAACCCCATGGCGATCAACAGCAGGGCCGCCACCACCCGCAGTGCCAGCGCCGCCGGGCTGCTGGCCACGGCCCAGCCGGCCAGGCCCAGCAGCAGGCCGGCACAGGCATAACTGAGAATGCGCCCAAGGTTGTACGCCAGCAGCAGGCGCAAGCGCCGGCCACGTTGTTCGGGTGGTATGGCTAGGGTCAGCGCACCCATCAGGCCGCCGCACATGCCCAGGCAGTGGCCGCCGCCGAGCAGGCCGAGGACCAACGCCGAGCCCAGCAGGGGCAGCAGGTCAGGCACGGGGTGGGGGTTCCTTGTCGGTGTCGGCCTGGTTGTCGTCAGGCTTCACCGCCGCCTGGTGGCGCGGGTCCTGGTCGTCGAACAGGATGCTGTGGGCAGGGCTTTCCAGGTCGTCGTACTGGCCGCTGTCCACCGCCCAGAAGAAGATGTACACGGCCACGCCGACCAGCAGCAGGGCTGCGGGGATCATGACATAGAGTGCGGGCATGACGACTTCCTCCCGGGCAAGGGCGCTTCGTTCGCTGGCAGGCCCGATGCCAGGGGCAGGCGGGTCAGGCGCAGGGCGTTGAGTACCACGATCAGTGAACTGACCGACATGCCGATGGCTGCCCACACCGGGGTGATCCAGCCAAGCGCGGCGAACGGTAACATCAGGCCATTATACAAGGTCGCCCAGAGCAGGTTCTCGAGGATGTTGCGGCGGGTGCGGCGGGCCAGCTCGAAGGCCTGTACCAGCGCCTGCAGGCGGTTGGACAGCAGCACGGCGTCGGCGCTGGTCTTGGCCAGGTCGGTGGCGCTGCCCATGGCGATGCTGATGTCGGCGGCGGCCAGTACCGGCACGTCGTTGACCCCGTCACCCAGCATCAGCACCTTGCGCCCGGCCGCCTGCAGCGCCTTCAGCCGGTCCAGTTTATCGTCCGGGCGCAGGCCGCCGATGGCCTGGTCGATGCCCAGCTGCGCGGCCACTTCGGCAACCATCGGCGAGCTGTCGCCCGACAGCAGCAGCGTGCGCCAGCCACGGGCCTTGCAGGCCGCCAGCAGGGCAGGGGCATCGTCGCGCAGGCGGTCGTCCAGGCCGAACCAGGCCAGCGGCCCCTGACGGTCGCCCAGCAGCAGCCACTGGCCGCGCGGCTCTGGCACACCGGGGATTTCCGCGCCGCTCAGGGCGCAGACGAAGGTGGCCTGGCCAATGCGCAGGCGCTGGCCTTCGACCAGCCCCTCCAGGCCCAGGCCCGGCACGGTCTGCACGTCGTCAGCAGGCGTGGCGGTGCGACCGAAGGCACGGGCGATGGGGTGTTCGGAGCGGTTCTCCAGCGCTGCGGCCAGGGCCAGGCAGCGGTCGGCGGGCAGGCTGCCGAGCGGGCGAATGCTGCGCAAGGTCAGGCGGCCCTCGGTCAGCGTGCCGGTCTTGTCAAAAATCACCGTGTCGATCTGGTTCAGGCCTTCCAGCACATGGCCACGGGTGACCAGCAGGCCGAGCTTGTGCAAGGTGCCGGTGGCCGCAGTAAGCGCCGTTGGCGTAGCCAGGGACAGCGCGCAAGGGCAGGTCGCTACCAGCATGGCCAGCACGATCCAGAACGCCCGCGTCGGGTCCAGGTGCCACCACCACAGGCCGATAGCCGCAGCGGCCAGCAGCGAGAACAGCAGGAACCACTGCGAGGCCCGGTCGGCGATTTCGGCCAGGCGTGGTTTTTCGGTCTGGGCGCGTTCCAGCAGGCGGACGATGGCCGACAACCGCGAGTCGTGGCCGAGGGCTTCGACTTCCACGTTCAGGGTGCTTTCGACGTTCAGGGTGCCGCCGGTGACCCGCTCGCCGACCCGCCGTGGTTGTGGCAGGTATTCACCGGTCAGCAACGATTCATCGACGCTGGAGCGGCCTTCGACGATGCGCCCGTCGGCGGGGATTACTGCGCCTGGCAGCACCTGCACCGTGTCACCGCGCTGCAGTTCGCTGAGCAGGATGCGCTCGCTGCGGCCGACGGCGTCCAGGCGCAGGCACGAGGCCGGCAGCAGGTTGACCAGCTGCGCAGTGGCCGCGGCGGTGCGTTCGCGGGCGCGGCGCTCCAGGTAGCGGCCGGTGAGCAGGAACAGCGCGAACATGCCCACGGTGTCGAAATACAGCTCGCCGCTGCCGGTAATGGCTGTCCAGATGCCGGCGCCGAAGGCCAGGCCAATGGCCAGTGACACCGAAACGTCCATGGTCAGGTGGCGGGTACGCAGGTCGCGTGCCGCGCCCTTGAAGAACGGTGCGCAGCTGTAGAACACGATGGGTATGGTGAGGAACAGCGCGACCCAGCGCAGGATGGTGTGCAGTTCGGGCGACAGGTCGATGTTGAATTCCGGCCAGGTGGCCATGGTTGCCATCATCGCCTGGAACCACAGCAGCCCGGCCACGCCCAGGCGGCGCAGGGCGCTGCGGTTCTCGCGGGCCAGTTGCTCGGCGGCCTGGTCGGGCTGATAGGGGTGGGCGGCGTAGCCGATCTGGCGCAGCTCGGCGAGCAGGCGCGAGAGCGGCAGTTGCTGGTCATGCCAGTTCAGCAGCAGGCGGTGGTTGGACAGGTTCAGGCGCGCCTCGGCGACGCCGGGCAGGTTGCGCAGGTGCTTTTCGATCAGCCAGCCGCAGGCGGCGCAGCTGATGCCTTCGACCAGCAGGGTGGTTTCGGCCAGGTCGCCAGCATGGCGAACGAAGGTTTGCTGAACGTCGCTGCGGTCGTAGAGGGCCAGTTCGTCCTGTAGCTGCTTGGGCAGGGCCTCGGGGTTGGCGCTGTTGTCGCTGCGGTGCTGGTAGTAGTGCTCCAGGCCACCGGCGACGATCGACTCGGCCACCGCCTGGCAGCCGGGGCAGCAGAACTGCCGGGGCTGGCCGAGGACCACGGCGTTGAAGCGGCTGCCGGAGGGGACGGGCAGGGCGCAGTGGTAGCAGGGGGTGGGCTGGGTCATCACATCATTGCCTTACACAAATCGGCCGGCTGGCGCGCATCCCTGTAGGAGCGGCCTTGTGTCGCGAAAGGGCCGCGAAGCGGCCCCGGGACTTCAGCAGCGGTGCATGAATCGCTGGGGCTGCGCTGCAGCCCTTTCGCGACACAAGGCCGCTCCTACAGGTGCTCGGCGCCTTGAATGGCTTCGTCACCCAGTTGCAAAGTGACACCATGCTCCACTTTTTCTTCCTCGAACAAGCGCCAAACCTGGCCACCTTCGCTACCCAGCAGCTCGACGAAGCGCCGCCCGTCAACCTTGTCCTCCAGCTGCCCCACATAGCGCCCTGCCTCGACCCGGCTCAGCAGCACCTTGCGGTCTTTCTCCGGCTGGGTTGGCGAAATCAGGTTCAGCTCCAGGCTCTGCGGGTCGCTGTTGCCGGCCAGGCGCACATCCACTTCGCCGGTCAGCTCGTCCAGGTGCACGCCGGCCTTCAGGCCCAGCGTCTGCGCCAGCAGTTCTCGGTCCAGCGAGCGGTTGATGCCTTTGCCAGCCTCGTAGTAGTTGTCGTTCACCAGGTTGTCCGGGTTGTGCACGGCGATGCTGACCATGGTCAGGCTCAGGCACACCGAGGTGGCGAGGATACCGATGATGATCCAGGGCCAGAGGTGCTTGTACCAGGGGCTGGCGGCGGTGGCAGGCATTGTGGGTTATCTCTCTCAGCGGATCTGTGGGCCGATGAAGCGGCTCTTGGCTTCAACCTGGGCGTCGCTGTCATCGGCGCTCTTGAGGATGAAGGTGATTTCGTTGGTGGTCGATGGCAGTTTCTCGGGTGCGATCGACAGCTGCACCGGCAGGCTGACAATGTCACCAGCGTCCACGCGGATTTCGCGCTGGCCTTCAAGCTTCAGGTCCGGCAGGCCGGTGGCGTCCAGTACGTAGACGTGGTCACGCTGGTCCTTGTTCATCACTTTCAGGCTGTACACGTTCTCGATCCGGCCCTGGGCGTTCTCGCGGTACAGCACGCGGTCCTTGCTCACGTCGAAACCGACCAGCGAACGGGTGGCGAAGGCGGTGGCCAGGCCGACCATCATCACCAGCAGGACCACGGCATAGCCGATCAGGCGTGGGCGCAGCATGTGGGTCTTCTGCCCGGACAGGTTGTGCTCGGTGGTGTAGCTGATCAGCCCTTTGGGGTAGTTCATCTTGTCCATGATGTTGTCGCAGGCGTCGATGCACGCGGCGCAGCCGATGCACTCGATCTGCAAGCCGTCACGGATGTCGATGCCGGTGGGGCAGACCTGCACGCACATGGTGCAGTCGATGCAGTCGCCCAGGCCCGCGGCCTTATAGTCCAGGTCCTTTTTGCGCGGGCCGCGGGTTTCGCCACGACGCGGGTCGTAGGAAACGATCAGCGTGTCCTTGTCGAACATCACGCTCTGGAAGCGCGCGTAGGGGCACATGTACACGCACACCTGCTCGCGCAGCCAGCCGGCGTTGCCGTAGGTGGCGAGGGTGAAGAAGCCGACCCAGAAGTAGGCCCAGCCGTCGGCCTGGCCGGTAAAGAATTCGGTGGCCAGTTCACGGATCGGCGAGAAATAGCCGACGAAGGTCATGCCGGTGACGAAGCCGATCAGCAGCCACAGGCTGTGCTTGGCGAACTTGCGCAGGAACTTGTTGCCGCTCATGGGGGCTTTGTCGAGCTTCATGCGCTGGTTGCGGTCGCCCTCGGTGACCTTTTCGCACCACATGAAAATCCAGGTCCACACGCTTTGCGGGCAGGTGTAGCCGCACCACACCCGGCCGGCGAACACGGTGATGAAGAACAGGCCGAAGGCGGCAACGATGAGGATGCCCGAAAGCAGGATGAAGTCTTGCGGCCAGATGGTGGCGCCGAAGATGTAGAACTTGCGCTCGGGCAGGTTCCACCACACGGCCTGGTGGCCGCCCCAGTTCAGCCACACGGTGCCGAAGTACAGCAGGAACAGCACAGCCCCGCCGACCATGCGCAGGCGCCGGAACAGGCCGGTGAAGGCACGGGTGTAGATCTTTTCCCGGGAGGCGTAGAGGTCGACGGAATCCTTCCCTTTGTTGGCAGGCGGGGTGACGTCATGTACCGGAATTTGCTTGCTCATCATCAAGTCCCACGGCAGTGGAGAAACGCCGCAGCCAGTGCGTGCCGGCCGCAGTCTCGCGCAATCTGCTAGCGCTCTGCGGCCCATGATACGCCGCTGATGGCAGTATGGGGCTGCACTGCGACCTTTAGTCGCGTTGGGTTCGTGGCATGAATCGTGTTATGGCGGGTGTCAATTGATCCAGGTCATGGGGCCTGCAACAAATGTGTTTTCAGTACCGGCCTCTTCGCGGGTGAACCCGCTCCCACAGGGATCGCACAGATCCTGACGCGAGCGCAGTACCTGTGGGAGCGGGTTTACCCGCGAAGAGGCCAGGCCTGCCTTACTCGGCCTTGGCCGGTTCGGCCTGCTGCGACAGGCTGTACACATAAGCCGCCAGCAAGTGCACCTTGTCATTCCCTTGCAACTGCTCCTGGGCCGGCATCTGCCCCTGGCGACCGTAGCGGATGGTCTGTTGCAACTGGGCAAAGCTCGAACCGTAGATGAACGCCTGCGGATGGGTCAGGTTCGGCGCGCCCATGGCTGGCGTACCCTTGCCCTCCGGCCCGTGGCAGGCCACGCAGTTGGCGGCGAAGATCTTCTGCCCGTTCTCGGCATCGGCCTTCACGCCCTCTGGCAGGGTGCGGCCATCGAGCTTGCTGACCACGAACGCGGCCACATCGGCCACGCCCTGGTCACCGATCACTTCGGCCCAGGCCGGCATCACGCCGTGGCGACCGCCCATGATGGTGGTCTTGATGGTGTCTGGCTCGCCGCCCCAGCGCCAGTCGTTGTCGGTGAGGTTAGGGAAGCCGAAGGCACCCTTGGCGTCGGAGCCGTGGCACACCGAGCAGTTGGAAGCGAACAGCCGCGCGCCCATCTTCAGGGCCTGCGGGTCCTTGGCCACCTCGGTGATGGGCATGGCGGCGAACTTGGCGAAGATCGGCCCGAAGCGGGCGTCGGCCTTGGCCATTTCCTTTTCCCACTCGTGCACGCCGGTCCAGCCCGGCTGGCCGTTGGAAAACTCGGTCTGCTTGTCGTTATCCAGGTACGAGTAGCCCGGCAGGACGCCTTTCCAGTTGCCCAGGCCCGGGTACAGCACCAGGTAGCCGAGGGCGAAGACGATGGTGCCGACGAACAGCCAGAACCACCATTTCGGCAGCGGGTTGTCGTACTCCTCGATGCCATCGAAGGCATGCCCGACGGTTTCGTCGGTGACCTCTTCGCGCTGGCCCTTGCGGGTCGACAGCAGCAGCCAGGTCAACGAGAAGATGGTGCCCAGGGTCAGGACGGTAACGTACAGACTCCAGAAGGTTGTCATTGTTTTTTGCTCCCAGAAGCTTTTGCTTGCTCGACGTGCCGGCTGGCTTCGGGGTCATCCGCGAAGGGCAGTTGGGTCGCTTCGTCGAAGTCCTTCTTGCGCCGTGGGTTGAACACCCACAGCGCCAGGCCCACGAAGGCCACCATCACCACGACGGTGCCCAGGCCGCGAATCATCCCGATATCCATCAGCGTCACCGTTTGCTCTTGATGATGGTGCCAAGACCCTGCAGGTACGCGACGATGGCGTCCATTTCGGTCTTGCCCTTGACCGCGTCGCGGGCCCCGGCGATGTCGGCGTCGGTGTACGGCACGCCGAGGGTGCGCAGCACTTCCATCTTCTTCGCGGTGTCCTTGCCGTCGAGCTTGTGCTCGACCAGCCATGGGTACGACGGCATCTTCGATTCCGGTACCACGTTGCGCGGGTTGTACAGGTGCGCACGGTGCCAGTCATCGGAGTAACGGCCACCGACCCGCGCCAGGTCCGGCCCGGTACGCTTGGAGCCCCACAGGAACGGGTGGTCCCACACGCTCTCGCCGGCTACCGAGTAGTGGCCGTAGCGCTCGGTTTCGGCACGGAACGGGCGGATCATCTGCGAGTGGCAGCCCACGCAGCCTTCGCGGATGTAGATATCGCGGCCTTCAAGTTCCAGCGCGGTGCGCGGCTTCATGCCTTCCACGGGTTTGTTGGTGACGTCCTGGAAAAACAGCGGGACGATCTGGGTCAGGCCACCGACGCTCACGGCGATGACCATGAAGAAGGCCAGCAGGCCTATGTTCTTCTCGACGGCTTCATGCTTCATCAGTGCGCTCCCACGACGACGATCTTGGCGGCTTCCTCAGCCTGTGCCGGGTTGGCGGCACGTACGGTACGGAACACGTTGTAGGCCATCAGCAGCATGCCGGTGGCGAAGAACGCACCGCCCAGGGCGCGGACGATATAGCCAGGGTGGCTGGCCTGCAGGGCTTCGACGAAGGAGTAGGTGAGGGTGCCGTCATCGTTGATGGCGCGCCACATCAGGCCCTGGGTGATGCCGTTTACCCACATCGAGGCGATGTACAGCACGGTACCGATGGTAGCCAGCCAGAAGTGCGCGTTGATCAGGCCGACGCTGTGCATCTGCTCGCGGCCATACAGGCGCGGGATCATGTGGTACACGGCGCCGATCGAGATCATCGCCACCCAGCCGAGGGCGCCGGCGTGCACGTGGCCGATGGTCCAGTCGGTGTAGTGCGACAGCGAGTTCACGGTCTTGATGGCCATCATCGGGCCTTCGAAGGTGGACATGCCGTAGAACGCCAGCGATACCACCAGGAAGCGCAGGATCGGGTCGGTGCGCAGTTTGTGCCAGGCACCGGACAGGGTCATCATGCCGTTGATCATGCCGCCCCAGCTTGGCGCCAGCAGGATGATCGACATGACCATGCCCAGCGACTGTGCCCAGTCAGGCAGGGCGGTGTAGTGCAGGTGGTGCGGGCCGGCCCAGATGTACAGGGTGATCAGTGCCCAGAAGTGCACGATCGACAGGCGATACGAGTAGATCGGGCGTTCGGCCTGCTTGGGTACGAAGTAGTACATCATCCCCAGGAAGCCGGTGGTGAGGAAGAAGCCCACGGCGTTGTGGCCGTACCACCACTGGATCATCGCGTCGGTGGCGCCGGAGTAGGCCGAGTACGATTTGAACAGGCTTACCGGCAGCGAGATGTGGTTGACGATGTGCAGCATCGCGGTAACCACGATGAAGGCGCCGTAGAACCAGTTGCCGACATAGATGTGCTTGGTCTTGCGCTTGACGATGGTGCCGAAGAACACCAGCCCGTAGGTGACCCACACAATGGCCAGCAGGATCGCCAGCGGCCACTCGAGCTCGGCGTATTCCTTGGTGGTGGTGTAGCCCATCGGCAGGGTGATCAGCGCCCCGACGATCACCGCCTGCCAACCCCAGAAGGTGAAGGCGGCCATGCTGTCGGAGATCAGCCGGGTCTGGCAGGTGCGCTGCACCACGTAGTAGCTGGTGCCGAACAGCGCACAGCCCCCGAAGGCGAAGATCACCAGGTTGGTGTGCAGCGGGCGCAGGCGGCCGAAGCTGGTCCAGGGCAGGTCCAGGTTCAGTTGCGGCCATACCAGCTGCGAGGCGATGAAGACGCCGAGGCCCATGCCAAGGATCCCCCAGACCACCGTCATGATGGCGAACTGGCGGACGACCTTATAGTTATAAGCAGTCGGACTGATTGCTGTGCTCATTGCTAAGGTTCCACGGTTTTGATGTTCTTGTTGGTCGAAAAAATCGGCGCCAGTATTGATAACCACCAGGGTTACCGCAACGCAACTTTGGTACGCCGACCCGTGCCCGAGCCCGTTCACTGATGTCCCGCAGCGATCGGGCCTGGACGATTGTACACAAATAAATATTTGTAATGTGTACCGTTTTTCGCCTTTTTCTGATCGATCGGTCAAGCTTTTTATCGGGACGGCGACAGGCTACGCGCCGCGTCTGCTTCGCTCCTTTCGGAGCGAGGCCCACTGAGGCAACAAGCTTAGTTGTGTTCGGAGGGGGTGCAAGGGGGGGTAGAGCGGGGAGAGGGGCTGCTTTGCAGCCCATTCGCAGCACAAGGCTGCTCCTACAGGGGGCGTAATCTTGCGCGGTACCCTTGTAGGAGCAGCCTTGTGCTGCGAATGGGCCGCAAAGCGGCCCTTGGGCGGTATTACTTGGCAGTCACGGTTTCAGCAGCACCATCCTGCGACAGGCTATACACATACGCCGCCAGCAGGTGCACCTTGTCGTTGCCCTGGATCTCCGCCTGCGCCGGCATCTGACCCTGGCGACCATAGCGAATGGTCTGCTGCAGCTGGGCAAAGCTCGAACCGTAGATGAATGCCTGCGGGTGGGTCAGGTCTGGCGCGCCCATGGCCGGGGTACCCTTGCCTTCAGGCCCGTGGCAGGCCACGCAGTTGCCGGCGAAGATTTCCTTGCCCTTGGCGGCGTCGGCCTTGACCCCTTCCGGCAGGCTGCGGCCATCGAGGTTGGTGAGCACGAACGCGGCCACATCCGCCACGCCTTGCTCTCCGATCACTTCGGCCCAGGCCGGCATCACGCCGTGGCGACCATTCATGATCGACGCCTTGATGGTTTCCGCCTCGCCGCCCCAGCGCCAGTCCTTGTCGGTGAGGTTGGGGAAGCCATAGGCACCCTTGGCGTCCGAGCCATGGCAAACCGAGCAGTTCGAGGCGAACAGGCGGCTGCCCATTTTCAGCGCCTGCGGGTCCTTGGCCACTTCTTCCACGGGCATGGCGGCGTACTTGGCAAAGATCGGGCCGAATTTTGCGTCGGCCTTGTCCATTTCCTTCTGCCATTCGTTGGCGCCGGTCCAGCCATTTTCATAGCCCGGCAGGATGCCCTTCCAGTTGCCCAGGCCCGGGTAGAGGATCAGGTAGCCGACCGAGAACACCAGGGTGCCGACGAACAGCCAGAACCACCACTTGGGCAGCGGGTTGTCGTATTCCTCGATGCCGTCGAAGCTGTGGCCCATGGTCTGGTCGGTGGTGTTGTTGCTCTGGCCCTTGCGGGTGGCGAGCAGCAGCCAGGTCAGGCCAATCAGGCTACCGATGGTCAGTACGCAGATGTACGTACTCCAGAAGGTGGTCATTGCCCGTTACTCCTTTTTGCAGCAGGTGCCTGTCCGGCAGAGGGCAGGCGGTCGTCGACGAAGGGCAGCAGGCGCGCTTCGGCGAAATCACGGTCGCGGCGGCGGTTGAATACCCACAGGGTGAGGCCGATGAAGGCGATCATCACCACCAGGGTGCCCAGGCCGCGGATCATGCCGATGTCCATTCCCATCGCATTCACCTCTTGTTCTTGATCGCGGTGCCGAGCACCTGCAGGTAGGCGACCAAAGCGTCCATCTCGGTCTTGCCCTTGACCGCGTCGCGGGCCCCGGCGATGTCATCGTCGGTGTACGGCACGCCCAGGGTGCGCAGGGTGCGCATCTTGGTGTCGGTATGGCTGTTGTCGACCTGCTGGGCGACCAGCCATGGGTACGACGGCATCTTCGACTCCGGTACCACGTTGCGCGGGTTGTACAGGTGCGCACGGTGCCAGTCGTCCGAGTAGCGGCCACCGACCCGGGCCAGGTCCGGCCCGGTGCGCTTGGAGCCCCACAGGAACGGGTGGTCCCACACGCTTTCACCAGCCACCGAGTAGTGGCCATAGCGCTCGGTTTCGGCGCGGAACGGGCGGATCATCTGCGAGTGGCAGCCCACGCAGCCTTCGCGGATGTAGATATCGCGGCCTTCCAGTTGCAGCGCGGTGTAGGGCTTCATGCCTTCCACCGGCTTGTTGGTGACGTCCTGGAAGAACAACGGGACGATCTGGGTCAGGCCGCCGATGCTGACGGCAAACACCATCAGCAGGGCCAGCAGGCCGACGTTTTTCTCGATGACTTCATGTTTCATCAGGCAGGTCTCCTCAAGCCAGCTGGGCGTTCGCAGGGGCGACATCGAGCGCCGGCGAACGCACGGTGCGCCAGGTGTTCCAGGCCATCAGGAACATGCCGCTGAGGAAGATCGCACCGCCGACGAAGCGCACGATGAAGCCTGGGTGGCTGGCCACCAGGGTTTCCACGAACGAGTAGGTGAGCGTGCCGTCGCTGTTGACCGCGCGCCACATCAGGCCCTGGGCGATGCCGTTGACCCACATCGAGGCGATGTACAGCACGGTGCCGATGGTGGCCAGCCAGAAGTGCGCGTTGATCAGGCCGATGCTGTACATGCGCTCCTTGCCGAACACTTTCGGGATGGTGTGGTACAGCGCGCCGATCGAGATCATCGCCACCCAGCCGAGGGCGCCGGCGTGCACGTGGCCGATGGTCCAGTCGGTGTAGTGGGACAGGGCGTTGACCGTCTTGATGGCCATCATCGGGCCTTCGAAGGTGGACATGCCGTAGAACGCCAGCGACACCACCAGGAAGCGCAGGATCGGGTCGCTGCGCAGTTTGTGCCAGGCGCCGGACAGGGTCATCATGCCGTTGATCATGCCGCCCCAGCTTGGTGCCAGCAGGATCAGCGACATCACCATGCCCAGCGACTGTGCCCAGTCGGGCAGGGCGGTGTAGTGCAGGTGGTGCGGGCCGGCCCAGATGTACAGGGTGATCAGCGCCCAGAAGTGCACGATCGACAGGCGATAGGAATACACCGGGCGTTCGGCCTGCTTGGGCACGTAGTAGTACATCATCCCCAGGAAGCCCGCGGTCAGGAAGAAGCCCACGGCGTTGTGGCCGTACCACCACTGCACCATGGCATCGGTGGCGCCGGCATACACCGAGTAGGACTTGGTCAGGCTGACTGGCAGTTCCAGGTTGTTGACGACGTGCAGCATCGCCACGGTGAGGATGAAGCCGCCGAAGAACCAGTTACCGACGTAGATGTGCTTGGTGTTGCGCTTCATCAGCGTGCCGAAGAACACGATGGCGTAGCTCACCCAGACGATGGTGATCAGGATGTCGATCGGCCATTCCAGTTCGGCGTATTCCTTGGAGCTGGTGTAGCCCAGCGGCAGGCTGATGGCCGCCAGCAGGATCACCAGTTGCCAGCCCCAGAAGGTGAACGCGGCCAGGCCCGGTGCGAACAGGGTGGTCTGGCAGGTGCGTTGCACCGAATAATAGGAGGTGGCGAACAGCGCACAGCCGCCGAAGGCGAAGATCACCGCATTGGTATGCAGGGGGCGCAGGCGGCCAAAGCTGGTCCAGGGGAGGTCGAAGTTGAGGGAAGGCCAGGCGAGCTGGGCGGCGATGAAGACGCCGAGCCCCATCCCGACGATTCCCCACACCACCGTCATGATGGCGAATTGGCGGACCACCTTGTAGTTATAGGCGGTACTGCTGGTTGTGTTCATGTATGGGTTCCCATCCACGGTTATTTGGCAGGCTTTACAGCGAGGCAAGCATGATTAATGGGCAAAGTGCCGGTATTGACGGGGATCAATGGGCGAAGGTCGGAAATGTCCCAGGCTTGCGCTGCGATCCCCCGCACGTTCGGGGCAAGGACGGCTACAAGGGCTGCCTGATCCTAGCCCATGGCGCAGGTGCGCCGATGGACAGCGGGTTCATGGACGAAATGGCGCAAAGGCTTGCGGCGCTTGGGGTAGCGGTAGTGCGCTTCGAGTTCCCGTACATGGCCGAGCGCAGGGTTGCCGGCGGCAAGCGGCCGCCGAACCCGCAGAAGGTGTTGCTGGAATGCTGGCGCGAGGTGTACCGGCAGGTGCGACCTTTGGTCGCGGGCAAGCTGGCGGTGGGTGGCAAGTCCATGGGCGGGCGCATGGCCAGCCTGCTGGCCGATGAACTGGAAGCGGATGCACTGGTGTGCCTGGGCTATCCGTTCTATGCGGTGGGCAAGCCGGAAAAGCCACGGGTCGAGCACCTGGCCGAATTGAAGACGCCGACGTTGATCGTGCAGGGCGAGCGGGATGCGCTGGGTAACCGCGAGGCGGTGGCAGGGTATGCGTTATCGCCGGCGATCGAGGTCAGCTGGCTGGTGGCGGGGGACCATGACCTGAAGCCGCTGAAGGCCTCGGGGTTCAGCCATGAGCAGCACTTGCAGGCGGCGGCTGAGAAGGTTGCAGCTTTCCTGAAAGATTAGTGCTGGATTCTTCGCGGGCTTGCCCGCTCCCACAGGAACTACACAGGCCTGGAAGCTTGTGTGGTATCTGTGGGAGCGGGCGAGCCCGCGAAGAGGCCGGTACAGGCTACCGCTTAGTCACGGTACTCGCACAGGTAGGCAGTATCCACCGCCACCTTCAGCTGGAACTTGCTGTCGGCGGCCACATTGAACTTGTCACCGGCGTTGAAGGTTTCCCAGTTGTCGCTACCCGGCAGCTTCACGGTCAGGGCGCCGGAAACCACGTGCATGATTTCGCGCTTGGCAGTGCCGAACTCGTACTCGCCCGGGGCCATGACGCCGACGGTGGCCGGGCCTTCAGTGCCTTCGAAGGCGATCGACTTGACAGTACCATCGAAGTATTCGTTGACCTTGAACATGGGGCGACTCCTGAAAGGGGGGGATGAAAAAGGGCTGGCCAGTATGCCCAAGCCCACGGGCCCCGTCATCTGCTTTCAGGTAGCGTCCACCGGCAGGCTCAACGGCAGCAGCCGCGCGGTATTGCGCGCATCTTCCAGGGCCCGGTGCTGCTGCCCGCAAAAGTGCATGCCGGCCAGCTGTAGTGCACCGTTCAGCCCCGCGGGGCGCTGCAGGTGGCGGGCCTTGGCGAAGCGTTGCTTGAGGTTGATGTGCGGCAGGGTCCGCAGCAGGCTGTCCAGCCCATGCTGCTGCCACTCCTGGTGCAACTGCTGGCGGTCGTAGTCGCCCCAGCTGACCCAGGCCTGAAGCTGCCCGCGGTGGTGCCCGAGCCAGCGCTCGAAGCTTGCCCATACCTCGCGGAACGGTGCGGCACTGTCCACGCTGGCCTGGCTGATGTGGGTCAGCTCACGGCAGAACGGGGTCAGCTGCGGCCGCCGCCGGGGCTTCACGAAGCGCTGGAAGTGGTCGACCTCGCGGCCTTCGCGGGTAACCAGGCTTGCGCCGATTTCAATGACTTCCATCTCTGTGACCGGCCACCCACCATCGTCGGTGGTGGCTTCCAGGTCGATCACCAACCAATGGCCCATACCAGGCTCCCTTGCAGATCCTGCTAGAGCGTAGCCAAACTCAGGGCATCCGGCATCCCCTGGCAATTTGCCTGCGGCTTTGGCACAAAGGGCCACTATCCGGCAGTTGTGTCCGGCCCGGAAAACGCCTAGCTTAGGTGGACCCAGGCATGAACCGTGATGAGCATCCGTCTTGACTCCAGCGCCCGGCCTAAAGGCCCTGTCTTCCCTGATGCTGCTGGCCGTGTTCTGGCTGGCGGCGCCGGTATGGGCTGCCGATGCCGTCGAAGTGAGGATTGGCGCGGCGCATTTCCCACCGTACACGGTACGCCCCGAGCAGGGCGCCGACAGCGGCCTGCTGCCGCAGTTGGTCGACGCGCTCAACCGCACGCAGCAGCGCTACCACTTCGTCGTGGTGCCCACCTCCATCCAGCGGCGTTTTGGTGACCTCCAGCAAGGCCGCACCGACATGGCCATTTTCGAGAACCCGGAGTGGGGCTGGCAGCAGATTGCCCACCAGAGCGTGGACCTGGGCCTGGAAGATGCCGAGGTGTTCGTCGCCCGCAAGGCCAACGGCCGTGACCCGCATTACTTCGACGACCTGCACGGCAAGCGCCTGGCGCTGATCAACGGCTACCACTATGCGTTCGCCGGCTTCAACTCCGACCCGGACTACCTGCGCACCGCCTACAAAGCGACCCTGACCTATTCCCACGACAGCAACCTGCTGATGGTGCAGGCCGACCGCGCCGACATCGCCCTGGTCACGCGTTCCTATCTCAGTGATTTCCTGGCGCGCAACCCGGCCAGCCGGGAGCAGTTGGTGTCCTCGCAGCGCATTGACCAGGTCTACCATCACTACGCCTTGCTGCGCCCGGGGGCGCCGATCGGCGAGCAGTCGTTCGCGGCGCTGCTGCGGGCCCTGCGCGACAGTGGCGAGCTGGCGCGCATCTTCGAGCCCTACCGCATCACGGTGTCGGCCCCACACGACTAAATTCCCGTGGTGCGGCAACGTTCTCAGCAGTGAGCCTTTTCTTCATTGCCGTGAGTCAAGCCCATGCCGTTCGATGCCGCTTCGCAGCCCCAGTCAGCGCCACGCTGGCGCAGCCTCAGTGCCAAGGAGGGCGACAGCTGGCTGAGCCTGTCCCTCGAAGGCCGCCCGCTGATCCAGTTGCGCCTGGAGGTGGGCGCCACCCTGCATGTTCACCTGGAGCGGCTGTGCCCCGAGCGCCCCTATCAGGCCTTGTGGGCCGCCTGTTATTGGCTGCTGGCCCGCGACACCGCCTGCCAGCGCCTGGCCTGGTACCTGCCCGAGGCGTTGCCCCAGGCATTGACCAGTGGCCTGCTGCTGGCCGGCGAGCAGCCTGGCCAATACCTGTGCGAGCGAGCGCTGTTCTGGCAGCTGCCACAGCCCTGGCTGGGCGAGTCGGCCAGCGTGGCATACCCGCAGCAAATGCAGATCAGCAACGGCAAGCGCCACCCACGCCGCGCGCCCAAGCCTCGTGGCGAGGTGTACCGGCGCTTCGATACGCGCCTGGGCAGTTGGGTGTCGCTGCGTACCTTGGAGATCGAGCATGACCTGGAGCGCTTCAACCGCTGGCAGAACAACCCGCGGGTGGAGGCGTTCTGGCAGGAGGCTGGCACCCTGGCGCAGCACCGTGAATACCTGGGCAAGCTCGAGGCCGACCCGCATGCCCTGACGTTGATCGGCTGCTTCGATGACCAGCCGTTTGCCTACTTCGAGGCGTACTGGGCCAAGGAAGACCGCATTGCGCCGTTCTACCCGGCCGATGACTACGACCGTGGCATCCACATGCTGGTAGGGGAGGAGAGCCATCGCGGGCCGCACAAGGTGGCCAGCTGGCTATCGGCGCTGGTGCACTACCTGTTCCTGGATGACCCGCGCACCCAGCGGGTGGTGGCCGAGCCGCGTGCCGACAACGGCAAGATGATCGGCTACATGCACGACCAGTGCTTCCATTGCGACAAGGAGTTCGACTTCCCGCACAAGCGCGCGGCGTTGATGATTCTGGGGCGGGAGCGGTTTTTCGATCGCTGCAAACTGGCTTGATATCGAGGCGGCTTCTTCGCGGGCGCGCCCGCTCCCACAGGTCCCCCTCAGTCTTTGAGGTCTGTGCTTTTCCTGTGGGAGCGGGCGTGCCCGCGAAGAAGCAGACTCTGCCTGATCAGGCCTGCCGATTGGCCGTCTTGCGGCAATGCACCAGCGCATCGCGGATCATGAAGTTGACCAGCGTCGGCGACACTCCCAGCTCCTTGGCAATGTCCTTCTGCGGCACGCCATGCAAGCGGTACATCTCGAAGGCATAGCGGGTGCGCTGGGGCAGTTCGTTCAGCGCCTCGGCAATGTCATCCAGCGCGGCAAGGTTGATGTGGGTGGCTTCGGGGGAGGCGTTCTGCACGACTACGTTCAGGCCTTCCTCCTCGCTGCCGGAGTACTTCAACTCCATCGCCTGCTTGCGATAGTGGTCGATGGCCAGGTTGCGCACGATCTGGAACAGGTAGCTCAGCTGCGCCTTGAACGACGATGTGATCTGCGGGGCGGCGCTGAGCCGGAAAAAGGCGTCCTGCACCACATCTTCGGCGCGCGACCGGCAGCCGGTGATGCGGGCAGCGATCTTGACCAGGATGCTGCGGTTGTCGACGAAGGCCTGTAGTAATGGTGAATCGCACTTACTTGTGGATAGTTGTTCCGCCATGGAAATCACCTTGTCACAGAGGGGAAAGGACGCCCCCAAATTTGGGAAGCTTCCTACGACGGGCGACAAGCTATTCAGAATGATAATGATTGTCAAATGCGAAATGTAATTAGTTTCATGTGATTTCAGTTCTAAAGCGCAGAAATGGCTGGGTGCATGTCAGGGCATTTTCAGCGCCTGTGAGATCGAGCGCCGCCCGCGCGGCGCTTCGCAGCACAAGGCTGCTCCTACATCTGTTTCGGGCCAGTAACGCCTGTAGCAGCGCACGCGACCGCCTTGTTTGTCCGGCACGATATCAAGGTGGACGCCAAAGGGGGCGCGTGCCGCTCTCGCAGGAATGATTGGCCCGAAACAGATGTAGGAGCAGCCTTGTGCTGCGAAGCGCCGCGCGGGCGGCGCTCGATCTCCCAGGCGCAACATCTCTCAAGGCAAACCCCCGGCAACCCTCACGCCCCCCAAAGCCTCACCGCCGCTAATTTCTCCCCCCGCCCATCCGTTCCCCTGTGTACACCTCAGGCCGCCACATGCCGCTGCGCCCACGTTCGCGCAGCAGCCGGCCCGACCCAAACAGACACTGGCAGGAACACCCCATGACGGACGCCTTCGAACTCCCGCTCTCGCTGGTCCAGGCCCTGGCGCAACGCGCCGCGCAGACCCCGGACAAAGTCGCCTTGCGCTTTCTGGCCGACGCTCCCGGCGAGCAGGCCGTGCTCAGCTACCGGGACCTCGATCAGCGTGCGCGCACCATCGCCGCTGCCTTGCAAACCCGGGCCAGCTTCGGCGACCGCGCGGTGCTGTTGTTCCCCAGCGGGCCAGACTATGTAGCGGCGTTTTTCGGCTGCCTGTATGCCGGCGTGATTGCGGTGCCGGCCTACCCGCCGGAGTCCGCGCGCCAGCACCACCAGCAGCGCTTGCTGTCGATCATCGACGACGCCGAGCCGCGCCTGCTGCTGACCGTCGCGGCCCTGCACGACAGCCTGCAGGGCCTGGAGGCCCTGGCGGCGGCCAACGCCCCCGAACTGCTGGCGGTGGATGGCCTGGCCCCGGCACTGGCTGCAAACTGGCGCGAGCCCGCGCTCAAGGGTGATGACATCGCCTTCCTGCAGTACACCTCCGGCTCCACCGCACTGCCCAAGGGCGTGCAGGTCAGCCATGGCAACCTGGTGGCCAACGAACAGCTGATCCGCCAAGGCTTTGGCATCGACCTCAACCCCGACGATGTGATCGTCAGCTGGCTGCCGCTGTACCACGACATGGGCCTGATCGGCGGCCTGCTGCAGCCGATCTTCAGCGGCGTGCCCTGTGTGCTGATGTCGCCGGGCTACTTCCTGGCCCGGCCGCTGCGCTGGTTGCAGGCCATCAGCGAGTACGGCGGCACCATCAGCGGCGGCCCCGACTTCGCCTACCGGCTGTGCAGCGAGCGGGTCAGCGAGGCCTCCCTGGCCGGGCTCGACCTCAGCCGTTGGCGGGTGGCCTATTCCGGCTCCGAGCCAATCCGCCAGGACAGCCTGGCGGCCTTTGCCGACAAGTTCCAGGCCTGCGGCTTCGACCCGCAGAGCTTCTTCGCCAGCTACGGGCTGGCCGAGGCGACCCTGTTCGTCAGCGGCAGCCGCCGTGGCCAGGGCATCGCCGCGCTGGAGCTGGACGCCGAAGCCTTCGCCGCCAACCGTGCGGAACCTGGCAAGGGCAGTGTGCTGATGAGCTGTGGCTACCCGCAGCCCGGGCATGCCGTGCGCATTGTCGAACCACAACGCCTGCAGGTGCTGGGCGACAACCAGGTGGGCGAGATCTGGGCCGGTGGCCCGAGCATCGCCCTGGGCTACTGGCGCAACCCCGAGGCCAGCGCCCGCACCTTCGTCGAGATGGACGGCCAGACCTGGCTGCGTACCGGCGACCTGGGCTTTATGCGCGAAGGGGAAGTGTTCGTCACCGGGCGCCTGAAGGACATGCTGATCGTGCGCGGGCAGAACCTGTACCCGCAGGACCTGGAAAAGACCCTCGAGCGCGAAGTGGATGTGCTGCGCAAAGGCCGGGTGGCAGTGTTCGCCGTCGAGCAGCAAGGCGAGGAGGGCATTGGCGTGGCGGTGGAAATCAGCCGCAACGTGCAGAAGTCGATCAAGCCCCACGCGCTGATCAAGACCCTGCGTCAGGTGATCGCCGACGCCTGCCGCCAGGCCCCGGCCGTGGTCCTGCTGCTGAACCCCGGCGCACTGCCCAAGACCTCCAGCGGCAAGCTGCAGCGTTCTGCCTGCCGCCTGCGCATGGACGATGGCAGCCTGGACTGCTACGCCCGCTTCCCTGAGGTGAGCGAGCCCGTTGCCACGGATGCCGCTGGCGATGAGCTGCAGGCGCGCATCGCCGGTGTGTGGCGCGACATCCTCAAGGTCGAGGCGGTGGCGGCATACGACCACTTCCTGCTGCTGGGTGGCAACTCCATCGCCGCCACCCACGCCACCGCACGCCTGGCCGATGAATTGGGTATCGAGCTGGGCCTGCGCACCCTGTTCGAGGCGCCGATACTGGCTGACTACGCCAAGGCCGTGGCCGCGATCATCGCCGAAGGCGGTGGCCGGGTCGGCGCCATCGCTACCCTGGAACGCACCCAGGCGCTGCCCCAGTCGCTGGCGCAAAACCGCCTGTGGTTGCTGTGGCAGTTGGACCCGCAGTCGGCGGCCTACAACATTCCGGCCGGCCTGCAGTTGCGCGGCGAACTGGACGAAAACGCACTGGAAGCGGCCTTCCAGGCGCTGGTGGCGCGCCATGAATCGCTGCGTACCCTGTTTGCCGAAGAGAACGGCCAGGCCCTGCAGCGCATCCAGGCGCAGCAGCCGTTCGACCTTCGCCGCCTGGACCTCGAAGGCCAGGCCGCTGAACAGGTCGCCGCCCAGCGTGAAGCCGAAGCTCGCCAGCCGTTCGACCTGACCCGGGGGCCGTTGCTGCGGGTGACCCTGGCGCGCCTGGACGATGAACACCATCAACTGTGGGTGACCCTGCACCATATCGTCGCCGACGGCTGGTCGCTGAACATCCTGCTCGACGAATTCGCCAAACTGTACGCCGCCCATTGCCAGGGCCTCGAGGCCAACCTGGCAGCGCTGACCCTGGGTTATGCCGACTACGGCACCTGGCAGCGACAGTGGCTGGCTGCAGGCGAAGCCGAGCGTCAGCTGCAGTACTGGCAGGCGCGTCTGGGGGATGAACTGCCGGTGCTCGACCTGTGCACCGACCACCCACGCACCAGCCAGCGCGACCACCGCGCCGCCCGCTTCAACCTCAAGGTACCGGCCAGGCTCACCGAAGCGCTCAAGGGCCTGGCCCGCGAACAGCAGGCCAGCCTGTTCATGGTACTGCTGGCCGGATGGCAGGCGCTGTTGCACCGCTACAGTGGCCAGGCCGATATCCGTGTCGGCGTGCCCAACGCCAACCGCCCGCGCCTGGAAACCCAAGGCATGGTCGGCTTCTTCATCAACACCCAGGTGCTGCGTGCGCAACTCGATGGCCGCCTGCCGTTCGACCAGTTGCTGGCCCAGGTGCGCCAGGCCACCCTGGATGCCCAGGCCAACCAGGACCTGCCGTTCGAGCAACTGCTCGAAGCCTTGCCCGAGGCTCGCGAGCAAGGCCTGTTCCAGGTCATGTTCAACCACCAGCAACGTGACCTGTCTGCCCTGCGCCGCCTGCCGGGCCTGCTGGCCGAAGAGCTGCCGTGGCACAGTCGCGAAGCCAAGTTCGACTTGCAGCTGCACAGTGAAGAAGACCACCAGGGCCGCCTGAGCCTGGCCTTCGACTATGCCGCTGAATTGTTCGATGCCAGCACCGTCAAGCGCCTGGCCCAGCACCTGCTGGCCTTGCTCGAACAGGTGTGTGCCGGGCCGCAGCGGGCGCTGGGCGAGGTGCAACTGCTCGACGAGCCTGGCCGCGCGCAACTGCTGAGCTGGGGCGAGGCACCCGCTGCGGCGCCGCAGCGCCTGCTGGTCGAGCAGCTCAATGACCAGGCACGCCTGACCCCGCAGCGCACCGCCCTGGTGTGGGACGGTGGCAGCCTGGATTACGCCGAGTTGCACCAGCAAGCCAACCGTCTGGCCCACTACCTGCGTGACAAAGGCGTCGGCCCCGACACCTGCGTGGCCATCGCCGTCGAGCGTTCGCCGCAGCTGCTGGTGGGCCTGCTGGCCATTCTCAAGGCCGGTGGTGCCTATGTGCCGCTGGACGTCGATTACCCGGCCGAGCGCCTGGCCTACATGCTCGCCGACTGCAACGCTGGCCTGTTGCTGAGCCACAGCAACCTGCTGGGCAAGCTGCCACAGGTGGACGGCGTCAGCGCCATCGCCCTCGACCAGCTGCACCTGGACAGCTGGCCAAGCCATGCCCCCGGGTTGCACCTGCATGGCGACAACCTGGCTTATGTGATCTACACCTCCGGCTCCACCGGCCAGCCCAAGGGTGTGGGCAATACCCACGCGGCACTGGCCGAGCGCCTGCAATGGATGCAGGCCAGCTATGTGCTGGACCACAGCGACGTGCTGATGCAGAAGGCGCCGATCAGCTTCGACGTTTCGGTGTGGGAATGCTTCTGGCCACTGGTGACCGGTTGCAAGCTGGTGCTCGCCGGCCCTGGCGAGCACCGCGACCCGCAGCGCATCGCCGCGCTGGTGCAGGCCCATGGCGTGACCACGCTGCACTTCGTGCCGCCGCTGTTGCAGGTGTTCGTCCAGGAGCCGCAGGCGGGTGCCTGCAGCAGCCTGCGCCGGCTGTTCTCCGGTGGCGAAGCGCTGTCCGCGGCATTGCGTGACCGCGTGCAGCAGGTGCTGCCGCAGGTGCAGTTGCACAACCGCTATGGCCCGACCGAAACCGCCATCAACGTCACCCACTGGCACTGCCAGGCCACCGATGGCGAACGCTCGCCGATCGGCCGCCCGCTGGGCAATGTGCTGTGCCGTGTGCTGGACGACGAGCTGGAACTGACCGCCCCCGGTGTGCCGGGCGAGCTGTACCTTGGCGGTGCAGGCCTGGCCCGTGGCTACCTGGGCCGCCCGGGCCTCACCGCCGAGCGCTTCGTGCCCCAGGCCGACGGCAATGGCGAGCGCCTGTACCGCAGTGGCGACCGCGCCCGCTGGCAAGTGCAGACCGAGGCGCTGGAATACCTTGGCCGCCTCGACCAGCAGGTCAAGGTGCGTGGCTTCCGTGTCGAACCCGAAGAAGTCCAGGCCTGCCTGCTGGCGCAAGCGGGGGTCGAACAGGCGCTGGTGCTGATTCACAAGGATGCCGTAGGCGCGCAACTGGTCGGCTACTACAGTGGCAGCGCCCAGCCAGATGCATTGCTGACGGTGCTGGCTGAACAACTACCGGCCTACATGGTGCCGGCACAACTCATCCCGCTGGCGCAGATGCCGCTGGGCCCCAGCGGCAAGGTCGACCGCAAGGCGTTGCCGGCCCCGGTGTGGCAGCAGCGGGAGCACATCGAGCCGCAAACCGAGTTGCAGCAGCAGGTCGCTGCCATCTGGCGTGAAGTGCTGAACCTGCCGCGCGTTGGCCTGCAGGATGACTTCTTCGCCCTCGGCGGCCATTCGCTGCTGGCCACTCAAATTGTCTCGCGCACGCGCCAGGCCTGCGATGTCGAGCTGCCGCTCAAGGCCCTGTTCGACGCCAGTGAGCTGGGCGCCTTCTGTGCCGAGATCACGCGTATCCGTGCCGCCGGTGAGCGCAACCTGCAAGGCGCAATCACCCGCGTCGACCGCCGCCAGGCGGTGCCGCTGTCGTACTCGCAGCAGCGCATGTGGTTCCTCTGGCAAATGGAGCCGGGCAGCCCGGCGTACAACGTCGGCGGCATGGCGCGCCTGCGTGGCACCCTGCATGTGGATGCCTTCGAGCGTGCGTTGCAGGCGCTGGTGGTGCGCCACGAAACCCTGCGCACCACCTTCCCCAGCATCGATGGCGTGCCGTATCAGTGCGTGGCCGAAGACAGCAGCCTGCACCTCGACTGGCAGGACTTCAGCGCCTTGCCCGCCGATGCCCGCCAACAACGCCTGCAACAACTGGCCGACGACCAGGCGCACCAGCCGTTCGACCTGGAGCGCGGTCCGTTGCTGCGTGCCTGTCTGGTCAAAGCCCAAGAGCGAGAGCACTTCTTCGTGCTGACCCTGCACCATATCGTCACCGAGGGCTGGGCCATGGACATCTTCGCCCGCGAACTGGGCGAGCTGTACGAGGCCTTCGTCGATGACCGCGAATCGCCGCTGGCGCCGCTGCCGGTGCAGTACCTGGACTACAGCGTGTGGCAACGGCAATGGCTGGAAAGCGGCGAGGGCGCCCGCCAGCTGGCCTACTGGCAGGCCCGCCTGGGCGATGAACACCCGGTGCTGGCGCTGCCTGCCGACCGCCCGCGCCCGGCAGTGCAGAGCCACCGTGGCGAGCTGTACCGCTTCGAGCTCGACCCGGCGCTGGTCGCCCGCGTGCATGCCTTCAACAGCCAGCGCGGCCTGACCCTGTTCATGACCATGACTGCCACCCTGGCCGCCTTGCTGCACCGCTACAGCGGCCAGCGTGACCTGCGCATTGGCGCGCCGGTGGCCAACCGCATCCGCCCGGAAAGCGAAGGGCTGATTGGCGCGTTCCTCAACACCCAGGTGCTGCGTTGCGAGCTGGACGGCCAGATGAGTGCCGCACAGTTGCTGGAGCAGGTACGCCAGGTTGTCATCGAAGGCCAGTCGCACCAGGACCTGCCGTTCGACCAGCTGGTGGAAGCCCTGCAGCCACCGCGCAGCAGCGCTTACAACCCGCTGTTCCAGGTGATGTGCAACGTGCAGCGCTGGGCCTTCCAGCAAAGCCGCCAGCTTGCCGGCATGCAGGTGGATTACCTGGTCAACGACGCCAGCGCCACCAAGTTCGACCTGTACCTGGAGGTGACCGACCTCGACGGCCGCCTGGGTTGCTGCCTGACCTACAGCCGCGACCTGTTCGACGAACCACGCATCGCACGCATGGCCGAGCACTGGCAGCAATTGCTGGCCGGCCTGCTCGACAACCCGCAACAGCGCCTGTGCGAGCTGCCGATGCTGAGCAGCGCCGAGCAGCAGGTGCTGGCGGGCCAGTTGCAGGGCGAGCGGGATCTGGCTCTCGACCATACCGTGCACGGCCTGTTCGCCGCCCAGGCTGCGCGCACGCCACACGCTGGCGCGTTGACCTTCGCCGGCCGGCACATGACCTATGCCGAACTCGACCAGCAGGCCAACCGCCTGGCCCGCGCCCTGCGCGAGCGTGGCGTCGGCCCGCAGGTGCGCGTGGGCCTGGCGCTGGAGCGTTCGCTGGAAATGGTCGTCGGCCTGCTGGCCATCCTCAAGGCCGGTGGCGCCTACGTGCCGCTCGACCCCGAATACCCGCTCGACCGCCTGCGCTACATGATCGAAGACAGCCGCATCGGCCTGCTGCTCAGCCAGCGCGCGCTGCTGCAAACCCTGGGCGAGCTGCCCGAAGGCGTGGCGCGCTGGAGCCTGGAGGACGACAGCGCCAGCCTGTCGGCCTACAGCGATGCACCGCTGGACAACCTCAACCTGCCGCAGCACCAGGCCTACCTGATCTACACCTCCGGTTCCACCGGCAAGCCCAAGGGCGTGGTAGTCAGCCACGGCGAGTTCGCCATGCATTGCCAGGCGGTGATCGACGCGTTCGGCATGCGCAGCGATGACTGCGAGCTGCACTTCTATTCGATCAATTTCGACGCCGCCAGCGAACGCCTGTGGGTGCCGCTGCTGTGCGGCGCCCGCGTGGTGCTGCGCGCCCAGGGGCAGTGGGGCGCCGAAGACATCTGCCAACTGGTGCGCGAGCAGCAGGTGAGCATCCTCGGCTTCACGCCCAGCTACGGCAGCCAGTTGGCACAGTACCTGGCCGGGCAGGGCGAGCAGTTGCCAGTGCGCCTGGTCATTACCGGTGGTGAAGCGCTGACCGGCGAACACCTGCAGCGCATCCGCCAGGCCTTCGCGCCGCAGCAGTTCTTCAACGCCTACGGGCCGACCGAAACCGTGGTCATGCCGCTGGCCTGCCTGGCACCACAGACACTGCCGGCGGAGCTGGGCAGCGTACCGATCGGCCGCGTCATCGGTAGCCGCACGGCCTACATCCTCGACGAAGACCTTGCCCTGTTGCCGCAAGGCGGTATTGGCGAGCTGTATGTCGGCGGTGCCGGCCTGGCCCAGGGTTACCACGACCGCCCGGGCCTTAGCGCCGAGCGCTTCGTCGCCGACCCGTTCGGCAGCGAAGGCGGGCGCTTGTATCGCACCGGTGACCTGGTGCGCCTGGGCAGCGATGGCCTGGTCGAGTACGTCGGCCGCGCCGACCAGCAGGTGAAGATTCGCGGTTTCCGTATCGAACTGGGCGAAATCGAAAGCCGCCTGCAGACCCATGCCGATGTCGACGAAGCTGTGGTGCTGGCCCTCGACCTGCCGGGCGGCAAGCAACTGGTGGGTTACCTGGTGTGCGGGCAGGCCGCTGCCGACAGCGAGGCCCAGGGCCTGCTGCGCGACGCAGTGAAAGCCGATGCCCGCCAGCACCTGCCGGACTACATGGTGCCGGCGCACCTGGTGCTGCTCGACAGCCTGCCGCTGATGGGCAACGGCAAGCTCGACCGCCGTGCGCTGCCGTTGCCGGACCTGGAACAGGCACGCCAGCAGTACCAGGCGCCTGGCAACGAGGTGGAAGCGCAACTGGCGCAGATCTGGCGTGACGTGCTCAACATTGCCCGGGTCGGCGTGCAGGACAACTTCTTCGAACTGGGCGGCGACTCGATCCTGTCGATCCAGGTAGTCAGCCGGGCTCGTCAGGCCGGCTTGCAGTTCACCCCGCGCGACCTGTTCCAGCATCAGACCATCCAGACCCTGGCCGCCATCGTTCAGCGCAGCGAAGCCGCCAGCAGCATCGAACAGGGCCAGCGCCAGGGCCAGGCCGGCCTCACGCCGATCCAGCACTGGTTCTTCGACAGTGAAGTGCCACAGCCGCAGCACTGGAACCAGGCTGTTCTGCTGGAGGCTCGCAAGCCGCTGGATGAGGGGGTACTGGAGCGAGCCTTGGCCGACCTGGTGCAGCACCACGACAGCCTGCGCCTGCGCTTCAGTCAGGCCCAGGGCCGCTGGCAGGCCGAATATGCTTCGCCTGCCACCGGGCAATTGCTGTGGACAGCCACGGTCGCCGACTTCGCCGATTGCCAGCCGCTGTATACCGACCTGCAACGCAGCCTCGACCTGGAACAGGGCCCACTGTTGCGCGCCTTGCTGGTTAATGACGGGCAGGGCGGCCAGCGCCTGTTGCTGGCGATCCATCACCTGGTGGTCGATGGCGTGTCGTGGCGCGTGCTGCTGGAAGACCTGCAGGCGCTGTACCGTGGCCAACCGCTGCCGGCCAAGACCCACGCCATGGGCGACTGGGCCGCACGCCTGGCCAGCTATGCCGGCAGCGATTCGCTGCGCGACGAGCTGGGCTGGTGGCAAGGCCAGTTGGGTGGTGTGCGCCGTGAACTGCCATGTGATCACCCGCAGGGCGGCAACCTGCACCGCCACGCCCGTACCCTGGCCATCGGCCTGGATGTGGCGCAGACCCGGCAGTTGCTGCAGCAGGCCCCGGCGGCCTATCACACCCAGGTCAACGACCTGCTGTTGACCGCGCTGGCGCGTGCCCTGTGCCGCTGGAGCGGCGATGAAGAAGTGCTGGTACAGCTTGAGGGCCATGGCCGTGACGGGCTGTTCGAAGACATGGACCTGACCCGCAGCGTCGGCTGGTTCACCAACGCCTACCCGCTGAGCCTGCGCCCGCTGCCAGGCGAGGACGATGCGGCGCGGGCAGGCTCGATCAAGCGCATCAAGGAGCAGCTGCGCCAGGTGCCGCACAAAGGGCTGGGTTACGGCGTTCTGCGCTACCTGGCCGATACGGCAGGGCGCGAGCAGATGGCGGCCCTGCCGCAGGCACGCATCACCTTCAACTACCTGGGCCAGTTCGACCAGCAGTTCGACAGCACAGCCCTGTTCCAGCCGCTGGACGCCCCGGCAGGCCTGGCCCACGACCTCGATGCACCGCTGCCCAACTGGCTGAGTGTCGATGGCCAAGTGTATGGCGGCGCCCTGCAACTGCGCTGGACCTTCAGCACCGAACGCTACGACGAGCGGACCATCGCCAGCCTGGCCGAAGCCTATCGCCAGGAGCTGCTGGCGCTGGTCGAGCATTGCCTGGCTGATGGCAACGGCAGTTTCACGCCATCGGACTTCCCGCTGGCGCACCTGACCCAGGCACAGATCGACGCGCTGCCGGTACCGGCAGCGCAAATCGAGGACGTCTACCCGCTGACGCCGATGCAGGAAGGCATGCTGCTGCACACCCTGCTGGAGCCGGGCACCGGCCTCTACTACATGCAGGACCGCTACCGCATCAACAGCGCGCTCGACCCCGAACGCTTCGCCCAGGCGTGGCAGGCGGTGGTGGCGCGCCACGAAGCGCTACGCGCATCGTTCAGCTGGAACACCGGCGAGGCGATGCTGCAGATCATCCACAAGCCGGGCAACACGCAGGTGGACTACCAGGACTGGCGTGGCCTCGACGACGACGCCCAGGAGCAGCGCCTGCAGGCCCTGCACAAGCAGGAACGCGAGGCTGGTTTCGCCCTGCTCAGCGAGGCGCCGTTCCACCTGCGCCTGGTGCGTGTGGCCGACGAGCGCTACTGGTTCATGATGAGCAACCATCACATCCTCATCGATGCCTGGTGCCGTTCGCTGTTGATGAACGATTTCTTCGAGATCTACCAGGCCCTCGGCGAGGGGCGCCAGGCCCGCTTGCCGGTGCCACCGCGCTACCGCGACTACATCGGCTGGCTGCAACGCCAGGGCCTGGACGACGCGCGAGCCTGGTGGCAGGCCAACCTGGCCGGCTTCGAACGCGCCACCCCCATCCCCAGCGACCGCCCGCTGCGCCACGACCATGCCGGTAGCGGCATGGTCGTCGGCGACTGTTACACCCGCCTGGCGGTGAGCGACGGCGTGCGCCTGCGTGAACTGGCCCAGGCCCACCAGCTCACCGTCAACACCTTCGCCCAGGCGGCCTGGGCCCTGGTACTGGCGCGCTACAGTGGCGACCGCGACGTAGCCTTTGGCGTGACCGTGGCCGGGCGCCCGGTGAGCATGCCGCAGATGCAGCGTACCGTCGGCCTGTTCATCAACAGCGTCGCCCTGCGCGTGCAATTGCCGGTGGCGGGTGAGCGCTGCAGTGTGCGCCAGTGGTTGCAAGGCCTGCTGGAGCGCAACATGGAGCTGCGCGAATATGAATACCTGCCGCTGGTGGCGATCCAGGAGTGCAGCGAACTGCCCAAGGGCCAGCCGCTGTTCGACAGCCTGTTCGTGTTCGAGAACGCGCCGGTGGAAACTGCCGTGCTCGACCACGCCCAGCACCTGAATGCCAGTTCCGACTCGGGCCGTACCCACACCAACTTCCCGCTGACAGCGGTGTGCTACCCGGGCGATGACCTTGGCCTGCATCTGTCGTTCGACCAGCGCTACTTCGACTACCCGACCGTCGAGCGCCTGCTGGCCGAGTTCAAGCGCCTGCTGCTGGCGCTGGTGCAAGGCGTTGAAGGGGAGATGAGCGCACTGCCGTTGCTGGGCGCCGAGGAGCAGCGTTTCTTGCTGGAGGACTGCAACCGTACCGCGCGCGCCTATCCACTGGAACAGAGCTACATCGCGCAGTTCGAGGCGCAGGTGGCCGCACATCCGCAACGTACCGTGGCCCGCTGCCTGGACGCGTCCTACGACTACGCCGGCTTGAACCTGGCGGCCAACCGCCTGGGCCATGCCTTGATCGCGGCGGGTGTGAACCTGGACCAGCCGGTGGCACTGCTGGCCGAGCGTGGGCTACCGCTGCTGGGCATGATCGTCGGCAGCTTCAAGGCCGGCGCCGGCTACCTGCCACTGGACCCGAGCCTGCCGGCGGCGCGCTTGCAAAGCATCATCCAGCTCAGCCGTACACCCGTGCTGGTGTGCAGCGCGGCTTGTGCCGGGCAAGGGCGGCAGTTGCTGGACCAGCTTGCAGTGGCGGCACGGCCGCAGTTGCTGGTCTGGGAAGACATCCAGGCCAGCCCGGTGGCCAGCCACAACCCCGGCATTCACAGCGGGCCGGATAACCTCGCCTATGTGATCTACACCTCAGGCTCCACCGGCCTGCCGAAGGGGGTGATGGTCGAGCAGCGCGGCATGCTCAACAACCAGCTGAGCAAGGTGCCGTACCTGGCTCTCGGCGAGCACGACGTGATCGCCCAGACGGCCTCGCAGAGCTTCGACATTTCGGTGTGGCAGTTCCTTGCCGCGCCGCTGTTCGGCGCCAGGGTGGAGATCGTGCCGAACGCCATCGCCCATGACCCGCAGGGCCTGCTGGCGCATGTGCAGGCCACCGGCATCAGCGTGCTGGAGAGCGTGCCGTCGCTGATCCAGGGTATGCTGGCCAACGACCACCAGGCCCTCGATGGCCTGCGCTGGATGCTGCCGACCGGCGAAGCCATGCCACCGGAGCTGGCGGCGCAGTGGCTGCAGCGCTACCCGCAGATCGGCCTGGTCAACGCCTACGGCCCGGCGGAGTGCTCCGATGACGTGGCGTTCTTCCGCGTCGATGCCGCCTCGACCCGTGGCAGCTACCTGCCGATCGGCACGCCGACCGACAACAACCGCCTGTACCTGTTCGGCGAGGACCAGGCGCTGGTGCCACTGGGTGCGACAGGTGAGCTGTGCGTGGCCGGCACCGGCGTGGGCCGTGGCTATGTCGGCGACCCGGTGCGCACGGCGCTGGCGTTCATTCCCCATCCATATGGTGCGCCGGGCGAACGCCTGTACCGCACCGGCGACCTGGCGCGGCAGCGCCCGGGCGGGGTGCTGGAGTATGTCGGGCGCATCGACCATCAGGTGAAGATTCGCGGCTACCGCATCGAACTGGGTGAAATCGAAGCCCGCCTGCACGAACAGCCGGAGCTCCGCGACGCTGCCGTTGGCGTGCAGGAGGGCGTCAATGGCAAGCACCTGGTGGGTTACCTGGTGGCGCATCAGGGCGTTGCAGCCGACGCTGCGTTGCTGGAACAGCTCAAGCAGCGCCTGCGTGCCGAGTTGCCGGAGTACATGGTCCCACTGCACTGGGGCTGGTTCGACAGCCTGCCGCACAACGCCAACGGCAAGCTCGACCGCAAGGCCCTGCCGGCCATCGACATCGGTGGCCAGCACAGCCAGGCCTACCAGGCGCCGCGCAACGAGCTGGAAGAGGTACTGGCCGGTATCTGGGCCGATGTGCTCAAGGCCGAGCGGGTCGGGGTGCACGACAACTTCTTCGAGCTGGGCGGGCATTCGCTGCTGGCCACGCAGATCGCCTCGCGGGTGCAGAAGCAGCTGCAGCTGAACGTGCCGCTGCGGGCGATGTTCGAGTGCAGCACGGTGGAGGAGCTGGCGGTGTATGTGCAGGGGTTGCAGGGCAGTGTGCTGGATGACGACAAGGTCGACCGGCTCAGTGACCTTATGGCCGAGCTGGAGGGCTTGTGACCTGAGCAGGTGAGGCCTGCATCGCCCCTTGTAGGAGCGGCCTTGTGTCGCGAAAGGGCTGCACAGCAGCCCCAGCAATTTCAGTTTTTATGCAGCATTTTGGGGGCCGCTATGCGGCCCTTTCGCGACACAAGGCCGCTCCTACAGGTACGGCGTTGTTCTCGAGGTTTGGCGCTGCACCTGTGGGAGCGGGCATGCCCGCGAACACCGGCGCAGCCGGTGCCATACACCGCGTTGAGTTCTTCGCGGGCTTGCCCGCTCCCACAGGGCCGCCACAGCCTTGTGCTGCGAATGGGCTGCAAGGCAGCCCCGGCAATCTCACATCAGCGCTTGCCGAGAATCTTCCCAAGCAACTCCGGCCGCGGCGCGCCTTGCTGGCTCTGCAGGTTACCCTGGTCATCCTGATAGAAGATCGCCGGGGTCGCCTGCAAGCCCATTTCTTCCATCAGCGCCATGTTCGCCGCCAGCTTCTGCTGCACCGCCTCTGGCACCTGTGCCAATGGTTTCAGTGTGCTGGCCTTGCCGGCCTTTTCATGTTCCTGCAGGGCCTTGGCCGGGTCCTTCGCCGCCAGCAGCGCCGCCGACTTGCCCGGGCTGTCCTCGCGGATGATGCCGACCATGATATGGCGCAACTGCACCTTGCCCGACTCCACCCACGGCCGTGCCTGCTCCCAGAACATGTTGCAGTACGGGCAGTTGGGGTCGCTGAACAGGTACACCTTGCGCGGTGCATCGTCCTTGCCGTCGGCGATCCAGGAGGTTTTCTCCATCTTCGCCCAGATTTCCTTGCTCATCGGCGCATACACCAGCTTTTTCAGCGGCTCGGCACTGAGGTCGTTGCCCTGTTCGTCGAACAGGCTGCCGACCAGTACATGCTTGCCGTCAGGGGTGAGGTACAGCGCCAGGCCATTATTCTGGTACTCGGCGGCATACCCGCGCAGGCCGTTGGGGGCGTCGAAGCTGCCTTTGATCACGGCACCCTTGGCTTGCAGTTGCGCAATCGCCTTGGGCAACTCTTCGGCCTGCAGGGTAGGGGCAGCCAGCAGGGCCAGGGACAGGGGCAGCAGTGCAGTCAGTCGCATGTCAGTTTCCTTGTGCGGCAGGGGCGGGCGCGGTGGCCCGGTCGAAAGGCTCCAGGGCGTGGCGCAGGCTGGCCCGGGACAGCTCGCCCAGATGGCTGCCGACCAGGCGCCCGTCGGCGTCGTAGAACAGGGTGGTGGGCAGGGCCATGGAACCGACGCGCTGGGCCAGCAGACCGGTGCCGTCGAACAGCACGTGGGTCAGGCTCAGGCCTGTGGTGGCGAGGAAGGTGCTGACGTTTTCCGGGGTCTCGCCCTGGTTGACGAACAGGAAGGTCACGTGCGGGTAAGCGCTTTGCGCCTGTTGCAGCACCGGCATTTCGCGTCGGCAGGGTGGGCACCAGGTGGCCCAGATGTTGATGACCAGCGGTTTGCCGCGGTAGCTGTGCAACGCTACGGATTGGCCGTTGGCCTTGCGCAGGCTCAGCTCGGGCAGTTCGGTACCCTTGCTGTACAGGTGGCCACCGAGGCTGGCCAGGCCCCAGAACAGCGCGCCGCTGAACAGCGCCCAGCCCAGCGGACGGCGCAGGCCCGGATGGCGCCAGCCCTGCCACAGGGCGCCGAGCACGATGCCGGCAAGGCCCGACCAGAACAGGAAGCCGCCATCACGGATATCGATGATTTGCAGCAGGTCGTCCTGGTACATCGGCCAATAGGCCAGCACGAAGCCGGCGCGTGCGCACAGCAGGCCGATCAGGAACAGGTTGAACAGTGCCGATTCCGGGCTCTCGCCGCCACGCCGGGCGACCCACCAGCCGACCATGCTGGCGATCACCAGGGCGGTGAGCATCAGCAGGTGGTTGAGGGCCATGGTCAGTGGCCCGAGGGTTACGGTCAGCATCAGCCTTGGCTCCTGGTCTGAGTCCAGTGTTGCAGGAAGGCGGCTGCATCCACCTCACCAGTGATGCGCCGCGCGCGGCGTTCGTCGCCTTCCGGGCCGACCCAGATGATGCTGGGCGGGCCAGGTACCTGGTAGCGCTGCAGCAGGGCCTGGCTGGCCGGGGTGTCGGCGGTCACGTCCAGGCGCAGCAGTTGTACACCGGCCAGGCCGGCCTGCACGTCGCTGCGGGCGAACACCTGTTTTTCCATGACCTTGCACGACACGCACCAGTCGGCATAGTAGTCGAGCATCACCCACTGGCCACGGGCTTTGGCCGCATCCAGTTCGCGTTGCAGGTCTTCGGGGCGGCTGACGGTGACGAAGGCGTCCTCGGTGTGCTGGCCGGTGGTCGGCGCAGCGCCGCTACCGGCGAACGGGCGCAGCGGCTGCCAGATGTCGTCGCCACCGGCTGCCGCCCCCACCAGCAGCAGGCCGCCCCACAGGGCACCCAGCAGCGGCAACGCGCGCAACGCCGGCAACCGCTGCAGGGCCGGCCAGGCAGCCCAGGCCAGGGCGATCAGCAAGGCGCCGCTCAGGGCCAGCAGCAATGCTGCGGGCAGCAGGCTGCGCAAGGTGTATAGCGCCATGCCCAGGAACACGAAGCCGAACACGCCCTTGACCCGGTTCATCCAGGCACCCGGGCGGGGCAGGAAGCGGTTGCCGAGGGTTACCAGCAACAGCAGCGGCACACCCATGCCCAGGCCGAGGCTGAACAGCACCAGCGCCCCCTGCAGCACGTCGCCGCTCTGGGCGATGTACAGCAGCGCGCCGGCCAACGGCGCGGTCATGCACGGGCCCATCAGCAGGCCGGACAGCGCGCCGAGCAGCGCCGCGCCATACAGGTTGCCGCCACGGGTGCCTTGCCCGGCGCGGTCGAGGCGGTCACGCACGGCGGCGGGCAGTTGCAGTTCGAAGGCGCCGAACATCGGCAGGGCCAGCAGCACGAACAGCCCCGCCAGGCTGCCCAGCAGCCAGGGTTGCTGCAGCCAGGCCTGCAGGCTGGCACCCAGCAGCGCGGCGACCACGCCCAGGGCGGCATACACCTGGGCCATGCTCAGTACATAGACCCCGGCCAGTATCCAGCCGCGCCGGGCACTGGCGCCATTGCCCATTACCAGCCCGGCGAGGATCGGCAGCATCGGCAGCGAGCAGGGGGTAAAGGCCAGCAACAGGCCCAGGCCGAAGAACGCCAGCAGGCTCCAGGCCAGGTGGCCTTGTTGCAGGTCGCTGGCCAGGGCCTGGTCACTGGCTTGTTCGGCCGCCGGCGCCACACTGCCACCCAGGTCGACCAACGTGGTTTGCGGCGGGTAGCACAGGCCGGCGTCGGCACAGCCCTGCCAGCCTAGGCGCAGTTGGCCCCGGGCATCGGCCGGTAGCAGCAGTTCGAGCTGGTCGCGGTACACCGCACTGTCGCCGAAGAACTCGTCGTGGTGGTTGAGAGCGGCCGGTAGTTGCGGGTGCTGTTCGGCAGGCAGGCCGTCGAACTTCAGGCGTTTCTGATACAGGTAGTAGCCAGGCTGGATCTGGAAAAACAGGCGCATCTGGCCGTCGGCCTGGCGGTCGTGGGTAAGCACGAAGGCCTGGTTGACCGGCAGGAAGTCCGGTTTGACATCGAACGGGTTGGCCTGCAACGGGCCGGCCAGCAGCAGTGTCAGGAAGAGCAGGAGGACGCGCATGTCTTCGCCTTGGCAGTACGTTGAAAGGGGTCATGCTGGCTTGGGTCGATTAACCCAAGGTTAACTCTGGTTTTTGGTCAGGGGGGGCGCATCAGGGCTTGGAGGTGTATGCCATGGGATTGTTTGCGCCTGGGAGATCGAGCGCCGCCCGCGCGGCGCTTCGCAGCACAAGGCTGCTCCTACATCTGTTTCGGGCCAGTAACGCCTGTGCCAGTGCACGCGACCGCCTTGTTCTTACAACGCGATATCGAGACATGCGCCAAAGCGTTCGCGCACAGACCTCATAGGAATAATTGGCCCGAAACAGATGTAGGAGCAGCCTTGTGCTGCGAAGCGCCGCGCGGGCGGCGCTCGATCTCCCAGGCGCCGAAGATCCTAAGACAACCACCTACCAGCCCCAGAGCAAATTCCGCCCCAGATCCCAGACATGTCGCGACATATTGTCGACTTGACTTTGCCTGCGCCAACACAATTGCTGTAAAGTTGACGTACAGGTCAGCTTTTCAGGCTAGTACCAGAATCAAAAAGAGGGCAGTCCCCCTGCTGCCCAGAGGATCAAGCATGTCCAACCGTGATATTTCCCGGCGCGCCTTCCTGCAAGGCGGCCTGATCGCCGGTGTCGGCGTGACCATGGCGCCGCTTGGCAGCCAGGCATTCGCCGCGCTGATGGAGGAACGCGTAACCACCTCGCCGCAGAAGTGGATGAACCATGACGGCAAGGCGCGTTTCCGTAACGATGCCTTGTCCAAGGTGTGCGGCGACAAGGTGTTCGCCCGCGACATCCGTGCCAAGGACATGCCCGGCTGGCCCGCGCAGCAGGGGCATGCGCTGCTGCTCAAGGCGACCAAGGCCGACCGTATCTATGCCGGCCATGACCTCAGCCTGCTTGGCGCCGACCTGCAGCCGGACCGCATCGTCACCGCGGCCGACCTGGAAAAGGACGGTATCGCCTGGCCCGAGGCCCACTCGCCCGACCCGCTGCTGCCGCCCGGCAAGGTGCCGATGTTCATCGGCCACCCGGTGGCGATCCTGATCTGGCACGACTTCGAGCGCTTCCGCCAGGCCAAGCGCAAGCTGCAGTTCAACGACCAGGCGATCCGCTATGGCGCCCAGGCGCCGCTTTACCAGCGCGACCCTTACGGCAGCTTCCGTTTCGTGCGCGTGGGCGGTGCCACGCCGTTCGACGACGATGAATTTTCCAGCCTGAAGAATTCCATGCTGTTCCCCACCATCCTCAACCGCAAGCCGGTGTGGTCGAAGCAGCCCAACCAGCATGGCGATCTGACCGAGCAGGGCCTGTTCTACGCCAAGCGCATGGCCGAGCAGCTGGAAAACCCGCCAGAGGACTGGCTGGTGTTCGACGAGCGCTACAAGACGCCGTCCATCGAGCCGGCCGCCCTGGAGCCGGACAACGGCAACGGCTGGTACGACCCGGCCAGCGGCACGCTGCACTTCGTGGTCGCAACCCAGTGCCCGTTCGAAGTGGCGCAGGAATGCGTGCACATGATCAAGCCGTCGCGCTTCGCCCTGAACACGCTGAACATGCACCCGGGCTATACCGTGGGCTACGGCTCGAAAGACAACAACATCTTCGTCTTCTACGCCGCCGTGGCCGCGCTGTATGGCGCCGGTGTGCCGATCCGCCTGGCCAACGACCGCTACGAGCAGTTCCAGAGCGGCATCAAGCGCCATGCCTTCGATATCCGCTACCAGTTGGCGGTGGACAAGAAGGACAACAGCTTCAAGATCTTCCGAGCCGACATGAGCTGCGACGGCGGCGGGCGTATCAACTACAGCCCGTCGGTGGCAGCGGTGGGGGCCACGGCGGCGCAGTCGATCTACTACATGCCGCAGAACGACCTGTCGGTCACTGCCTATCATTCCCGTGGCGTCGAGGCCGGCTCCATGCGCGGCTACGGCACGCTGCAGACCATGGCCGCCACCGAAATGATGGTGGATGAGATCGCCGGGCGCCTGGGCGTCGATGCCATCGACCTGCGCCGCGCCAACGCGCTGAAGTCGGGCATGAAGAACACCCAGGGCGCGGTCCCGGCCGGCGCCCTGCGCCTGTACGAGATTCTCGACAAGGCGGCCGTGCACGACTGGTGGCGCAACCGCGACGCGCGCAAGCAGCAGATGGACGCCAAGGACCCGGACCACTGGTATGGCGTGGGCTTTGCCATCTGCCAGAAAGACTTCGGCACCGGCTCCGAAGCCCCCATGGCCAGCATCGAATTCAGCCGCGACGGGCGCATCAGCCTGCGCCACATCGGCACCGAGCTGGGTACCGGCATGTCCACCTCCCAGGCCCTGGTGGTCAGCGATTTCCTCGGCCGCTCGGCCGACGAGGTGAAGACCGCGGTCACCGAATGGCCGGAGCTGCAGCTGACCACCAGCGGCAACCCGTACCTGATCAGCCAGCCCGAGCAGGACGCCGCGCTGCGCAACCCGCGCTGGGTCGGCAAGCTTGCTTCGCCGTCGTCGGCGACCAACTCGGCCTTCTACTTCAGCCATGCCACCCGCGAAGCGGCGCGCGTGCTGTTCAACCACGGTCTGTGGCCGGCGGCCATGGCCATCTGGCGCCAGGGCCCGTACGGCGGCCAGGCCAACCCGCTGGTGGTGCGCCGCGAGAATGCGGTATGGGTCAACGGCGAGCTGACCGGCAACGGCCTGTCACCGATCCCGTTCGCCCAGCTGGCACAAAAGGCCCATGACATGGGCCTGGTCACTGGCGTCAGCGTGCACGGTTTCAACCGCTGGAGCTGGGCCGAGGCCGACTTCGTGATCGACGGCGTGCGCGAACGCTTCCCGCTCGACGCGGTGGCGGTGAAGTACGGCGATGGCGCGGTGAACGCCAAGAAGGCGCAGATGAGCAGCCACGGCTACCACCTGCTCGACCGGCAGAACGCCGCCTACCCCGACACCCAGCTGAACAACGCCATGGTCACCTATTACAGCCCGGTGGCGACCATTGTCGAAGTCAAGGTGAACAAGGGCACTCACGAAGTGCAGGTGCTCAACCACCACAGCTGGGTCGAGTGCGGCCGGGTGCTGGTGCCGGAACTGGTCAAGGGCCAGCTCGAAGGCGGTATCGCCATGGGCATCGGCCATGCCTTGACCGAAGAAATGCCGTTGTACGAGGGCGGGCCCGGGGAGGGCGACTGGAACTTCAACCGCTACCGCCTGCCGCACGCGCGCGACGTGGCGGTGTGGCAGCAGACCAGCGAAATCCTCCCGCCGCTGTCACCGACCGACCCGTCCAAGGGCATCGCCGAAGTGGTGATGATCCCGGTCGTCGGTGCCATCGGCAATGCCGTCGCGCATGCCATCGGCAAGCGCGTTCGCGATCTCCCCATCACCCCAGCCCGTATCAAGGAGGCCCTCAATGGCTAACCGTCCACTGCAACTGACCCTCAATGGTCAACCGGTCGGCCCGGTCGAGGTCCCCGACGACCTGGCGATGATCGACTATCTGCACGAACACCAGAACCTCACCGGCTCGCGCCTGGGCTGCGGCCAGGGCATCTGTCACGCCTGCGTGGTGATCGTCGACAACCCCGACGGCACCAGCGAGGAGGTGCGCACCTGCATTACCGGCGCGCATTACTTCGAGGGCAAGAAGGTCCGCACCATCGAGGGCCATGCCAGACAGGACGAGGCTGGCAACCTCACGCTGAGCCCGATCCAGCAGAAGTTCGTCGACCTGTTCGCCTTCCAGTGCAGCTACTGCGCGCCGGGCTTCGTCAATGCCGCCACGGTGCTGGTGGAAACCGCCCAGCGCCAGCCGTTGAAGAAAAGCGAGGTGGAAGACCGCATCGAGGCGAGCCTGGGCCACCACATCTGCCGTTGCACCGGCTACGTGCGTTACTACGACGCCACCCGCACGGTGCTCAACGACCTCGGCCTGGTCAAGGAGGGTTGAGCATGGGTCTTGTTCGTAGCGCACTGGCGCTGGCTCTCGGCCTTGCCTTTACCTCGCTTGCCCAGGCAGCCGACCAGGCGCAGGTCAAGCGCGGTGAATACCTGGCCCGCGCGGCCGACTGCATGGCCTGCCACACCGCCGAAGGCGGCGCGCCGTACGCCGGCGGCCTGCCGATCCATTCGCCGTTCGGCACCATTTACGGCAGCAACATCACCCCGGACAAGCAGTACGGCATCGGCAACTACAGCGCCGACGAATTCTTCGCCGCGGTAACCGAGGGCAAGCGCAAGGACGGTGCCAACCTCTACCCGGCGATGCCGTACACCTCGTACCACCTGATCAAGCGCGAAGATTCGGACGCGATCCTCGCCTACCTGATGACCGTGCCGCCAATCAACCGCCCGGCACCGCAGACTGCGTTGCGCTTTCCGTTCAACGTGCGCCAGGGGCTGAGCGGCTGGAACATGCTGTACGGTAAAAGCGTGCAGCTGCAGCCGACCGAGGGCAAAAGCCCGGCCTGGCAGCGTGGGCAGTACATGGTCGAAGTCATGGGCCATTGCGGCGAGTGCCATACCCCGCGCAACCCGATCGGTGCGTTGCAGCAGGACCAGCGCCTGAGCGGCGGCCTGCTGGGTGGCTACCTGGCCCCGAGCCTGCTGGCCCAGGACCTGGCCGAGCGCGGCTGGACCCAGCCGGACCTGACCACCTTCCTCAAGCACGGCATCAGCGCCCAGGGCAGCATGTTCAACGAAATGTTCCCGGTGGTGCACCACAGCACCCAGCACCTGGAGGATGCCGACCTGGCGGCCATGGCCACCTACCTGCTGGGCGACCAGCCGCCACCGGCCAAGGCCATCCAGGCGGTGGCTCTGGAGCAGATGAGCGACAGCGCCAAGCGCGGCCGCCAGCAATACCTGAATGTCTGCGCCGGCTGCCATGGGGTGGACGGCGAGGGCAAGCCGCACATCGCCGTGGCCATGCGCGGCAACACGGTGCTGCGCCAGGCCGACTCGCGCAACCTGGTCAAGGTGGTCCTCGAAGGCATCCGTGAGCAGCAGTTCACCGGCTTCGAGCGCATGCAGCCGATGCCGGGCTTTGCCGACAAGCTCGATGACCAGCAGGTGGCGGATATGGTCAACTACCTGCGCCAGGCCTGGGGTGGATTGCCCGGTGACCTGAGCGTACAGCAGCTCGCCGAGCTGAAGGCGGAGTAAAGGGTGCAGCATCTCGATCTACAGGTGGTCCGCCAGGCGTTGCAGTGGTCGTGCGGCGGCCAGCGGGTGTGGTTGTGCACGGTGCTCGCCACCTATGGCTCGGCGCCCCGTGCACCGGGCTCGCTGCTGGCGGTGAACGCCAGCGGGCAGTGGCTGGGTTCGCTGTCCGGTGGCTGCGTCGAAGACGACTTCCTCGAGCGCGTGGGCCGGGGGGAGTTTCCCGAGCCAGTGGCCATCGTGCGTTATGGCGATGGCAGCGACTCGCGTTCGAGCATCCGCCTGCCCTGTGGCGGCGTGCTGGAAGTGCTGGTGGAGAACCTGCCGGCCGAATGCGAGGTGCAGGCGCACCTGCGTGAGCTGGAAAGCGCATTGCAGGGCCAGCGCCGCGTGCTGCGTGAAGTGAGCCTGCCCGAGGGTATGCGCCTGCTTGCCGATGACCACAGCCAGGGGCCGCGTGTGCAGCGTGAAAGTGCCTGTGTACGCTTGCGTGTAGGGGCCGCCCAGCGTCTGCTGTTGGCCGGGTACTCCAGCGTCGCGCATTTCTGTGCCGAGTTCGGCAAGGGCATGGGCTTCGAAGTCATCCTTTGCGAGCCGCGTGACGAAGTGCTCGACGGCGTGCGGCTGGATGGCATCGAAGTGCGCCGCGAGCTGCCATCGGAGTTCATCGCTCATGGCGGTTGCCATGCCGACACTGCGGTGGTGGCGCTGACCCACGACCCGAAGATCGATGACCTGGCGATGCTCGAAGCGGTGCGCACCGAGGCGTTCTATATCGGTGTGATGGGCTCCCGGGTGACCTCCGACAAGCGCCGCGAACGCCTGCGGCGGATCGGTGGCCTGGGCGAGGTCGAACTGGGCCGCATCCACGCCCCGATCGGCCTCAACCTGGGCAGCAAGACCCCGGCCGAGATCGCTTTGGCGGTGCTCGCCGACATTCTGCGGGTGCGCAACGGCATCGAGCGGGGCGCGCTGTGAGCGTGGTTGCGCTGGTGCTGGCGGCAGGCCGCGGCACGCGTTTCGGTTCAGACAAGCGCCGGGCGACCTTGGCTGATGGTCGCAGCCTGCTGGCGCATAGTGTGGAACGGGCCCAAGCGGTGTTCGATGATGTGCGCGTGGTGTTGCGCGCGGGCGAGTGGAGCGAGGATTTTGCCTTGCCTGCCGATTGCCGGGTTGTCGCCAGCCCGGATGCGGCGTCGGGAATGGGGCATAGCCTGGCTGCCGGCGCCAGGTCGTTGGGTGACAGCCAGGCGCAGGCGGTGGCGATCTTGCTGGGTGATATGCCTTGGATCGAATCGGTAACCTTGCGTCGGTTGGCCGAGGCGGCCACCGCCTCGACCATCGTGTTGCCGCGCCATGCGGGGCAGCAGGGGCACCCGGTGGTCTTCGGCCGCGACTTCTGGCCGGCGCTGGGGGAGCTTGCCGGGGATGAAGGGGCCCGGTCGGTGGTGCAAGCGCATCGGGATCGTTGCGTGGTGGTTGAAGTGGAGGATGCTGGGGTGTTGCTGGATGTAGATACGCCGCAGGGGTTGCTTTAGGCACTGGTGTTCGCCACAACATCTTCAGCGCCTATCAGATCGAGCGCCGCCCGCGCGGCGCTTCGCAGCACAAGGCTGCTCCTACATCTGTTTCGGGCCAGTAACGCCTGTGC
>NZ_JBIGLU010000029.1:0-53107 GCF_043658375.1 Pseudomonas sp. PsB | reverse complement strand
TACAAGGTCGCCAGGTACACGAAGTACGGAATGATCGACCACATGCCGAACAGGATGGTGGTCTTCAGGTCGGCAATGCTGCGCCCTTTGCCGACGATGTAGTGGGCAATCAGGGCGAAGGTGGGGAACAGCGGCACCAGCCCGGCGATGTAGTAATTGCGCGTCTTCGACAGCACCGCCAGCAGCACCACCACGCCAGCGCCCAGGGCAGCTTTGAATACCAGGTCCACGTTGTCTTTCCAGGTTGGGGTTGAGGTCAGCCGAGGCCGTATTTCTTCACTTTGTCGAACAGCGTGGTCTTGGCCATGCCCAGCTCCTGGCTGGCCTGGCTCAGGTTGCCGCCGGTACGTTGCAGGGCATCCCCGAGCAGGTTGCGCTCGAACGCTTCCACCGCCTCGGCAAAGCCCAAGCCTTGGCTGGCACCACCGCTGGGGCCTTTCTTGAACGCTGGCAGGCCGAGGGCGTAGCGTTCGGCGACGTTGCGCAGTTCACGCACGTTGCCCGGCCAGTCGTGGGCCATCAGGCGCGACAAGGTCTGGCTGTCCAGCACAGGCGTTTCGCGGTCGAAGCGCAGGGCCGACTGCTGCAGGAAGTGTTCGAACAGCTGCAGGATGTCTTCGCGGCGCTCGCGCAGCGGCGGCAGCTCCAGGGTCACCACGTTCAGCCGGTAATACAGGTCGCTGCGGAACTGGCCGCTCTGGCCCATGGCATCCAGGTCGGACTTGGTGGCCGCGATCACCCGGCAGTCCACCGGAATGCTCTGGTTCGAGCCCAGCCGCTCCAGGGTGCGCTCCTGCAGCACGCGCAACAGCTTGATCTGCAGGTTGATCGGCATGCTCTCCACCTCGTCGAGGAACAGCGTGCCGCCGTTGGCGTGTTCGATCTTGCCGATGCGGCGTTTGCCGGCACCGGTGAAGGCGTTGGCCTCGTGGCCGAAAATCTCGCTTTCGAACAGGTTTTCCGGCAGGCCGCCACAGTTCAGTGCCACGAACGGCTGGCCCTGGCGGCGGCTGAAGTCGTGCAGGCAGCGGGCGACCAGTTCCTTGCCGGTACCGGTTTCGCCTTCGATCAGCACGTTGGCCGAGGTATCGGCGACGTTGGCGATCAGTTCGCGCAGGTGCTCCATGGCTGGCGAGCGGCCAATGATGCGCCCCTCCAGGCTGCTTTGTTCGGCCAACTGGCGGCGCAGGGCCACGACTTCGCGCGACAGCCCGCGCTGCTCAAGGGCGCGGCGCACCACGTCGACCAGGCGCTCCGGGGAGAAGGGTTTTTCCATGAAGTCGTAGGCGCCATTGCGCATGGCGCCGACCGCCATGTCGATATCGCCGTGGCCGGTGATCAGCACCACCGGCAGGCTGCGGTCGCGGGCCTTGAGGCGGTTGAGCAGCTCCAGGCCATCGATGCCCGGCAGGCGGATATCGCTGACGACGATGCCGGCGAAGTCGTCGCCGATGCGTTCCAGCGCCTGTTCGGCGCTGCCTACGCCTTCGCAGGCGATGTCTTCCAGGGCCAACGCCTGTTGGCAGCCGAGCAGCACATGCGGGTCGTCTTCGACGATCAGGACGGTAAGAGGCGCTTGGTTCATGGGTGCTCTGCCGATTCGCTAGGGGGTGAGACCAGGGGCAGGGCCAGGACGAAGGCCGTGCCGCCGCTGGCGGGGTGCTCGACGTTGAGGCTGCCCTTGGCGGCGGCGGCAAGGCTCGCCGACAGGGTCAGGCCCAGGCCCAGGCCGTGTTCGCCCGGTTTGGTGGTAAAGAAAGGTTCGAACAGGTGCTTGCGCGCCTCGGCGTCGATGCCGTGGCCATTGTCGCGCACCTGCAAACGGTACTTGTCGCCCTGCAGCTCGCCTTCCAACCACAGTTGCGGCAGCGGCTGGGCGGCCATGGCATCCAGGGCGTTGCCGATCAGGTTGACCAGGATCTGCTCCAGGCGGGTCTGGTCGATGGCCAGCTGCTGGTCCTCGAACTGATTGTGCAGCTGCAGGTGGCAGGCGCTGATGCGGTTGGCCAGCACCTGCAGGGTAGCGTCCACCGCCTTGGCCAGCGAGGCCTGGCCGCTGTCGTCACTGCGTCGGGCGAACGAGCGCAGGCTGGCGGTGATGCGGCCCATGCGGTCGATCAGGTCGTTCATGGTGCGCAGGTTGGTGCTGGCGGTTTCCAGTGCCCCGCGCTCGAGGAAGCGCACGGTGTTGCCGGACAACGTGCGCAGCGCGGCCAGCGGCTGGTTCAGTTCGTGGGCAATGCTGGTGGACATCTGCCCGATGGCGGCCAGCTTGCCGGCCTGTACCAGTTCGTCCTGGGCGTGGCGCAGGGTCTGCTCGGCATGCCGGCGCTCGCGAATCTGGCCCTTGAGGCGTTCATTGCTGGCGCGCAGGTCGGCCGTGCGTTCGGTAATCCGTCGTTCCAGCTGGCTGTTGGCTTCCTGCAGGGCCTCGCGGGCTGCCAGGCGGGTGGCGATGACCTTGCGCCGTTCGTTCCAGGCGATGCCGAGGATCGCCAACAAGGCGAAGGCCACGCCCACCAGGATGCCCTGTACCATGGATTCGCGGCGCAGGTCCTGCAGCGGGGTCAGCAGGGTGAAATGCCAGGGCGTGTCGACCAGGCGCCGGGTCTGGGCCAGGTAGGCCATTTCGCGGGCCTTGCCCTGTGCGGTTTCGCTGTTGGCCGGGAAGGTCAGCTTTTCCACACCGTCGGCCAGGGTTTCACGGGCCAGGGGCTGCAGCTCGTTCAGCGGCCACCAGTAGTACTGCAGGCTACGGGCCAGGCGCTCCTTGATCTGCGGGGTCAGCGGGCGTACCGACTTCAGGCGCCGGGCCGGGTCGCTGGAGAGGATGATGATGCCGTTCTCGTCGCTGACGAACGCTTCCAGGCGGGCACGCTGCCAGCGCTCCTCGAGGGTGTCCAGGCGCACTTTGATCACCGCCACGCCAATGATCTTGCCGTGCTCCTCCAGGCCATGGGCCAGGTAATAGCCGGCCTCGCCGGTGGTGCTGCCGATACCGTAGAAACGCCCGGGCTCGCCGCGCACGGCGGTCTGGAAGTAGGCACGGAACGACAGGTCCTCGCCGAGGAACGAGTCGGCATCGCGCCAGTTGCTGGTGGCCTGGACCCGGCCATTGGTGTCGAGGACGAAGATGGCCCGGCTGCGGCTGCGCCGGTTCAGGCCTTCGAGGTATTCGTTGACGATCTGCCGCGAGCCGCCATCAGGGTCGGTGAGCAGGTGCGAGACGCTGTCTTCCAGCTCCAGCAGGCTCGGCAGGTAGGTGTACTTGCTGATTTCGCTCTCGACCGTGCGCGCGTGCAGCTCCAGCTGGCGTTCGCCGTTTTCGCTGAGGGTGCGGATACCGTTGCTCTCGCTGATCAGGTAGCCAGCCATACCCAGGCCGACCATCAGCAGGATGATCAGTGGCGGCAACAGCAATTGGCGGAGCAGGCGGGATTTCACGGCAGGCTTGGCAGGGAGAAGAAGCGAAGGATCGCATTTCATCACAGTGGCCTTGTCACGACCAGCGCCTGCTGCCCGAAAGGGCAGCGGCGCCGACCGCTTCAGTGAAGCAAAATCAGTGTTGCAGGATCTTGCTGAGGAAGTGCTGGGTACGCTCGTGGCGGGCGCTCGGGTTGCCGAAGAAGTCTTCCTTCTGACAATCCTCGATGATGTTGCCCTTGTCCATGAAGATCACGCGGTTGGCCACCTTGCGGGCGAAGCCCATTTCGTGGGTCACGCACATCATGGTCATGCCTTCGTGGGCCAGTTCGACCATCACGTCCAGTACTTCGTTGACCATTTCCGGGTCCAGCGCCGAGGTCGGTTCGTCGAACAGCATGACGATCGGGTCCATCGACAGGGCACGGGCGATGGCCACGCGCTGCTGCTGGCCGCCGGACAGCTGGCCGGGGTGCTTCTTGGCGTGGGCACCGAGGCCGACGCGGTCGAGCAGGGCCAGGCCCTTCTTGGTCGCTTCCGCTTCGCTGCGGCCAAGCACCTTGCGCTGGGCAATGGTCAGGTTCTCGGTGATGGACAGGTGCGGGAACAGCTCGAAGTGCTGGAACACCATGCCAACGCGCGAACGCAGCTTGGGCAGGTTGGTCTTGGGGTCGGCGATCGAGGTGCCGTCGACCACGATGTCACCTTTCTGGAAGGGCTCCAGGGCGTTGACGCACTTGATCAGGGTGGACTTGCCCGAGCCCGACGGGCCGCATACCACCACCACTTCACCCTTCTTGACCTCGGTGCTGCAGTCGGTCAGTACCTGGAAGTCCCCGTACCACTTGTTGACGTTCTTGATGGAAATCATACGGTGATCCTTTTTTGCAGGCGCTTGACCAGCCACGAAGCGGAGAAGCTGATGAGGAAGTACACGACACCGGCGAAGATCAGGAACTCATGGGAGCGCCCGATGATGTCGCCGTTGGAGCGTGCCGAGTTGAGGAAGTCCACCAGGCCCACGGTGTATACCAGCGAGGTGTCCTGGAACAGGATGATGCTCTGCTGCAGCAGCAGCGGGGTCATCTTGCGGAAAGCCTGGGGCAGGATGATCAGGCGCATGGTCTGGCCGTAGGTCATGCCCAGTGCCTGGGCGGCGCCCATCTGGCCCTTGGAGATCGACTGCACGCCAGCGCGGACGATTTCGCAGAAGTACGCGGCCTCGAACATCATGAATGCCACCACGCAGGAGGTGAAGGCACCCACCGGGGTGTCCTCGCCGGTGATCCAGCGCAGCACGAACGGTACCGCCAGGTAGAACCAGGTAATTACCAGCAGCAGCGGGATCGAGCGGAAGTAGTTGACGTAGGCGCCGGCCACGTTCGACAGCAGCTTGCTCGACGACAGGCGCATCAGGGCCAGGATGGTCCCCAGCACAATGCCGCCGACCACGCCCATGACCATCAGCTGCAGGGTCATGACCATGCCTTCCCACAGGGCAGGCAGGGCCGGGATGATTTCGCTGAAATCCATGTCCATTTATTTGCCCCCTACGGAAATCAGGCCGGGCACCGAGACTTTCTTCTCGACCATGCGCATCAGCAGCATCAGGCCCATGTTCAGGGTGAAGTAGATCAGCGTGGCCAGGGTGAAGGCCTCGAACAGGTTGGCCGAGAATTCGGCGGTCTGCTTGGTTTGTGCCAGCAGTTCCATCAGGCCGATCAGCGACGCCACCGACGAGTTCTTGAACACGTTCAGGAATTCCGAGGTGAGCGGCGGAATGATGATCCGGTAGGCTTGCGGCAGCAGCACGTTGGTGTAGATCTGCGACAGGCTGAAGCCCATGGCGCGGGCGGCGGCTTCCTGGCCGCGGGGCAGCGCCTGGATGCCGGTACGCACCTGTTCGCACACGCGGGCGGCGGTGAACAGGCCCAGGCAGATGACCACGCTGATCAGCGCCGAAGTGGTCGGGTTGAGGTCCTGCTTGAACCATTCCTGCAGGCCCTCTGGCAGCAGGTCCGGCACCAGGAAGTACCAGATGAACAGCTGCACCAGCAGCGGTACGTTGCGGAACAGCTCCACGTAGGCGGTGGCGATACCTGCTACCACACGGTTCGGCACGGTACGCATGACACCGAGGACCGAGCCCAGCAGCAAGGCGATGATCCAGGCGGAGATGGCGATGGCGATGGTCCAGCCCAGGCCGGTGACGTACCAGTCCAGATAGGTTTCGCTGCCCACGCCGGTGGACTTGAAGAACACGCCCCAGTCCCAGTTGTAATTCATCGGGATTTCCCCTCAGACGATTGTTTCACGGGCACCTTCGAGCATCCGAGAGCGCTTGGCGCCCTCGGATGAAAGGTTAGACACTAATGAGTGGCCTGCAGTATTGATTGGTGCTGTTGAGCACCAGGCCACTATCTGAGAGTCAGGACTTCTTCTCGTCCGCAGCCTTGTCGGTCGGCTCGGCGATCAGTTTCTTCAGCTCGTCGCTCATCGGGAACTGCAGGTTCAGGCCCTTTGGCGGGATTGGCTGCTGGAACCACTTGTCGTAGCTCTTGTTGACTTCACCCGACTTGAAGTAGCCGACGATGGCGTCATCGACCGCTTTCTTGAAGGCCGCGTCATCCTTGCGCACCATGCAGCCGTAGATTTCGTACGACTGCGGGGTACCGGTGATGACCCAGTCCGACGGCTTGCGAGCCTTGGCCATTTCGCCGGCGAGCAGGGCGTCGTCCATCATGAAGGCCACGGCGCGGCCGCTTTCGAGCATGTTGAAGGCTTCACCGTGGTCCTTGGCGGAAATCACGTTCATCTTCATCTGCTTGTCGGCGTTCATCGCCTTGAGGATGCGCTCGGAGGTGGTACCGGCGGTGGTCACCACGTTCTTGCCGGCCAGGTCCGGGAAGTCCTTGTATGCCGGCTGACCGTCCTTGACCTTGGTCAGCAGGCGGGTACCGACTTCGAAGATGCCGACCGAGAAGCCGACCTGCTGCTGGCGCTCGACGTTGTTGGTGGTGGAGCCGCACTCGAGGTCCACGGTGCCGTTCTGCACCAGCGGGATGCGGGTCTGGGAGGTTACGAGGTTGTAGCGGACCTTGATGTCCGTGCCCAGCTGCTTCTTCAGGGCGTCGACGACAGCCAGCTGGATGTCATGCGAGTAGCCCACGGGCTCGGGCTTGCCGGCCAGGTAGGAAAACGGGATGGAGGAGTCGCGGTGGCCCAGGGTGATGGTGCCCGAATCCTTGATCTTCTTCAGGGTGCCGGTCAGTTCTTCGGCCATGGCCGGCGAAGCGATCACAGCGGCCGCGATGGCGGCGCCCAGCAATTGACGAACGATGCGCATCAAATTTTCCTCGACGTGTTTGTTTTTTTTATGGAGCCGTTGGCGGACTCTTCGTTCAACGAATACAGAAGTAAACGATTGCATTCGGCTACCAAGTGTAGAGCATGAGTCGTGCCAAGCCCTGTGTTCGATGATAACGCCGCGAATTTGCTGGGAATCAATCTTTTTTGACCATTGTATGACGGTGAGTTTCGTGCGCATTTCCGAACGAATTGTTTTCGGCCATTCGGAAATCCGAACGCATATCTCGTCACACGCTGCCGCTACCAACCCGGTCAGGCCACGGTCCAGTCAGCCTGACCGGGGCAGCGTTCGAGGATCAGCGCTGAAGCGGGCGGCCCGCGTCAGCCGACCTGGAACGTGCCCACGCCTCGGCCGTCAAACGGCGAATCAAGGTTGATTCTTCTGCCGCCAGTTCGTGCATCAGTGAGCTGGCGCGTTCTTCGTAGTCGCCTTCCTGGCCCGCCGTGGCCTGCGCTTCGAGCGCTTCCATCCGATCGTGGTAAGGTCCGGTCATCGCCTCGAAACGCTCCGCATAGGTTTCACGCAGGTAGGTCTGCCAATAGGGGCGGGCGGCGAGCGCATCCAGCATGGGTAACGTCTCGTAGGTGCCCAGCACTTCCAGTTGTGCATCGTTCAGGTCTGCGGACGTCACATGCGCGTACGAAGCGAAATGCATTTCATCGGGCGGTACTGGCAGGTCGAGGGCGTCTGCAAGGCGCAAGCGATAGAACAGGCGGACTTCGATTTCATCCGGCCTGCGCCCTGCCTGGCGCAAGCGCTGGACATGGCGATTGGCAATGGCATCCAACAGGTCGAGACGATGCAACTGCTCCCCCAGGTGCAGCAAGCTTGTTTCTCTCATCGCAGCAGGTACGCCTTCGACGCCCTGATAAGCCATGACGCCGACTTCCATCTGGTTGAGCATCAGCAGCAGGCGGTCATCGCAGCTGCGTGGTCCATCGGCCTCGCGAAACAGCTGTTCACGCAGCGCTTCGTTGTTTTCGCAGGCTTCCAGGATATGCCAGGTGCGCCGACGATAATGGCGAGGATTGTCCTGGAAGTCCTCGCTTTGGGCGAAGTCGGCCAGGAACCGGAACATGCTTGCCGAACCAGGCTCTTCGATCAGGCGGTCCCAGGCTGCCTCGCGTTGAGCGCGCAACAGCTCGTTTCTGGAGGCTACCCAATTGGCGCGGGTGTCCTCGTCGACCACCCCGTGGGTGTAGCTGGCGCTGCCCCTGCCACCGGCATCGGTGACGCCGCGCGCTTCGTCGAGATATTCGATACTGCTTTCGCTCAAGGGGTTGTCGTGCAGGTTGAGGCGCTGCAGGCGCAGGCGCAGCCCGCGCATTTCCCGCTGTAGCTCGCTGATCCTGTTGTCGCGCAGATCCACATGGGCGCGCATCGTTATCAGCTGGTGAATCTGGCTGATGTCTGCCTGGCCCGTGGCGCGCAACTGCAGGTCACGCACATGCGGCAACGCGGACAGGTCAGGCAACCCATTGAGCGGGTTGTAACTCAGTATCAGCGTATCGAGGCGCTGCAGTTGGGCCAGGCGGTTGCTTGCCGTCTGGTCCAGCGTGATCCGGTTGTTGCCAAGGTTCACGCGTCGGAGCTGGGTAAGGCTTTCGATACCCTCGGGCACCTGGGTCAGCCGGTTGCCGCTGAGGTCCAGATCGACGATGTTGGGAAAACGCCTGAGGAATTGGGCATCGATGTGTTCCAGATGCATGTCGCGCAATGTCAGGCGGCGCACATGCCCGTATTCGATGCCGGCTGGCAACGCTGGCAGGGTCGGTACGGACTCGCCGTCTATGAACAACTCGTACTGGTCGTTGCCATCCACCAGCTTGCGCCGCCAGCTGCGGCGAATGGCATCGACGATACGGCGGCGACGGATGGCGTCGACCGGCGACTGCCAGTCGGCCTGCCAGGCCCGTAGCGTCTCGCGTAGTTCGCCAAGCTGGCGTTGCAGCATCTGATAATGGCTCCACAGGTTTTCGCCTCGCTGACGCACGGCGTTCAGGTAGGCGTCCAGTTGCAGTTCGCTCAATGTCGGGAAGATCTGATGGATGCCTTGGCGAATGGCCTGCCGGCTGCTTTCGCCGCCACCGCTGAGTGGGTATCCAAGCCTTCCATCGGCAAAGCGCCTGGGCGGCCGCAGATTGGCACCGATCCGGGGTAGCCCGAGGATTTCCGCCGTGCGTTGCCGATCCTGCACCGCGGCCACAAGGAGTTGCTGACGGAGCTGCCTGGCCTGCAAGTTGCGGTTTCCAAGCTTGGTTTTCTGCTGCTCGTCAAAGGTGCGCAGTACCGTTTCGAGCAAGGTACCGCTGGCCAGGTGATTCGCGTCATTGGCCAGCCTGTAGCCGTCTGGTTGTCGCACGATGATCGACACCTGGCTGTTCTGCGTATCTGGGCTTGCATACAACAGGCGACCTTTCTGGTGACCTTCACGCAGTTCCACACGCAATGCGGCCGGCCAGGGTGCTTGGCGCTCGATCAGCCCCATCACCAGTTTTTCGCTGTCGGCTGTACCCAGCGCCGCCAGGCGCATGCCAAGGCAAGCCCGGTCGATACGGCTGTCCCGCTCATACCAGCGGGCACGTTCCGCCATGCCCAACGGCACACGCCCGCTTGCCTGGAGTTTTTTCAGCTGTGAGGAGCTGCTGTGCTCGATGATTTCCTGGGCACCCCTCGGTGAGAGGTACCTGAAGGCATTCATCAATGTTTTCTGCTCATCGGAAACAGCCTGGCGCCGGGCGAGCAATTGCTCCTCGAAGGCCGCGCCGCGTAACCCTGGGTGGTCGGTATGCAGTGCAATACGTTCGTGGATGTCGAGCAGCCGCGCTGGCGGCGGGGCGTGTTCCAGGCACAGCTGGCGTAACTGCTCCGTGGAAAAACCGGTGACATCCTGCAGCATGCTGGCGCTCGACTCCTGAAGTTCACCCAGGTGGTTGCCTTGCAACCCCTGCAGCAGTACCGACGCGTTTTCCTCGGCTGGGAAGTAGTGAGGAGAGCGAGCCAGTTTGATTTTGCCTTCAGGAAGCGGCCTTGGCGCCAACCCATCGACAAAAGGTACCCGCCGTATTGCCTTTATCGCGCCTGCGCTGGCACCGGCGAACACCAGGCCCTGGGCCACGGTGAACAGGTGATCCAGAGCCCCTTGGCGATCACCCAGTTGCCAGTCCTGATAGCCTTCGTAGACCTCGTCCAACAGTTGCGCAGCGCTAAGCACCAGCATCAGGTCGCCTACGACGGGCACGACGAATGCAACCAGCCCCAGCAGGTCCAGCCCTGCGCCGAGCATGGCCTGCAAGCGCCTGTGCCTGCTTAGACGGTCTTCCTGATCGGTCGCTACGGCCAGGTAGGCGGCATCGTCGAAGATCCTGGTAACCAGCAAGGCCTGCACGTGGGCGAACACATCACCACTCACGGCGAGGTTGCGCCCGTCAAGTTCCGGGGCGTGCTCCTTCTGCGATGCAGCCAAAGCCCGTGAGAGCGCCTGGTCGAACTCGCTCCTGTCCTGCGCCTTGATGAAGCGCCGCAGAAAGGTCTGGAACGACCGATGTTCGAGGCGCCTGGCAAGGTCGTCGTAGAGCTCGCGCCACGAGTCGTAGAAACGCACGCTTCGGTCAGGGTCATCGGGGATCCAGACGATGATCTCATCGATGGCGGAATCCGGCAGCGGCCGCCATTCGAGCGCGATGATGCCGACCATGCACTTGCCCAGCAGATACAGTTGGCGCGGGATCAGGCTGCCTTTGCCATGCACCGGCTGGGCAGGGGTCGCAAGCACTGATAGCAACCGCAGCAGATCCTGCTCATCCAGCTGGCCCTTGAGCCTGCCTTCATGAAGCGCGGCTCGCATGCGCGAACGAATACCACGCTGAAACTGCTGTTCCACCTTGATTCGCGCCTGATCCGCTGGTTGGCCTCGGCCTGCTTTGGGTTTGAGGATGCGGTTCAGAAGGGCTTGGTATCGTCCGCCGATGTCCAGCGTGCGGCACAGGCTGGCAAAGCGCTCGAACGTCATCGCCAGGCGCCTGCCCTTTTCGTCCACCAGATGCGCCTTGCGCTGCCACCAAGGCTGGGTTTCGTGTGCTTCGAAGTTGTGTAGCGCGGCGGCTAGCAGGCTCTGTCGTGTGGTGTGAGTGATGCTGGGTTGGTAAAGCTTTTCTGCAGCAGAGGGCAACTGAAACGCTTCGCTGATGACCACGTATGTAGACCGAGGGTCGATCTCGCCAAGCCCTTCTGCAAGCAAGGCGCCTTCGAGCAGAGGGACGGCGAACTGTTCAATACCCGGTATCGAGGCAAGCAGATGCTTGAGGCTGTCGGCTGCCTGTTGCTGTTCGCTCAAGGCTTCGCGATAGGCTTCACGGTGCTGTGCGTCCGCGCGGATCAACCAGTCAGGAAGCTGCTGCGCGATCAGATGGTCGATGGAGTCGGACGGGATACTTTCGATGGGCGGCACGTGGTGATCTCCGGGGCTGAAAAAGCCACCAGAGCATCACGTTGGGAACCCGGCTTGGCGGTAGATAGTGCTGCGCTGAGCTGCCTGTGGTGCCGCCAGGGGGCAATGACGGCCAGCCGGGAAACCAAGGTTCGATCCATGAGCATTATCTAGTGCCCATGCCCGGTGCGCAGGTGTTGAGGTGGCCGCCCATTGCCGCTGGAGACACCACATGACATCCGTTGATTTCCCCCCTGACTCGGTCGATACGCTGATTGCCCGCCAGTTGCCCGATTGGCTCACGCATGCCCCAGCCGACCGGCGGAGCACTTTCCTGAAGGCCTTGCGCAAACAGGAACAGACCACCCGCAACCTGGGCGAGGTGCTACACAAGATTCCATCGCTGGAAGCGTTTGCCCGGCAACTGCTTACCGCTGGCCTGCAGCAAGCCGGGGTCAGCAATGAGCAGGCGTGGCGTTGGCAGGTGTTCCAGCAGGAATCGGAGTTCCAGCCATCCGTGCAACCGGGGATACGCAAGGCATACCCTGTCAGTTGGTCTACACGCAATTTGTTGACCGCCGCGCTGCACAACTATCACGTAAACGAGACAAAGGCTGACTCCCTGCGAAAAGCCTATTTCCTGGACGGGAATGGCAGAAGGCTGCCATTGAAGTTCGAGGTGTTCGCGAAGCTGTGCAGGCAATTGGACGTGGGTGGAAGATACCAGGCCAAGCTCGATACCTGCCTGAAGCCGAGTGATCCACAAGGCGCCGCGCCGGGGCAGGCCGAGCGCGAGGTACACAAACTGTTCGAAGACAATCAGCGCGCGCATTTTCAGGTCGCTGTGTACATGGCTTTGTTCAAGGGCGCGCTGGACGAACGCAGCTACCTGCAACTGTTGCCCGTGTTGGCTGAAACCCCGGTGGTGCCGGCAGTGCCCCAGGTGACCACGGCGCGGCAACTCTATCTGCTGGGGAAATGCATCCGCGGTGTAGTGACCCTCGAAGTGGCACAGGCAGGCGGCGATGGTATCGAGGGGGTCATTGCCTGGATTCCCGGCGATCCGATCACCCCTGTCGCTCGGTTTTCCACCTGGCAAGCGCTATACGCTGCACTGGCCGTTCGTTTGCAGAGCCCAGGCTACCGTGCATTCTTCGCTCGGTTTGTCAGTGAACGGGACCGAGGCCGCTTCTTTACCCTGTTGACCGAGCGCCTGGCGAAGAGGGCGGGTTCGGCTATCGAACTCGACGGTCGCCACCTGGCTGTCAGTGAACCGTTGTACGTACACCTGCGACGCTTGCAGATTGGCAAGATCTACGACGATGCCCGCCTGCTCGCCGTACCCACGGGCGATGAAGACCAGCAGGCGCGCAACGAGCGGTTCAATGCCTATGCATCGCTGGGGTTGGACCTGCTCAACCTGGCGGGCCTGTTCGTGCCGGTGCTTGGGGAGGCATTGCTGGCGGTGGCTGCGGTGCAGGTGGCTTCTGAAGTCTATGAGGGCTACCAGGACTGGCGTATCGGGGATCGCGAGGGTGCGCTGGACCACCTTTTTGGTGTGGCGGAAAACGTCGCCACCGGTCTGCTCCTTGCCAAGGGCGGCGCGGCAGTGATCCAAGGCTTGAAGCGAGTCGCCTTCGTCGATGGCCTCGTGCCGTTATCTGATGGCTTGGGCAAGGTAAGGCTGTGTTCGCCAAATCTCGAAGGATATGGCGTGGATGCTGCCGAGGCGAAATTGGCCGACGCTGGGGGCGCTTCCGATTACCGTCTGCTGCGCAGTGAAGAGTCGGCCTTTCAGGTCTGGGACGATCCGCAGGACGGGATACCGCGTATTCGTCACCCGGACCGCGCCTAGGCACTTGCGCCGTGGGTGGAGGACAACGGCGGTGGTTGGCATCATGCGCTCGAGCAGCCACAGCGTTGGCAGGGCGCTGCTCGCCTGATGCGGCGCCTGGCAGAAGTGCCTGATGAAACGGCGCACCAGCTGTTGCAGATCACCGGCCTGAAGCTGGAGCAGCTTCGCCGGCTGCGTGTAGAGAATGCTCCGGCTCCGAGCCGTTTGCTGGACGCCTTCGAGTTCCATCAATTGCATGAGCAGATGCCATTGTTACGGGGGGCAGCGCTTGATCGCGTCTTCACCGAGCGCCAACCCAAGCCCAGTGCCGAGGCAGCTGCCGTGCTTGTGCGTGACTTCCCCACGTTGTCTGCGCACGCGTTGGACGAGTTGCTTGGCCAGGCTTCTGGTGTGCAACTCGATAACCTGGCCCAAGGTCGGCGAGTACCGCTGGCGCTGGCGGAACGTGCGCGCTGGCTACTGCATGACACTCGTCTCGATCGGGCCTGCGCCGGCGTGCGCCTGCTGCGCGCGGCCAATGCAGACAGCGAGGCCTTGGCGTTGGGGCTTGTATCGGAAACCGCCCCGTGGCCGGAACCGGTTCGCGTGGAGCTGCGTGAGGCGCAGGTAAACGGCCGGCTCTTGATGGCTTTCGGTGCCGAGCAAACTGCTGATGTGCGTTGCATCGTCAGAGGCGAGCAGGGATACCATCTTGCTGACGCTGCCAGCCAGAACCTGGAGCTTTCACAAGCGCTGCTGCGCCTGCTCGAGGACGATCAGAAAGGGCTGCTCGGCGGTATCGAAGGGGAGCAGGGTCTGCGTGATTCCCTGGCTACCCTGGCCGCTGCCGACCGTGAACGGGCCGCGCGGCTGATCGGCTTGGCGCCGGTCGGGCAGGGATTGCGCCCGGTGCACAGATTTGCAGACGGGCGTATCGGGTACCCTCTCAGTGGCCGTGCCGAAAGCAGCCGGCAGGCAATCAGAAGCGGCATTCACCAGGTATTTCCGACGTTGACCGATGAGCAGATGGACGCTTACCTGGCGGAGCTCATGCAACATTCGACAGGGCTATGGGAACACTTCAGCCAGCTCCAGCAGCAGCTTTCCCGGTTGCGGGAGGTGTTGCATGGCTGGTGCGCCGAGGCTCCAAGTGTACTTGAGTATGCCAGGCGACGCCGGGTGGCCCGGCAGGTACGGCGAAGCTGGCGGCGGAAAATAACCAATCACGCCGGCGAATATGTTCTGACAATCGACGGAGAGCGGCTTGGCTCCCTGCCGGTGTTGCCCGCTGGGCTGGATTTCGGACACGTCAGCAGGCTGGTGCTGCGAAACATGAACTTGAGCGAAGTCGGTGCAGACTTCCTGTCACGTTTCGGCAACCTGATCGAGTTGGATCTCGCTGGCAATCGTCTCGAGCAAGTGCCTGTCGGGCTCGAGCGACTGTCGCGTCTGCTGCGTTTGAACCTTTCCGGCAACCGTATCGTGATGAATGTCGCCAGTGAACGGCGCCTGGCCAGCCTGGGGCGGCTGGCGATGCTGGACCTGAGCCACAACCCGTTGGGGCGCGCGCCTGTGCTGACCGGCTTGCACCAACTTACTGATGTTCGGCTGCGCGACGCAGGCCTGGAGACGACGCCCGCGGACGTGATCCTGCGTGGGCATGTGGACTTGAGGGAAAACCGTATTCCCCAGTTGCGCCAGGAACTGAACGGCTTGGGCGCGCGATTGCAGTCGTTCAGCCTGCATGACAACCCGCTCGATGCCCAGGGCGAGGCCGCGCTTGATCGGGCTGCCGGTGTTGACCGCGCTGGCAGCAGGGGTGGTGGCTCGTTCCGCCATCGTGCTGTTGACCAGGCTGTCCGCGATGCCTGGGTCGGCAAAGACGGCGCATTGAAAGCGCCCAGGGCCGCATTGTGGGAGTCGTTACACCAGGAGCCCGATGCGCAAGGGCTGTTCCAGTTTCTTGCGGACTTTCTCGACAGCGACGATTTTCATGAACATCCCGGTTATTTCCGTAAACGCATCTGGCGCATCCTTCAGGCATGCGAGCAACATGAACAGCTGCGGTTGCGGGTGTTTGCCGAGGTCTCGTCCCCCCGCACCTGCGAAGACCAGATGCTGTTGATTCTGGAGCAACTGGAGTTGAGCTTGCTGGCGGAGCGGGTGAGCAGCCGTGTTCCACCGGCGGAACTGGAAGGAGGGCTGGTTCGTCTGGGGCGGCAACTGGCTCGCCTGGATGCCGTCGACCAGTTCGCCGCTGCGCATATCAGGCAGTTGCGCAGAGTGGATGCGTCGATCGTGGACGATATCGAAACGAGGCTTTTTTTCAGGCTGCGCCTGCGGCAGCCGCTGGACCTGCCCATCCTGCCGGACACGATGCACTTCGAAGATTTCGCCAACGTCACCGAGCAGGATCTGCGCAGCGTTCAGAATAGTGTGCTGGAAATGGAAAACCGAGAGGACCTGATCGTCTCACTCGCCCAGCGCCCGTTCTGGGAAGTGCATGTGCGCCAGCGTTACCCGGATCGTTTCGACACGCTGCGGCAGCGCTTCGACCTGCGCCTGGAACAGATCGAGGCGGACCTGGCCGCGCAGCGCATCGATGAATGGACTCACGTACAACGCGGCAGGACGGTCATGAGTGACTATCAGGTTGCCGAACGTGACTTGCTAAGCACGTTGGCCAGGGAAGCTTATGACCGGTTGAACCTGTGACTGCAGCGGTTAAGCACCCGGTGCGCACTCACGGACGGCTTGCTCGCCGTTCCGTGGGTGCGGGCAGGCCATGGGTCACGCCGCTTGGGTGCGCGCCTGCTGCTCTCGTTGCAGATAGTCTGCAAGCGCCTGTTGCTCGCTGCTGCTGGTGAACAGGCCCAGCTTGGTGCGGCGCCAGAGAATGTCTTCAGCGCTGCATGCCCATTCGTTGTGTGCAAGGTAGTCCACCTCCCGGGCGAACAACCCACCGCCAATGGCCTGGCCCAGGTCTTCCGGCCCTTGCACGCCATCCAGCAACTGCCATACGCGGCTGCCATAGGTCAGCACCCAGCGCCTGGCGATATCGACCGGCAACCAGCCACAACGCGCCAGCACCGCATCGACCAGAGCCTGCACCGTAGTCATCTGCTCACCACCTGGAAGCGGCGCGCCAGCGGTCCAGCTGCCGCGCATCTGTGGGAAGTGTGGCTTGAGCTCGACCATGGCCGACTCGGCCAGTTTGCGGTAGGTGGTCAGCTTGCCGCCGAATACCGACAGCAACGGCGCTTGCCCTTCACTGGCGGACAGCGCCAGGGTGTAGTCGCGGGTGACCGCGGACGGATTGTCCGATTCGTCGTTGCACAGTGGGCGCACGCCGGAATAGGTGTGCACGATGTCGCTGCGGCTGATCTGGTGGTTGAAATGGGCGTTGACCACCTTGAGCAGATAATCGGTTTCCTGCTCGGTGATCGCGACTTTGGCGGGGTCGCCGCTGTATTCGCGATCGGTGGTGCCGATCAGCGTGAAGCGCTCGAGGTACGGGATGCAGAAGACGATGCGCTGGTCCTCGTTCTGCAGGATGTAGGCATGTTCGCCTTCGTACATGCGCGGCACGATGATATGGCTGCCCTGGATCAGGCGGATGCCATAGGGGGCATCGAGCTTGAGGTCATCCTTGATGAAGCTGGCCACCCACGGGCCGGCAGCGTTGACCAGCGCGCGGGCGCGAATGGTCTGCAGGCGGCCGTCAGCGTGCTGCAACTCCACCTGCCACAGGCCATCCACACGCTCCGCACGCAGGCAGCGGGTACGAGTATGGATATGGGCACCTTTTTCCCGTGCGGCCATCGCATTCAGCACTACCAGGCGGGCGTCGTCCACCGCGCAGTCGGCATATTCGAAGCCACGGCTGATTGCAGGCTTGAGCGGGTAACCAGGGCCGAAGCGCAGGCTGCGCGAAGCACCCAGGCGCTTGCGCTTGCCCAGGTGATCGTAGAGGAACAGGCCGGCGCGAATCATCCAGGCCGGGCGCAGGTGCGGGCGGTGCGGCAGCACGAAGCGCATCGGCTTGACGATGTGCGGGGCTTTGGCCAGCAGCACTTCGCGCTCGGCCAGCGCTTCACGTACCAGGCGGAACTCGTAGTGCTCCAGGTAGCGCAGGCCGCCGTGGATCAGTTTGCTGCTGGCCGACGAGGTGTGCTGGGCCAGGTCGTCCTTTTCGCAGAGGAATACCTTGAGGCCACGCCCGGCGGCGTCGGCAGCAATGCCCACGCCATTGATGCCGCCGCCGATCACGGCGAGGTCATAGCAGTCGGCGACTGGGGGCTGGGACGAAACGGGCTGGGACACGGGCAAGGCCTCCTGGGGCTGTTCACATCGAATATGAACATTGATGTTCGTTTTCGAAAATACTAGCGCAACAGAAAGCCGGTCGCCAGTCAGTCTTTATAGAAAAAACTGATCAGATGACAACGAAATGAACATTTACGAAAATTTTGAGTAATCGGTTTGAAAGGTGTGGCGCCTGTGGGATCGAGCGCGGCGCGGGCGACGCTCGATCTCACAGGCGCGACAAACCTTGCGGCATGCGCCTGTCAGCCCTCAAACCACCTCAAGCCGGATCTTGTACTGGTTCAGCAGCTGGGTGAGGGCGGGGGTTGGCGCCTGGTCGGTCACCAGGCAGTCGACCAGGCTGATCGAGCCCATGCGCACCATGGCGTTGCGCCCGAACTTGCTGGAGTCGGCGGCAAGGATCACTTGACGGGCATTGGCGATGATCGCCTGGGACACCCGCACTTCCTGGTAGTCGAAATCGAGCAGGCTGCCGTCTTCGTCGATGCCGCTGATGCCCACCAGGGCGAAGTCGACCTTGAACTGGTTGATGAAGTCGACACTGGCCTGGCCGACAACACCGCCATCACGGCGCACCGTGCCACCTGCCACCAGCACTTCAAAATCGTCCTTGGCGGCAAGGATCGCGGCCACGTGCAGGTTGTTGGTGATGACTTTCAGGTGGTTGTGGTTGAGCAGCGCCCGGGCGATGGATTCGGTGGTGGTGCCGATATTGATGAACAGCGAGGCATGGTCGGGAATCTGCCGGGCCACGGCTTCGGCGATGCGTTGCTTTTCGTCACGCATCTGGTCGGCGCGCATGGCGTAGGCGGTGTTCTCGATGCTCGAGTCGTAGGCTGCGCCCCCGTGGTAGCGGCGTAGCAGATTGAGCTCGGCCAGCTGGTTGATATCACGGCGGATGGTTTGCGGTGTGACGACGAACAGCTGCGCCATTTCTTCGATACTGACGTAACCGCGTTCGCGCACCAGTTCGAGGATTTGTTGTTGGCGAGGGGGCAGATTCATGGGCGGTCCTTTGGGGCTGCCGGACAAATGCTGCAATGATGCCGTAGGACGCGGACTACGACCAGTAGACTATCGGGGCGGCCGCGGGGACAAATGCCCTGCATCGATTCTGTGGCCTGCGCTGGCGCTTTCTGTAGGAGCGGCCTTGTGTCGCGAAAGGGCCGCGAAGCGGCCCCAGCAACATTTGCAATGACACGAAAATCCTGGGGCCGCTTCGCGGCCCTTTCGCGACACAAGGCCGCTCCTACACGTGGTGTAGCGCCTATCAGGTGGGATCAGGCCTCGTGATCTTCCCAGTCACGGGTACGGTCGACTGCCTTCTTCCAGCCGGCATACAGCTTCTCTTTCTGCGTTTCATCCAGCTGCGGGCTGAACTCGCGCTCGATGATCGCCTTGTCGCGCAGTTCGTCCAGGCCGCTCCAGAAACCACAGGCCAGGCCTGCCAGGTAGGCCGCACCCAGCGCGGTGGTTTCGCGCATCTTCGGCCGCTCCACGCAGGTGCCGAGGATGTCGGCCTGGAACTGCATGAGGAAGTTGTTGGCCACCGCACCGCCGTCCACTCGCAACTCGGACAGGCGCTGGCCGCAGTCCTGCTGCATGGCGTCGAGCACGTCGCGGGTCTGGTAGGCGATCGATTCCAGAGCGGCGCGGATGATGTGGTCCACCTTCACGCCACGGGTCAGGCCGAACAGTGCACCACGGGCATATGGGTCCCAGTACGGGGCACCCAGGCCGGTGAAGGCAGGCACCAGGTATACGCCGTTGCTGTCCTTGACCTTGCTGGCAAAGTATTCGGTATCCAGTGCGTCGTTGACGATCTTCAGTTCGTCACGCAGCCACTGCACGGTGGAACCACCATTGAACACCGCGCCCTCCAGCGCGTAGGCCACTTCGCCTCGCGGGCCGCAGGCGATGGTGGTGAGCAGGCCATGGGACGACTTCACCGCCTGGTCGCCGGTGTTCATCAGCAGGAAGCAGCCGGTGCCATAGGTGTTCTTGGCCTGGCCCGGCTCCACGCACATCTGGCCGAACAGTGCCGACTGCTGGTCGCCGGCGATACCGGCAATGGCGATGCCGCTCTTGGTGTGGCCGTAGACCTCGGAAGAAGGGCGAACCTCGGGCAGCATCTGCCGTGGGATGCCGAGGATTTCCAGGAGCTTGTCGTCCCACTGCAGGCTGTGGATGTTGAACATCAGCGTGCGCGAGGCGTTGGTGTAATCGGTGACATGCACCTTACCGCCGGAGAACTTCCAGATCAGCCAGGTATCGATGGTGCCGAACAGCAGCTCGCCGCGCTCGGCGCGTTCACGGGCGCCCTCGACATTGTCGAGGATCCACTTCAGCTTGGTGCCGGAGAAGTACGGGTCGGTGACCAGGCCGGTGGTTTCGCGAATGTAGTCCTCATGGCCGTCGCGCTTGAGCTGGGCGCAGATCTCGGTGCTGCGGCGGCACTGCCAGACGATGGCGTTGTACACCGGGCGGCCGGTTTCCTTGTCCCATACCACGGTGGTTTCACGCTGGTTGGTGATACCCAGTGCGGCGACCTGGGCGTGGCTGATGCCCGCCTGGGCCAGGGCCTCGACCATGGTTGCGCTCTGTGTGGCGAAGATTTCCATCGGGTCGTGCTCGACCCAGCCCGCTTGCGGGTAGTGCTGGGCGAATTCGCGCTGGGAGGTACCCACCACATTGGCGTCGCGGTCGAAAATGATGGCCCGCGAACTGGTGGTACCCTGGTCCAGGGCGATGATGTAGTTCTTATCCTGGGTGTCTGTCATGGTCGTAGGCCTTGCGAAAATAGGGGTTCAGGGCTGGGCGTGATGCCGGTGTCAGTTGACTTGAGTATCGCCCTGGCGATTGTCATTTGTCTCAGGGTTCACGGCGGCTGCCATTGGCAGGTTGCGGGCGATCAGGCCGCGATAGGTCGCGGCACCCAGGCAGGCGCCAAGGATCGGTGCGAACACCGGAACCAGGAAATAAGGCATGTCCCGACCGCCAGTGAAGGCGATTTCGCCCCAACCGGCCAGGAAGGTCATGAGTTTTGGTCCGAAATCGCGGGCCGGGTTCATGGCAAAGCCGGTCAACGGGCCCATGGCGCTGCCGATCACGGCGATCAGCAGGCCGATCAGCAGCGGGGCCATGGCGCCGCGCGGCAGGCCGTTGTTGTCGTCGGTCAGGGCCATGATCACGGCCATCAGGATGGCGGTGATGATCACTTCGACCAGGAACGCCTGGCCGGTGGACAGCGATGGGTGCGGATAGGTGGAGAACACCGAGGCCAGTTCCAGGCTGGCTTCGCTACCGCGCAACATGGCGTGGGCCTGTTCGAAATCGAAGAACAGGTTGCTGTACAAGGTGTAGACCAACGCTGCGCCACAAAATGCGCCGCACACCTGGGCCAGCATGTAGAAGGGCAGCTTGCGCTTGTCGAAACCGGCGAACAGGGTGAGGGCAATGCTCACCGCAGGGTTCAGGTGCGCGCCGGAAACACCGGCGGTGAGGTAGATCGCCATGCTGACGCCCACGCCCCAGATGATGCTGATTTCCCAAAGGCCGAAGCTGGCGCCCGCGACCTTGAGCGCGGCGACGCAGCCGGTACCGAAGAAGATGAGCAGGGCAGTGCCGAGGAACTCGGCCAGGCATTGGCTGGACAGCGCGGGTTGGCGTAGAGCAGTCGTCATGTATGACCTCGTTTTTTTTGTTGTGAGGCGCGTGGCGCTCGACAGCAAAGCCCGGAGTCTATCCCCGTTGACCCCAGGCAGATGTAGGAAATGCACCTTAAAAGTGCACCATTTATTCAGAAACGAAAAAATATAGACAAGAAACGCTGATGTCAAAGGTCGAAAGTGAACGGCCGGTCACGATCTGGATGCTGATTTCAGGTGCGGATCCGCGTACTAGAGGCGCGCAGTTGCGGTTCGCTGGCTGAGGTGTGGGAATTGTCCTAAAGTAGCCGCCGAGCTGTCCCCGACCGGAGCCCCCGCATGACCCCCGCCCTAGACCTGTTGAAGAAACACCGTGCCGAGCATCGTGTGCACAGTTACGAACATGACCCCAAATCGGCGTCATATGGCCTGGAGGCGGCGGAAAAGCTCGGTCTCGACCCGCAGCAGGTGTTCAAGACCTTGCTGGCGAGCAGTGAGAAGGGTGAGTTGCTGGTGGCGGTGGTGCCTGTGGTGGGTACGCTCGACCTCAAGGCCCTGGCCCATGCTGCCGGGGTGAAAAAGTGCGAGATGGCCGACCCGGCGGTTGCGCAGCGGGCCACGGGGTACCTGGTGGGCGGGATCAGCCCGCTGGGGCAGAAGAAGCGCCTGCGCACCTTCATCGATGACTCGGCGCAGAACTTTGCAACCATCCATGTCAGCGCCGGGCGGCGTGGGCTGGAGGTGGAGTTGGCGGCCGCAGTGCTGGCTGAGTACACTCAAGGCAAGTTTGCCGGGATTGGTCGGGGCTGAGATTTCTGGGGCTGCTTTGCAGCCCATCGCGACACAAGGCCGCTCCTACAGGGGGAATACGTACCCTTGTAGGAGCGGCCTTGTGTCGCGAAAGGGCCGCAAAGCGGCCCCAAAATTTCGAATCAGGTCGCTGAACTGTACCGGCGCACCCCGTTCTCCTGCCGCGGCAACTGCGCCGCCACGCTGCCCGGCACCGGGAACAGCACCAGGTGATCGGCCTTGACCGCAATCCCCACATCCTCGCCGACCTGATGGTCGTTATGGCTAGGGAAGATCGCCTCCAGCTGGCTGCCGGTCGGCAACTGCAGGCGGTACAGGGTCGATGCCCCAAGGAAGCTCTTGCCGACGATGTTCGCCTGCAGCGCGCTGCCCGGTGCGTGGACGATATCGTCAGGGCGCAGCAGCACATCCACCGAGCTGCCCGGCGCCATGATGTAGGCACGGTTGCCGCGCAGTTCACCCAGCTCGGTATTGACCGCTTCGTGGCTGATCATCTGCCCACGGATGAAATACCCCTGGCCAATGAAGCTGGCCACGAACGGCGTCTGCGGCTCGTGGTAAAGGTTGTAGGGCGTGTCCCACTGCTCCAGGCGGCCTTCCTTGAACACGCCAACCTGGTCGCTGACGGCAAAGGCCTCTTCCTGGTCATGGGTCACCAGGATGGCGCTGGTGCCGCGGCTCTTGAGAATGTCGCGAACCTCATGGCTCAGGCGCCGGCGCAGCTCCACGTCGAGGTTGGAGAATGGCTCGTCGAGCAGCAGCAGTTGCGGCTCCGGTGCCAGCGCACGGGCCAGGGCGACCCGTTGCTGTTGGCCGCCGGACAGTTCATGCGGGTAGCGCCCGCCCAGGCCGCCCAGCTTGACCAGCTCGAGCATCTCTTCGATGACCTCGGCCTGGCGCGGGTGCTTGGCGATGCCGAAGGCAATGTTCTGTGCCACGGTCAGGTGCGGGAACAGCGCGTAATCCTGAAACACCATGCCGATGCGGCGTTTTTCCGGGGCCAGGGTGAAGCCAGCTCGGGAAATGACCTCGCCAGCCAGCTGGATCTCGCCGTCGTGCACGGGTTCGAAACCGGCGATGGCGCGCAGGGTGGTGGTCTTGCCGCAACCGGATGAACCCAGCAGGCAACCGATGTCGCCTGCGTTCAGGTGCAGATTGAGGTTCTGGACGATGCGCTGGTCGCCATAGCCGCAGGCGAGGTTGCGCAGGTTGAGCAGTAGGGGTTGACTCATGCGTGGTGGTAAGCCGGTTCTACAAGGAATTCGAGAAGGGCCTTCTGTGCATGCAGGCGGTTTTCAGCCTGGTCCCAGGCGACCGAACGTGGGTCGTCGAGCAGGTCATGGCTGATTTCCTCACCACGGTGGGCTGGCAGGCAGTGCATGAACAGGGCGTCGGGTGCCGCCAGGTCGAGCAGTTCGCGGGTGACCTGGTAAGGCGCGAAATGCGCCAGGCGCCGTGCAGTTTCCTCCTCCTGGCCCATGGAAGTCCAGACATCCGTGGTCACCAGATGGGCGCCGCGCACGGCTTCCTTCGGGTCACGCACGATCTGCACGTGGTCACCACCAATGGCCATGAAGCGTGGGTCCGGCTCGTAGCCTTCCGGGCAGGCGATGCGCAGCTGGAAGTCGAACTGCCTGGCTGCCTCGATGTACGAGTTGCACATGTTGAAGCCATCGCCGATCCAGGCCACGGTCTTGCCCTGGATCGAGCCGCGATGTTCGAGGAAGGTCTGCATGTCGGCCAGCAGCTGGCACGGGTGCGACTCGTCGGACAGCGCGTTGATCACCGGCACACGCGAGTTGGCGGCGAATTCGGTCAGGGTGCTGTGGGCGTGGGTACGGATCATCACCACATCGAGCATGCTCGACAGCACGATGGCACTGTCGCCGATCGGCTCGCCACGGCCCAGCTGGGTGTCGCGCGGGGACAGGAAGATGGCCTGGCCGCCGAGCTGGATCATGCCGGCCTCGAACGACACGCGGGTACGGGTCGAGGACTTCTCGAAGATCATGCCCAGCACGCGGTTCTTCAGCGGCTCGAACAGCACGCCTCGCTTGCGCAGGTCCTTCAGCTCGATGCCGCGGCGGATCACCCCGAGCAATTCGTCGGTGGTGAAGTCCAGCAGGGAGAGAAAGTGCCTAGCGCTCATGATTGACTACCTTATCTGCAACGGTATGCAGGTCGACCGTATGGTTTTTTTTGACAACGGGAGTGACCTGCGGCGTAAGCCGCACGGGGGCGGACGAAATAGGGAAAGGCGCAATACTATAAGTAAATGTCGCCTGAAGCCAAGAGGGGAAACAGCTGCCCAGTACCAAAGGGTGTTGCAAAGGGTGTCTTTACCCGACGGGCAGTGCTGTTTTTTATTTGCTACAGAAGGTTGTACACGGCTTGCCGGCAATTTGGCAAATGGCTGTCGCAAATCGTGTGCCTGATGTCGGTGGATTCACGCCGCGAAGCGCGCTGGCCGGCGGCGGGGGCCGGGCGCATAGTCGATGTTCGACAACCCTCTACACATCCTCCATGACAACAAGACAGAGGCGGCCATGACCAAGACCCTGCATCACCGTGCCTGTCACCTGTGCGAAGCGATCTGTGGGCTGAACATCGAAGTCAGCCATGACGACGACGGGCGGGCGCTGATCAGTTCGATCAAGGGCGACCCCCAGGACCCGTTCAGCCGCGGCCATGTCTGCCCAAAGGCCGTGGCCCTGCAGGACATCCAGAACGACCCCGACCGCCTGCGCCAACCGCACAAGCGGGTGGGCGAGCACTGGCAGGCCATCGGCTGGGACGAGGCCTTTGCCCTGGCCGCCGACAGGCTGTGGGCGATCCAGCAGGCCCATGGGCGCAATGCGGTGGCGGTGTACCAAGGCAACCCGAGCGTGCACAACTACGGCCTGATGACCCACAGCAACTACTTTCTGGGCCTGCTGAAAACCCGAAACCGCTTCTCTGCCACCTCGGTGGACCAGTTGCCGCAGCACCTGGTCAGCCACCTCATGTACGGCCATGGCCTGCTGCTGCCGATCCCGGACATCGACCAGACCGGTTTCATGCTGATCCTCGGCGGCAACCCGCTGGCCTCCAACGGCAGCATCATGACCGTGCCGGACGTGGAAAAGCGGCTGAAAGCGCTGCAGGCCCGGGGTGGGCGCCTGGTGGTGGTGGACCCGCGGCGCAGCGAAACGGCGGCGATGGCCGACAGTCACCTGTTCATTCGCCCTGGAGGGGATGCGGCCTTGTTGTGCGGCTTGCTCAACACCCTGTTCGCTGAAGGCCTGGCGCGCGGCTCGCACTTGCCGGTCGCCGGCCTGCAGCAGGTGCGCGAAGCGATCGCGCCGTTCAGCGCGGAGGCCATGAGTGCGCACTGTGGCATTGCCGCGACAGACATCCGCCAGCTGGCACGGGACTTCGCCGCGGCCGACAAGGCGGTGTGCTACGGCCGCATGGGGGTATCGACCCAAGCCTACGGCACCCTTTGCCACTGGTTGGTGCAACTGATCAACCTGGTGAGCCCGTGGCGGCCTTGGCCGAGGAAATGCTGACACCCGGCGAAGGGCAGGTGCGCGCGCTGGTGACGGTGGCTGGCAACCCCGTACTGTCCACGCCCAACGGCCGCCAGCTGGATGTGGCGCTGGAGGGGCTGGAGTTCATGCTCAGCATCGACCTGTACATCAACGAAACCACCCGCCATGCCGACCTGATCCTGCCCTCCACCTCGGCGCTGGAAAACGACCATTACGACTCCACGTTCAACTTGCTGGCCGTGCGCAACGTGACCCGCTTCAACCGGGCGGTCCTGGCCAAGCCCGAAGGGGCATTGCATGACTGGGAGATTTTCGTCGGGCTGGCACAAGCGTTCGCCAAGCGCGCCGAGCTGGAGTTGAAGCCGACCTGGGCGCCAGCGCAGATGATCGACCTGGCCTTGCGCAAGGGGCGCTATGGTGAAGCGACACCCTGGCAGTTGTCGCTGGCAGCGCTGGACGAGCACCCGCATGGCCTCGACCTGGGGCCATTGCGCGCCAACCTAGCAGCGCGCCTGACGACTGCCAGCAAGGCTGTCGAAGCGGCGCCGCAGGTGCTGCTGGACGACCTGGGTCGGCTGGCGCAACAAGCCCCTCCGGCGCCGGGCGAACTGCTGCTGATCGGCCGTCGCCATGTACGCAGCAACAATTCGTGGATGCACAATTTTCATCGGCTGGTGAAAGGCAAACCGCGACATCAGTTGTTGATGCACCCGCAGGACCTGCAGCAGCGGCAGCTGCAGGACGGCCAGCGGGTTCGTATCCGCTCGCGTACCGGGGACCTTGAAGTCGAGGTGCAGGCCTGCGAGGACATGATGCCGGGCGTGGTGAGCCTGCCCCATGGCTTCGGTCACTCTCGTCGGGGCGTGCACATGCAGACCGCCCAGGCGCAACCTGGCGTGAGCGCCAACGACCTCACCGATGAGCGCCTGCGTGATCAGGTTTCCGGCAATGCCGCCCTCAATGGCGTACCCGTGCAGGTAGAGGCCGCGTAAGGAACGGTAAGGCCGAGCATGCTGCTCGGCTTTCCGTTACAATGCGTCACCGTGCCGACGACCGCGTCGGAAAGTTCAGCCGAGGTGCTACATGGATATCATCGAAACGATCAAAGAGCAGATTGCCAACAACACCATTCTGCTTTACATGAAAGGCTCGCCGAATGCCCCGCAGTGTGGCTTCTCTGCGCGTGCATCGCAGGCCGTGATGGGTTGTGGCGAGAAGTTCGCCTACGTCGACATCCTGCAGAACCCGGAAATCCGTGCGAACCTGCCAAAGTACGCCAACTGGCCGACCTTCCCGCAACTGTGGGTAGCCGGTGAGCTGGTCGGCGGCAGCGACATCATGCTGGAAATGTTCGAAAAGGGTGAGCTGCAGACCCTGATCAAGGAAGCGGCTGCCAAGGCCAAGGCTTCCGAAGCCTGAATTTCCGGCAAGCATGAAAAAACCCGCTCATCGCGGGTTTTTTCATGGGGCGAATATTTATTCTTCGCCCATCTGCGACTGCAGGTAGTTCTCGATACCAATCTTGTCGATCAGCCCCAGCTGGGTTTCCAGCCAGTCGATGTGTTCTTCCTCGGACTCGAGGATGTCTTCGAGCATGTCACGCGAGCCGAAGTCGCCAGCGGTTTCGCAATGGGCGATGGCTGCTTTCAGGTCGACCAGGCCTTTCTGTTCGATCTTCAGGTCGCACTCGAGCATTTCCTTGGTGTGCTCGCCAATCAGCAGCTTGCCCAGGTCCTGGACGTTGGGGATGCCTTCGAGGAAGAGAATACGCTTGATCAGTTTGTCAGCGTGCTTCATCTCGTCGATGGATTCCTTGTACTCGTGCTTGCCGAGTTTGTTCAGGCCCCAATCTTCGTACATGCGTGCGTGCAGGAAGTACTGGTTGATCGCGACCAGCTCGTTTCCGAGGATCTTGTTGAGATGCTGGATGACGCTTACGTCGCCTTTCATGTCGGGTTCCTGCCCTGTAGAAGTGTGCCAATACAGTGAAGTTTGAGCCCGATACTTAGGTGTGTCAAACCTAAGTTCTTGAATAATAAGTGAAAATTAATGGAAATAAGAATGTTTGTGAACCGCGTTGGAGCGCTAACTTATTGAATTGCGGGCATAAAAAAACCGGACGCAAGGTCCGGTTCTTCGAATTCTGGGTTTTCAGGCTGCGGTAAATTCCACGGGGTAGGGCAGGGCTGCCTGGCTGACCTGGAGTTCGGTCAGGGTCTCGCGGACCACCTGCTTGGCCACGCAGGCACATTTGCCACACTGGCTGGCGACATTGGTCGCGGCTCGCACTTCCTTGTAGCTGCAGCATCCTTCATAGATCGCATCGCGGATCTGTCCGTCGGTAACGCCGACACAAAGACACACATACATAAAGGCTGACCATCGTTGGTGGGCTCGATGGTGTGGAGCTTAATGTTAATGAGAATGCTTGTCAAAGGAGTTTCTGAAAGGGCCGTGCTTGAGCGACCGGCGGTTGCTTCGTCGTTGGAGTCGGCCTGTCACCAGAAGCCGTGTATGATGGTCGGCCTTTGTTGGATGTCGGGCAAGCCCGTCTGGCCCGGCAAACGGTTTTTCACCCTCATCAGGAGATTACAATGAGCGTACTCGTTGGTAAGAAAGCCCCCGATTTCACCGTTCCGGCCGTGCTGGGCAATGGCGAGATCGTCGACAGCTTCAACCTGGCTTCGGCCATCAAGGGCAAGTACGGCCTGGTGTTCTTCTACCCGCTGGACTTCACCTTCGTCTGCCCGTCCGAGCTGATCGCCCTGGACAACCGCATCCCTGACTTCCAGGCGCGCAACGTGGAAGTGATCGGCGTGTCGATCGACTCGCACTTCACCCACAACGCCTGGCGTAACACCCCGGTCAACAACGGCGGTATCGGCCAGGTCAAATACACCCTGGCTGCCGACATGACCCACGAAATCTGCAAGGCCTACGACGTCGAGTCCGAAGGCGGCGTGGCCTTCCGTGGTGCCTTCCTGATCGACACCAACGGTGTTGTCCGTTCGCAGATCGTCAACGACCTGCCACTGGGCCGCAACATGGACGAGCTGCTGCGCCTGGTCGACGCCCTGCAATTCCACGAAGAGCACGGCGAAGTCTGCCCTGCCAACTGGAAAAAAGGCGACAAAGGCATGAACGCTTCGCCGGAAGGCGTTGCTGCCTACCTGAGCGAGAACGCTGGCAAGCTGTAATTGCCGCGTGCATGAAAAAACCGGCCCTTGTGGCCGGTTTTTTTTGTGCCGTCCTGTGCCGGCCTCTTCGCGGGTAAACCCGCTCCCACAGGTATCCCACGGGCCTCAGTCATTGTGCGATCCCTGTGGGAGTGGGCATGCCCGCGAATGCTCTTTCAACTCAATCGTTGAAATCGCGCCAGCCGCCCATCTCTTTCCAGCGGTTGACGATGCCGCAGAACAGCTCGGCCGTCTTCTCGGTGTCATAACGCGCCGAATGCGCCTCACGCCCGTCGAAGTCGATGTCGGCGCTCTGGCAGGCCCGCGCCAGTACGGTCTGGCCGTAGGCCAGGCCCGCCAGGGTAGCGGTGTCGAAGCTGGAGAACGGGTGGAACGGGTTGCGCTTCAGGTCATTGCGCGTTACCGCCGCATTGAGGAAGCCCAGGTCGAAGCTGCTGTTGTGGCCGACCAGGATCGCCCGCTTGCAGCCATTGGCCTTGAGCGCCTTGCGTACGCCGCGGAAGATGTCGGTCAGCGCACTTTCCTCGCTGACCGCCATGCGCAGCGGGTGGTCCAGCTTGATCCCGGTGAACTCCAGCGCGGCCGCCTCGATGTTGGCGCCCTCGAATGGCTCCACCCGGTGGAAGTAGGTGTGCTCGGGGAACAGGAAGCCCTTTTCGTCCATGCCGATGGTGACAGCGGCAATTTCCAGCAGGGCATCGGTAGCGCTGTTGAAGCCGCCGGTTTCAACATCCACTACTACCGGCAGATAGCCGCGGAAGCGCTCGGCCATCGGGTGGCGCGAGCCGCTGCTGCCTTGGGTGTCCAGGTCGTCTTCGTAGAGGTCTTCGCTCACGCGTTTTCCTCCAGCAGGCGCCAGCGCAGTTTTTCGCCGGCGCGCAGCGGGACCACGGTCTGCTCGCCAAACGGCAGGCTGTCCGGGGCGGTCCATTCTTCGCGGACCAGGGTAATGGTGTCGGTGTTCGCCGGCAGGCCGTAGAACGCCGGGCCGTGCAGGCTGGCGAAGCCTTCCAGCTTGTCCAGCGCGTTACGCTGCTCGAATGCTTCGGCGTACATCTCGATGGCTGCGTAGGCGGTGTAGCAACCGGCACAACCGCAGGCGGCTTCCTTGGCGTGACGGGCGTGCGGGGCCGAGTCGGTACCCAGGAAGAACTTCGGGTTGCCGCTGGTGGCCGCGTCCAGCAGCGCCACCTGGTGGGTGTTGCGCTTGAGGATCGGCAGGCAGTAGAAGTGCGGGCGAATGCCGCCAACCAGCATGTGGTTGCGGTTGTACAGCAGGTGCTGCGCGGTGATGGTCGCGCCGACGTTGGCCGGGGCCTCGGTGACGAACTGCGCGGCATCGCTGGTGGTGATGTGCTCGAACACCACCTTCAGCGTGGGGAAGCGCTCGACCACACGGCGCATGTGCTCGTCGATGAAACGCTTCTCGCGGTCGAACACGTCGATCTCGCTGCGGGTCACTTCGCCATGCACCAGTAGCGGCATGCCAACTTCCGCCAGCGCCTCGATGGCCGGGAAGATGTTGTCGATGCTGGTCACGCCCGAGTCGGAGTTGGTGGTGGCGCCGGCAGGGTACAGCTTGGCGGCGTACACGAAGCCGCTGGCCTTGGCCGCGCGGATGTCCTCGGGGCTGGTGCGGTCGGTGAGGTACAGCACCATCAGCGGCTCGAAGCGGCTGCCAGCCGGGCGGGCGGCCAGGATGCGCTCACGGTAGGCGCCGGCCTCGACGGCATTGCGTACCGGCGGAACCAGGTTGGGCATGATGATGGCACGGGCGAAAGTACGCGCCACGTCGCCAACGGTGTGGGGCAGGACGGCACCATCGCGCAGATGGATGTGCCAGTCGTCGGGACGCAGGAGGGTCAGGCGATCGGACATTGGGGATTCCAGGCGGGTCGAACTCAAGCCCCAATGCTACCGGAAAACCCTGGGTGGAGCACGGCTATCAAGTTTTCCGGCAGGCGTCCGATAGCCTGCAGGTAAGCCGTCAGAATTTGTGGAGCCGCCCGTGCGCCAGCGTTACCTAGCCCTGTTGACCCTGTTCGCCAGCCTGCCGGCCGGCGCGCTGACCTTCCAGACGCGCATGGAGAACATCGCCTGGAAGGTCGAGGGTGACCAGTTCGAGTGCCGGCTGATCCAGCCGATCGACGGCTTCGGCAGCGGCGAGTTCGTGCGCCGCGCGGGCGAGCAGCCGGTGTTCCAGCTGCGTTCGGACAGCAATGTACTGGGTGCGGGCACGGCCACCTTGCTGGCAGCCGCTGCGCCGTGGCAACCCGGGCGCAGTGATATCAACCTGGGCAGCGTGCGCATGGCTCGCACCGGGGTGCTGTTCAGTTCGTCCCAGGGCCAGGCCAGCCGCCTGATCAACGGCCTGCTCGATGGGCGCAGCACGGTGGTACGCAATTACACCGGCGAGGCGGGCAGGCCGATGGAAGTGCGTGTGCTACCGGTCAGCTTCGCCAAGGCCTACAGCGACTATCAGGCCTGTGCCGGCAAGCTGCTGCCGATGAATTACGACCAGGTGCGCCAGACCCAGGTGGGCTTCCCCGGGGGCGGCTTCGAGCTGGATGGTGCGGCCAAGGCACGGCTGGATGTGATCCTCGACTACATGAAGGCTGACCCGACGGTGAACCATGTCGAGCTCAACGGTCACTCCGACAACAGTGGCAACCGCCTGACCAATCGCGACATGTCGCGCCGCCGGGCACTGGCGGTGGCCGACTACCTCAAGGCCCATGGCGTTCCGGAAGAGCAGATTACCGTGCGTTTCCAAGGCGAGCGTTACCCGTTGGCGAAGAACACCAATGCTGCCAACCGGGCGCGTAACCGTCGGGTGAATATTGAACTGGATCGGGTGACGGTGATCGAGAAGCCGGTGGAGAAGCCTGTCGAAAAGGCCCCTGAGCCAACACCTGCCAAGTCCTGAAGGTTGCGGAGCTTTCTGTAGGAGCGGCCTTGTGTCGCGATGGGCTGCGCAGCAGCCCCGGCAGTTTTCGCTGCATTGCTGAGATCCAGGGGCTGCTGCGCAGCCCATCGCGACACAAGGCCGCTCCTACACGGCATTTCATACTTTCCGACGGTAAGTCGCCCTTCCGAAACTTCCTGTCGCTTTGTCGTCAGAAGCTGTCGCCCCACTGTAAATTTATCCGTAACGTCGTTAGAATCGATCCCTTTCCGTACAACCCCGTGGAGTGATGGCATGGCGGACGTAAAAAAGGTCGTACTGGCGTATTCCGGCGGCCTTGATACTTCGGTGATTCTCAAGTGGCTGCAGGATACCTACAACTGCGAAGTGGTGACCTTCACCGCTGACCTGGGTCAGGGCGAAGAGGTCGAGCCGGCTCGTGCCAAGGCCCAGGCAATGGGCGTTAAAGAGATCTACATCGACGACCTGCGCGAAGAGTTCGTGCGTGATTTCGTGTTCCCGATGTTCCGCGCCAACACCGTATACGAAGGCGAGTACCTGCTGGGTACTTCCATCGCCCGTCCGCTGATCGCCAAGCGCCTGATCGAAATCGCCAACGAAACCGGCGCCGACGCCATTTCCCACGGCGCCACCGGCAAAGGCAACGACCAGGTGCGTTTCGAACTGGGCGCCTACGCCTTGAAGCCAGGCGTCAAGGTAATCGCCCCATGGCGTGAGTGGGACCTGCTGTCCCGCGAGAAGCTGATGGACTACGCCGAGAAGCACGGCATCCCGATCGAGCGCCACGGCAAGAAGAAGTCGCCGTACTCGATGGACGCCAACCTGCTGCACATCTCCTACGAAGGCGGTGTCCTGGAAGATACCTGGACCGAGCACGAAGAAGACATGTGGCGCTGGAGCGTCTCGCCCGAGAATGCCCCGGACCAGGCTACCTACATCGAGCTGACCTACCGCAACGGTGACATCGTTGCCATCGACGGTGTCGAGAAGACCCCGGCCACCGTCCTGGCCGACCTGAATCGTATCGGTGGTGCCAATGGCATCGGCCGTCTGGACATCGTCGAGAACCGTTACGTCGGCATGAAGTCGCGTGGCTGCTACGAGACCCCAGGCGGCACCATCATGCTCAAGGCCCACCGTGCCATCGAGTCGATCACCCTGGACCGCGAAGTCGCTCACCTGAAGGATGAGCTGATGCCGAAGTACGCCAGCCTGATCTACACCGGCTACTGGTGGAGCCCGGAGCGTCTGATGCTGCAGCAGATGATCGACGCTTCGCAGGTCAACGTGAACGGCGTGGTACGCCTGAAGCTGTACAAGGGCAACGTCACCGTTGTCGGCCGCAAGTCGGACGACTCGCTGTTCGATGCCAACATCGCTACCTTCGAGGAAGATGGCGGCGCCTACAACCAGGCGGACGCAGCGGGCTTCATCAAGCTCAACGCCCTGCGTATGCGCATTGCTGCCAACAAGGGCCGCTCGCTGCTCTGATCGCTGGCATGTGCAGCAAGAACCCCGGCCTAGGCCGGGGTTTTTTTATCTGTGATATCAATGGCCGTCGCTCGCCTGCTGTCCATCAAGCGCGCTGATCGATAGTTGTGCGCACTGGCGTCTATCCAGGTTGCAAAAGCGCCACGTGCGCGCTTGCTGCGGCGGTTGGGCAAGGGCGGACAGCAATTGCTGCTCCATCATGCGATAGGCATCGGGGCCGGAAAACATGAATGTGACAGGCTCGCCCTGCAGCGCTTCGCTGGTATTACCGGGCATTGCATGTTTGGCCACATCGCTCTGTGTCGACGTGTTGTCATTTGCCGTCCTGTTTGATGAAGGGTCGTAGAGCGACTTGTAATTGAAGTTGAGCGTGAGGAAGAACAGTGCCGTCAGGAAGAATGGGAAGCCCACCAGGAACCAGGTATAGAGCTTTTGGCTGGATTCGCTGAGAAACGGCAATGTGGCAAGGGCGGAGGCTTCGATAATCCCTGCGAAGATGGCAATGATCGTCAGCGGGGCGACAGGTTGTACTTGGTGCATATGGGGTCGTCTCCAGCGATTTTGCACATCTTTACCTTACGGCGATGCTCAACTAAAGGCTGGATTGTTTCCCGGGTGAGAATAATCGCTCGGAATCCTGATGACGGTGTTTGTTCAGCGCATTTGAACTGAGTATTTCCCGAGGTTTCGGCCGGTTTTCAACTGGTGCACTTTTAGCGGCTGGTGATACCGTTCATTCGGTAGCAGGGAATTTGATTGTTACAAGTGCGTCAGTTGAGTGTAGGAAATTTCTGTAAGTGTTGTAGGTTCTATCTGTTCATATATTTCGTCGGTAAATCACCGCGCCAGTAAGCGTTCTGTAGGTTATCTTGGCGGGCCATAGCAAAAGCAATGAATGGATATCGCATGAATAAAGTGCTTATCGTGGATGATCATCCGGTCATACGCCTGGCCGTACGCATGCTGATGGAGCGGCATGGGTATGACGTCGTGGCGGAAACCGACAACGGGGTGGCTGCGCTGCAACTCACACGGCAACACCTGCCGGATATCGTGGTGCTCGATATCGGTATCCCCAAGCTGGATGGCCTGGAGGTTATCGGTCGCATGACAACTTTCAGCCCGGGCAGCAAGGTGCTGGTGCTGACATCGCAGGCCCCAGGCAACTTCTCGATGCGCTGCATGCAGGCGGGGGCGGCGGGGTATGTGTGCAAGCAGCAGGAACTCACCGAGCTGCTGAGCGCCATCAAGGCCGTACTGTCGGGCTACAGCTACTTCCCCAACCAGGCCTTGCATGTGTCACGTGGCAGGGGCGGAAGCGAGACGGATATGGTCAACCGCCTCTCGGCGCGCGAGATGACCGTGTTGCAACAGCTGGCGCGAGGGCGTTCCAACAAGGAGATTGCCGACAGCATGTTCCTCAGCAACAAGACGGTCAGTACCTACAAGTCGCGCCTGTTGCTCAAGCTCAATGCGCGCTCGCTGGTCGACCTGATCGAGCTGGCGCAGCGGCAAGGGTTGAACTGACCGCCAAGGCCGTAAAGCCTCCAGCCAGGAGGCTTTGCCAGGGTTACAGATCGTAGTCGAAGTCGGCCAGCTGCTTCTGCAGGCGCCTTTCTTCCAGCATATTGTCGATGGTGCGGCGCTTGCTCAGGTTGGTCTTTGCGGTTTCCACCTGGGGTTCCGCTTCGTCATCCGCGGCAACAAAATCATCTTCGATCGACAGGTCGTCTTTATCGCTACTCATGAGTCGCTCCAAGCCAAGGGGCCATTGGCCGTCCTTATAACCAGAAAGCAGACGCTGGTAAAAAAGATTTTTTCAATCGCTGCAGGTGGTTTCCAGCTATCGACTCAATCGTCGGAGGTCTTGTGCTTGTACTCGCACAGGTCTTCGATCCGGCAACTGCCGCAGCGCGGCTTGCGTGCCTGGCACACATAGCGCCCGTGCAGGATCAGCCAGTGGTGGGCGTCGAGCAGGTAATCCTTCGGCACGAACTTGATCAGCTTTTTCTCCACTTCCAGCACCGTCTTGCCTGGCGCAATGCCCGTGCGGTTGCTGACCCGGAAGATATGGGTATCCACCGCCATTGTTGGCTGGCGGAACGCCGTGTTGAGCACTACGTTGGCGGTCTTGCGGCCCACGCCGGGCAGCGCCTCCAGGGCTTCGCGGGTTTGCGGTACCTGGCTGCCATGGCGTTCGATCAGCAGCCGGCAGGCTTCGATGACGTTCTTGGCCTTGCTGTTGTACAAGCCAATGGTCTTGATGTACTCGCTCAGGCCTTCGACGCCCAGCGCATAGATGGCCTCGGGGGTGTTGGCGACCGGGAACAGGCGTGCGGTGGCCTTGTTGACGCCGACATCGGTGGACTGCGCAGACAGTGTCACGGCGACCAGCAGTTCGAACGGGGTGGTGTAGGCCAGTTCGGTCTTCGGGTCGGGGTTGTCTTCGTGCAGCCTGCGAAAGATCTCCAGGCGTTTGGCGGCATTCATGAAATCAGAGCTTTCCTTGACGACGTGGTTGGGCGGGGCCCGGGCGCAGGCGATTGTACAAGGCCAACAGCAGTCCGAGCAGTAGCAAGGCGCCCGGGGCCAGGCTGGCCAGGTGCAGGCCGGTACCGTCGGCCAACCATTGGCGGCTGGCGCCGAGCAGCAGGCATGTGGCAAGCAGTGCGCAAAGGTGGCCGGCGAGCAGGCGCCAGCGCCCTTGATCGGGCAGCAGGTGGTCAGTGGCCAGGCATTGCAGGCACAGCAGTGCGGGATAGTGGCCGAGGGCAAGTGCCACTGGCAGCAGCCAGGCACGCAGTGCCAGTTGCAGGCAACTGGCCAGGGCCGCCAACAGCAGCAGGCTGGCCAGCACATAGCTCCAGGTGGCAAGCCGCTGGCGCAGGGGCGCCAGCAACAGCTGGTGAAGGCTGCTCATCAGCACCGCACACACGCCGATGGTGGCGCCTTCGCTCAGTGTTCGGGTGGCACCCAACAGGGGCACAAGGCTTGCGCCGAGCAGATAGAACCTATTCATGAGAGCCGCCCTCCAGCAATACGCTGCGCTGCTCATCGAAGTAGCTCAGCGCCTCCTGCAGCGCGCCCATCACCGCCCGTGAGGTCACGGTTGCGCCAGCCAACTGGTCAAAGTCGCCCTGGTCGCGCTTCAGCGCCCAGCGATCGCCCAGCTGGCGGTTGGCAAATTGCCCAAGCCAGTTCAGCTGCGGATCACCCAGGCGTGCACCCAGCCCGGGGCTTTCCTGTTGCTCGACTACCTGGCTGCCGATCAGCCGGCCGTCCGCGGTGATGGCCACGCTCAGCACGATCGGCCCGGCATAGCCCTGGGCCTGGGTGACCAGGATGATGGCGGCCGGCTTTCCCGCCAGCGTCGCCCGGTAAGCTGCCAGGATACGGCTGTTTGGCCGCTGTGCGGCGGGCCTGGGCAGCGGGCTGTCCAAGGGCTGGTTGTCGTAACTGCCTTCTGGCAGCACTGCCAGCCGCTGACGGCTATTCAGTTGTTTCTCGGCGTCGACGATGGCCGCGCTGGTCCAGTGTCGCCAGGCCAGGGTGGCCGATAGTGCCAGTACCCCGGTCAGTAGCAGCAGGCCCACATCACGTACCAGGCGCTTCATCGTGCAACCTGCTGGCGCTGCAAAGCCAGGCGTTCGAGGCTCGGCGCCATGAGGTTCATCAGCAGGATGGCGAACGCCGTACCGTCCGGGTAGCTGCCCCAGGTGCGGATCAGGTAGATCAGCAGGCCCGCCCCCAGGCCAAACCCCAGCTTCGCCCACTCCTGCCGGGGGCCGGATACCGGTTCGGTGGCAATGAAGAACGCCGCCATCATGGTCGAGCCGGAGAACAGGTGCAGCAGGGGGGAGCCGTTGGAGTCCGAACCCGAGCCATTCCAGCCCAGCAGGCTGAACAGTAACAACCCTGCCAGCAGGCCAACCGGCGCATGCCAGCTGATCACCTTGCGTTGCAGCAAAAACAGGCCGCCCAGCAGGAACGCCAGGTTGACCCATTCGCTGCCCCGTCCTCCGATGCTGCCGAAGCCCGGGTGGCTGGCGAACAGTTCATCGATGGTCAGGCTGCGGTTGTGGCGCAGGCCGTCGAGCAGTGTCGGCCGGGCCCATGCATCGATCTGCTCACCGCCGGCGAACACCAGCTGCAGGCTGTCGAGCAGGCCTGGTGCCGGCCCTGGCCAATGGTTCATCTGCAACGGGAAGCTCAGCAGCACGAAGGCGTAGCCGACCATGGCCGGGTTGAACAGGTTACGCCCGACCCCGCCAAAGGCCTGCTTGCCGATGCCGATGGCAACACTGGCTGCGACCACAGGCAACCACCAGGGCGCCAGGGTGGGCAGGGCGGCGGCCAGCAGCACGGCGGTCACCAGCGCGCTGCCGTCGTTCAGCGCCGTGCGCAGCGGTTGTGCTCGCAAGGTAACCAACAGCGCCTCGCACAGCAGCGCGGCGCTGGCGCACAGCAACAGGTTCAGTAGCAAACTCCAGCCATGCAGCCAGAACAGCGCCAGCAGGCCAGGTACGCAGGCCAGCAACACCAGGCCCATGCTGGTGCGTAGCCGCGGGTCGGGCTTGGCGGTCATTGGGCGAACAGCCCGTTGAAGCCGGAAAACGCCATGGCCATTACCCCGGCCCCAAGCAGTTCGATGGGCAGGCCGCCCATTGCCCCCGGGACGTCGGCATGAGCGCTGCGCTGGCGCAGGTCGGCGAACAGCACCAACGCCAACCAGAAGCCGCCGCCGGCCAGCAGGCCTTGCAGCAAGGTAGCGAGCCATGTGCTGTCGTCGCTTGCCTGTTGCAGGGCCAACCCCAGTACTACCGCGTTGCTCAACAGCAGCGCGGGCAGTTGCGTCACCGGCCAGCTCGGGCGCCATCTTGTCAGCAGCCATGGCACGCCCCAGGCGAGCACGGCCAGCCAGGGCAACAACAGGAACAGAGCAAGGTCCTGGGCGTGCAGCGGGGCAAGCACACCGCGCACCAGTAGTTGTGCGCCGATCACACCCAAGGCAATGCACAGTGCGCAGGCGAGGCCGTGCACGTGGAGGTGCAGCCTGGGGAATGGCTGTTGTTGCAGGCACAGGTGATTGACCAGCGCAGCGCTGATCAGAACCAGGATGTAGTCGCTCATGAGATGACGATAGCCGGGAATCGGGGCGATTGTCCGGGTTTGGCATCAAGGTGCCGGAGTCATTGTGGGAGCGGGCGTGCCCGCGAACACCGGCAACGCCGGTGCCATGCACCGCGTAGTCCGTTTCGCGGGCACGCCCGCTCTCACAAGGTCCAGCAGGTTTTGTTACTTGATGCGCTGGCCTGGCTTGGCACCGCTGTCCGGGCTCAGCAGGTAGATCTCTTCACCGCCAGGCCCGGCCGCCATGACCATGCCTTCGGACACGCCAAAGCGCATCTTGCGTGGCTTGAGGTTGGCCACCATCATGGTCAGGCGGCCTTCCAGCTGGGATGGGTCGGGGTAGGCCGACTTGATGCCGGAGAACACGTTGCGGCGCTCGTCACCGATGTCCAAGGTCAGTTGCAGCAGCTTGTCGGCACCCGGCACGGCCTCGGCCTTGACGATCAGTGCCACGCGCAGGTCGACGGCTGCGAAGGTGTCGAACTCGATTTCCGCCGACAGCGGGTCCTTGGCCAGCTCGCCGTTGCCGGCCGGGGCCTTGGCTTCGGCGGCCAGCAGGTCTTCCTTGCTGGCGGCGACCATGGCTTCGACCTTGGCCGGTTCGATACGGCTCATCAGCGCCTTGAACGGGTTCAGCTGGTGGTTTTCCAGGCGCGACAGGTGGTCGTTCCAGGTCAGCGGTGCCACGTTGAGGAAGGCCTCGGCGTCGGCGGCCAGCACTGGCAGGACAGGCTTGAGGAAGATCACCAGTTGGCGGAACAGGTTGATGCCCTGGGCGCAGATGGCCTGCACTTCATCCTGCTTGCCTTCCTGTTTGGCCAGCGACCATGGTGCCTTGTCGGCGATCCAGGCGTTGGCACGGTCGGCCAGCGCCATGATTTCGCGCATGGCACGGCCGAAGTCGCGGCCTTCATAGGCGTCGGCGATCGACGGGGCGGCCGCCAGGAAGGCTTCGGTCAGCTCCGGTGCGGCATCGCCAGCCACCATCACGCCTTCGTTGCCCTTGTGAATGAAACCGGCGCAGCGGCTGGCGATGTTGACCACCTTGCCGACCAGGTCGGAGTTGACCTTCTGCACGAAGTCTTCCAGGTTCAGGTCCAGGTCATCGACGCCACGGCCCAACTTGGCCGCGTAGTAGTAACGCAGGTATTCCGGCTGCAGGTGGTCGAGGTAGGTGCGGGCCTTGATGAAGGTGCCGCGCGACTTGGACATCTTGGCGCCGTTCACGGTCAGGTAGCCGTGCACGTTGACCGCGCTCGGCTTGCGGAAGCCGGCGCCTTCGAGCATGGCTGGCCAGAACAGGGCGTGGAAGTTGACGATGTCCTTGCCGATGAAGTGGTACAGCTCGGCCTTGGAGCCTTCGTTCCAGAACGCGTCGAAGTCCAGCTCCGGGCGGCGTGCACAAAGGTTCTTGAAGCTGGCCATGTAGCCGATTGGTGCATCCAGCCACACGTAGAAGTACTTGCCTGGCTCGCCTGGGATCTCGAAGCCGAAGTACGGCGCGTCGCGGGAGATGTCCCATTCCTGCAGGCCCGAGTCCAGCCATTCGGCCAACTTGTTGGCTACCGCGTCCTGCAGCGTGCCGCTACGGGTCCACTGCTGCAGCATGGCCTGGAAGTCCGGCAGCTTGAAGAAGAAGTGCTGGGAATCACGCAGTACCGGGGTGGCGCCGGAGATCGCCGACTTGGGGTTCTTCAGCTCGGTGGGCGCGTAGGTGGCGCCGCATTTTTCGCAGTTGTCGCCGTACTGGTCTTCGGCCGCACACTTGGGGCAGGTGCCCTTGATGAAGCGGTCGGCGAGGAACATGCCCTTTTCCGGGTCGAAGTACTGGGTCACCGAACGGGTGGCGATGTGCCCGGCGTCACGCAGGCGCGCGTAGATCAGGCCCGACAGCTCGCGGTTTTCTTCGCTGTGGGTGGAGTGGAAGTTGTCGAAGTCCACCAGGAAGTCGGCGAAGTCGCTGCTGTGTTCGGCCTGGACGTTGGCGATCAGCTGTTCCGGGGTGATGCCTTCCTTCTCGGCGCGCAGCATGATGGCCGAACCGTGGGCGTCGTCGGCGCAGACGTAGATGCACTGGTTGCCGCGCAGCTTCTGGAAGCGGACCCACATGTCTGTCTGGATGTACTCGAGCATATGGCCAAGGTGGATCGATCCGTTGGCATAGGGCAAGGCGCTGGTGACGAGAATCTGACGTGGCTCGGACATGGTGGCTCGGCTACTTATCTGGCGACGGGGTAAAAATGAGGTTGATCGGCCACTATAAAGGGCTGGCGAAGATATTTCACCCCGCATGCGCATCTGCTGACGATTGACGGGTTAGGATAGGCGTCTGTTTTACATTCAGTTTGCCATTGGGAGTCTCCATGAGTGCCGTCACCCGTGCCGCCGTCGAAGGCGTGCTTCGCCAGTACACCGACCCCTACCTGAACCAGGACCCGGTCAGCGCCGGCTGCGTGCGCGCCATCGATATCCAGGGCGGGCAGGTCAGCGTGCAGTTGCAGCTGGGTTATGCCGCAGGGCTGTTCAAGAACGGCTGGGCCCAGGTGTTGCAGACCGCCATCGGCAACCTCGAGGGCGTCAGCAGTGCCCAGGTGTCGATCGACTGCGTGGTGGCCGCGCACAAGGCCCAGGCCCAGGTGCCGGCAATGGCCAATGTCAAGAACATCATCGCCGTGGCCTCGGGCAAGGGCGGTGTGGGCAAGTCGACCACCGCGGCCAACCTGGCCCTGGCGCTGGCCCGCGAGGGTGCGCGGGTGGGTATTCTCGATGCCGATATCTATGGCCCCAGCCAGGGCGTGATGTTCGGCATCGCCGAAGGCACCCGCCCGCAGATTCGCGAGCAGAAGTGGTTCGTGCCGATCAAGGCCCATGGCGTGGAAGTCATGTCCATGGCGTTCCTGACTGACGACAACACGCCGATGGTATGGCGTGGCCCGATGGTTTCCGGCGCGCTGCTGCAGCTGGTGACCCAGACCGCCTGGGACGACCTGGATTACCTGGTGATCGACATGCCGCCGGGCACCGGTGACATCCAGCTGACCCTGGCGCAGAAGGTACCGGTGGCCGGTTCGGTGATCGTCACCACCCCGCAGGACCTGGCCTTGCTGGATGCCAAGAAGGGCGTGGAGATGTTCCGCAAGGTCAACATCCCGGTGCTGGGCGTGGTGGAGAACATGGCTGTGCACATCTGCTCGAACTGCGGCCATGCCGAGCACCTGTTCGGCGAAGGCGGTGGCGAGAAGCTGGCGAGCCAGTATGGCGTCGACCTGCTGGCGTCGTTGCCGCTGTCGATGCTGATCCGCGAGCAGGCCGATAGTGGCAAGCCGACGGCGATCGCCGAGCCGGAAAGCCAGATTGCCATGGTCTATCAGGAACTGGCCCGCCAGGTGGGCGCGCGGATCGTGCTGCAGGAAGCTGCTGCGCCGGCGATGCCTAGCATTACCATCAGCGAAGATTGACTGGCAGACCGAGTCGCCTGCTTCGCGGGTAAACCCGCTCCCACAGGTACAGCGCAGCCTTCAAGTACCGCGCTGTCCCTGTGGGAGCGGGTTTACCCGCGAAGAGGTCGACTCGGTCTTTCGGCCAGGCATAAAAAAACCCGCCGGAAGGCGGGTTTTTTGAAAGCTAGGAAGCTTCGATCGACTTAGGCGATCTGAACTTCTTCAGCCTGCATGCCTTTCTGGCCGCGGGTAGCGACGAAAGTAACAGCCTGGCCTTCTTTCAGGGTTTTGAAGCCGTCAGCTTGGATGGCTTTGAAGTGCACGAACAGGTCGTCGCCCGACTGAGGGGTGATGAAGCCGTAGCCTTTCTCATCGTTGAACCACTTAACAACACCGGATTGACGGTTGGACATTTTTCTGTCTCCTTGGACAATTTGATAACGGTCAGGAAAAACCCTGGCCGGGACTGAGCGCAAAGAGAGCAGAAAATTCAGCGATGGGCCGATCAGGATCGTGCATCAAACTAGAGATTCTCGGTGTCACGTGCAGCACAGTGGCGCCACCTTACCCCACTTTCCGCAACCTGCCAATGGTCAGAAGGCGCTTTACGCAAATTCGGATCGACGGCGGCTGCAGCCCCCGCCCGGCGCGGGATGAGGCATGGAACTTTAACCTGGGCGCCGGGACCGGTAAGATGCGCGTCTCGAATTTTCACCTCGCAACTCTTCAGGACACCCCGCCATGAGCATCAAATCGGACAAGTGGATTCGCCGCATGGCGCAGGAACACGGCATGATCGAACCGTTCGTCGAGCGCCAGGTGCGCGGCGAACAGGACAGCCGGGTGATCTCCTTCGGCGTCTCCAGCTACGGTTACGATGTGCGCTGCGCCGACGAATTCAAGGTGTTTACCAACATCAACTCGGCCACCGTCGACCCGAAGAACTTCGATGCCGGCAGTTTCGTCGACATCAAGAGCGACGTATGCATCATCCCGCCGAACTCCTTCGCCCTGGCGCGCACCGTCGAGTATTTCCGCATTCCGCGTGATGTGCTGACCATCTGCCTGGGCAAGAGCACCTACGCCCGTTGCGGCATCATCGTCAACGTCACCCCGCTCGAGCCCGAGTGGGAAGGCCATGTGACACTGGAGTTCTCCAACACCACCACGCTGCCGGCGAAGATCTACGCCAACGAAGGTGTGGCCCAGATGCTGTTCCTGCAGTCCGACGAAGAATGCGAAGTGTCGTACAAGGACCGTGGCGGCAAGTACCAGGGCCAACGCGGCGTCACCCTGCCGCGTACCTGAGCCGACGAGCGCGGGGAATTCCCCGCGCCTTTGGCACTCCAACTGGATAACGCCGGTGCGCATGATGCGCAGTGGCCTTGTCAGGAGCAGCCAATGAAACTCCACCCCGCAATCAGTGCCAAGCTGGCAGGTCTGCAGCCCAACCACGTCGGGTTGCTGCCATGGTCACTGCTGGCACACCCGCTGCCCATGCAGGCGGGCGGCGTGCCCCACCAGCCTGACCCGGATACCCCGCAACCGCCGGAGCCCGGTGAAACACCACCCATGGAACCGGGCGAGCCAACCTTGCCTGATGAGCCTCCTCCGGCGCCTGTAGCCTGAGTTAACTCCGCTAGAGCGCCCAGACACGGTCTGCCCCTGCCAGGTACACCCGGCTGGCGCTCGTGGGCGTGATTTCCCACCCCCCGGTGAATTCACCGAACGCCGGCAACAGGCTGACCTGGCCATCGATCAGGAAGCAGGGCAGTCGCAGGCGTTGCCGAGCCTTGCCACGCAGTACAAATACCGGATGTACATGGCCTGCCAGTACCGGGTGGCTGGGGTGCGGTTCGGGTTCGTGCTGGAGCGCGAAGGGTTCCAGCAGCCAGGGTTCGTTCATGACTTCTATTTCGAGCGACACGGGTGGATCACCGGCGTTGCGATCATGATTGCCGCGTATCAGCACGATTTTCAGGGCCTTGTGCCGTTCCCTCCATGTCTGCAGCCTGGTGAGCGTTGCTGGCGCCCGCGCTGTTCGTGCATGCAGGAAATCGCCAAGAACGATCAGTTGCTCGCAATCATGCGCGGCCAGCAATGCATCCAGGCGCTCGAGTGTCGCTTCGGTGGTGCCGCGTGGCACCGGTTGGTGCAGGGCGCGATAGCTTGCTGCCTTGCCGATGTGCACATCGGCCACCAGCAGGGCACGACGGGCCGGCCAGTAGATGGCCTTGTCCGAAAGCAGCCAGAGCACCTGGCCATGGTGTTCGATGGATAGGAAGTTGGTCATTCCGTAGCGTCCGCTGCACTGTTCAGCTCCGCGACCATCCTGGCAATCCGGTCCGCCAGTTTCTCGGTGCTCAACGTTTCGCGCATGCCTTCCACCAGCAAGGCAAATGCCAACGGCCCGGGCCGTTCAAGCTGTCGCAGCTCCAGCCGTAACTGCCCCATTTTCAGCAATTGCCGGTGCAGCCGCTCGATCTCCAGTTCCTCATTCAGCACTTCGTCCCGAGCCTGGGCTAGCAGCAAGTTGCCGGCGTCGTGCTTGCGAAATACCTCATAGAACAACCCGCTGGAGGCCTGGATCTGCCTCAGGCTTTTCTGCGCCGCCGGATACCCGCCAAACACCAGCCCGGCAATCTGCGCGATCTCGCGAAAACGGCGCAATGCCATTTCTCCTGCATTGAGGCTGGCCAGCACATCCTCCAGCAGGTATTCGGTACCCAGCGCCTGTGGCAGATGCGTTGCCCAGTCCACGTTGCCCGGGCTGAGCAGTTCGAACCCGTAGTCATTGACGGCAATCGAAACCGAAAGCGGCTGCACGCGGCTCACTCGCCAGGCAATCAGGTTGGCCAGGCCAAGGTTGGCCATGCGTCCGGCGAACGGGTACAGGAACAGGTGCCAACCCTGGCGCGACTTGAAGGTCTCGGCCAGCAGCTTGCCGGGGGTGGGCAGCGCCGACCATAGCGCCTGCAAGGTCAGCAGAGGGCGCACTGCACGCATCTCCGGGCCTTGGAAGCGCCCTTGGGATGCTGCGCCAAGCTGTTCGACCAGTGCGTCGGCCAGTTCGCTGGAAAGCGGCATGCGGCCACCATTCCAGCGAGCGACCGCTGCCTTGCGCGCGGTGCTGCGGCGTACGTAGGCGGTCATGTTTTCCACGCGCACCAGTTCCAGCACTCGCCCGGCGAACACCAAGGTATCGCCAGGGCGCAAACGGGCAATGAACGCCTCTTCGACGCTGCCCAGCACCTTGCCTCCGCCGCCCTTGCTCCAGTACTTGAGCTGCAGGCTGGCGTCGCTGACGATAGTACCGATACTCATGCGGTGGCGACGTGCCAGGCGTTCGCTGGCAACCCGGTAAGCACCGTCGGCCTGGCGCTCGACGCGCTGGTAGTCCGGGTAGGCGCTGAGTGAACTGCCGCCATGGCAGACGAAGTCCAGCGCCCATTGCCACTGGCTGTCGCGCAACTCGCGAAAGGCCCAGGTGCTGCGCACTTCGGCCAGTAACTGCTCCGGGTGAAAGCCACTGCCCAGGGCCATGCTGACCAGGTGTTGCACCAGCACGTCCATGCACAAGCGCGGCGAATGACGGGCCTCGATGTGCCCGGCTGCCAAGGCCTGCCTGGCGGCGGCTGCTTCCACCAGTTCCAGGCTGTGGGTGGGCACCAGAGTAACCCGGGAGCGCCGCCCCGGCGCGTGGCCGGAGCGCCCGGCCCGTTGCACGAGGCGGGCAATGCCCTTGGCGGAACCGATCTGCAGTACTCGCTCCACGGGCAGGAAGTCCACCCCCAGGTCCAGGCTGGAGGTGCAGACCACTGCCTTCAGGCTGCCTTGCTTGAGGCTGCGCTCGACCCAGTCACGGGTATCGCGGGCCAGTGAGGCATGGTGCAAGGCAATCAGCCCGGCCCAGTCGGGGCGTGCTTCGAGAAGGGCCTGGTACCAGAGTTCGGCCTGCGCCCGCGTGTTGGTGAATACCAGGCAACTGGTGCTGGCATCGATCTCCCGGCTGACCTGGTCGAGCATCTTCAAGCCCATGTGCCCTGCCCAGGGGAAGCGCTCGATGGCCGTTGGCAGCAGGGTATCGACCTGCAGCGGCTTGTCTTGTCTGCCTTGTACCAGCAAGCCGCCTTGTGGCAGCAATACGTCCAGCGCATGTTGAAGATTGCCGAGGGTGGCGGACAGGCCCCATGTCGGCAGGCTCGGGTGCCAGTGGCGCAGGTGGGCCAGCGCCAGTTGCAGTTGTACCCCGCGCTTGTTGCCCAGCAGTTCGTGCCATTCGTCCACCACTACCAGGCGCAGCGTGGCGAAGTCTTCGCGGGCTTGTGCCCGGGTCAACAGCAGCGTAAGGCTTTCAGGGGTAGTGACCAGTACGCTGGGCAGGCGCCGTGCTTGCCGGGCACGTTCGGCGCTGCCGGTGTCGCCGCTGCGAACGCCCACGCTCCAGGGCAGGCCCAGCTCGTCCAGCGGCATCTGCAGCGCGCGGGCGGTGTCGGCGGCCAAGGCACGCATGGGGGTAACCCACACCACCTGCAGGGGTGCAGCATGACGCCCCTGGGCTTCGGCCTTGAAGGCCCGCAGCGCGGCGAGCCATACCGCGTAGGTCTTGCCGGCACCGGTACTGGCATGCAGCAAGCCGGATTCGCCCCGGTCCACGGCCGCCCATACACGGCGCTGGAAAGCGAAAGGCTTCCAGCCACGCTTGGCGAACCAGGCCTTGGCGAGGTCGGTGGCGGCGGGCATGGGGCATAGGGTCCTTCGGTGGCTGTGTTTCTACAGACAACCAGCCAGGCGCAATGGTTTTACCGAATCAGTTTGCCAGCAGATAGCCGCTGCGGCACACCTGCTCGCCTGCGACGTGGGCGATGACCATGCCTGCGGTAGCCATGCGCCGTACGTTACGTGCATACAGCAGGCCGGGCTGGCTGTTGCGGATGGCCGTCACCCGGTCGCTGAGCGGGTCGATGACTTCAGCGATCAACTGGCCCGCATCCAGGTGCTGGCCTGGCCGGGCGTGGTACACCAGCAACCCGCCCAGTGGCGTTATCACCGGTTCTACTGCGGCCAGCGGCGTGGCCGGGCAGCGCAAGGCGGGCAGGGCCGGGCTTGCGCCTTCGATGACCCCCGCATGGGTAAGGAAGTCGAGGATCGCCTGACAGTCCTTGCTGGCCAGGTCATGGCTGACATCGGCCTGGCCGCGCAACTCGACGGTGACCGAGCAGCAGCCCAGCGGAATCGGGAAACGTTTGCCGAAGCGTTGTTGCAGCTGCCACCAGACCAGGCTGAAGCATTCATCGAACGACTGCCCGCCAGAGTCGGTGGCAAGCAGGCTGGCTTGGGCACCCAGGTAGCGGGCCAGCGGTTCGATCTGCGGCCAGGCGTCTGGCGTGGTGTACAGGTGCTCGACCGCCTCGAAGTCGCAGTGCAGATCCAGCACCATGTCGGCATCGCAGGCAAGGCGCTGCAATATCAGGCGTTGGGCCTGCAGCGGTGTGCGCGCCGGGTGTGCGTCCAGCCCCCGCCGCAGATATTCGCGGATCAGCGCGAGGTTGTGTGCCGGGTCGTCGGTCAGGTGTTCTTCGATCTGGTCGCCGATGCTGTCGGAAAGATCGACGAAGTTACGGTTGAAGTTCTCGCCGCTTTGCAGTTCGAAACGCCCCAGCGGCGCGTCCAGCAGCACTTGTTCCAGGCCGACCGGGTTGGCCACCGGCACCAGGATGATCTCGCGCTGCAGGCGGCCTTGCTGTTCCAGTTCACCCAGGCGGCGCTTGAGGTGCCAGGCCACCAGCATGCCGGGCAGCTCGTCGGCATGCAGCGAGGCCTGAATATAGACTTTGCCGCCACTGCGAGGTCCGAAGTGGAAGCTGTGCAACTGGCGGGTAATGCCCGGAACGGGCGAGAGCAGGTCGTGAGTTGAATGGTGCATGGTGGTCCTGGGTGCGTGGCGAAAACGGTCTGCGACACAGTCGGCACAGAGATGGAAGCACAGTTTTCGGGCTTGCGCCTGCATCGGTGCCCTCCTGGCCACCGCGCTGGCCTCTTCGCGGGTAAACCCGCTCCCACAGGGATCGCACAAAACTCAGCTTTTGTGCATGACCTGTGGGAGCGGGTTTACCCGCGAAGAAGCCAGCACGGTCCAGAAATTGTTTCAGGCCAGCAGCGCCTGCAATGTAGCCAGGTCATCCGCTTCTTCCACTGGCTTGTCCAGCCGCCAGCGCAGCATCCGCGGAAAGCGCACGGCAATGCCGCTCTTGTGCCTCCTGGACAGCGCGATGCCCTCGAAGCCAAGCTCGAACACCAGCGTCGGCGTCACGCTGCGTACCGGCCCGAAGGTTTCAACCGTGGTCTTGCGGATGATGGCGTCGACCTTGCGCATCTCTTCGTCACTGAGCCCTGAATAGGCCTTGGCAAAGGGGACCAGTGCCCGCCCCGGCGTACCGGCTGGCGCGTCCCACACGGCGAAGGTGTAGTCGCTGTACAAGCTGGCCCGCCGGCCGTGGCCGCGCTGGGCGTAGATCAGCACGGCATCGACGCTGAACGGGTCGATCTTCCACTTCCACCAGGTGCCCATGTCCTTGGTGCGCCCCACGCCATACAACGCCTCGCGCTGTTTCAGCATCAGCCCTTCCACCCCCAGGCTGCGGGAATGTTCGCGCTGGCAGGCAAGGTCGGCCCAGTCCCGGCCTTCGAGTAGAGGCGAGAGCAACACCGGGGCCAATGGGTGCTGCTCAAGCACGTGTTCCAGCTGTTGGCGGCGTGCATGCTGCGGCCGGCTGCGCCAGTCCTCGCCTTGCCATTCCAGCAGGTCGTAGGCTTGCAGCACGACCGGCGCGTCGCTCAGCAGCTTCTTGCCCAAGGTCTTGCGACCCAGGCGCTGCTGCAACATGGCAAAGGGTTGTACAGCCAGTTCAGCCGCTGAGCCGCCGGGTTTCCACACCAGGATCTCGCCATCGAGCACGACACCGTCGGGTAGCGTCTGCGCCAGGCTGTGCAATTCGGGGAAGCGTTCGGTGACCAGTTCCTCACCGCGTGACCAGACCCACAGTTGGCCTTCGCGCTTGACCACCTGGGCGCGAATGCCATCCCATTTCCATTCGATCTGCCATTCGCTTGGCGGCCCGAGCAGTGCATCGAGCTGTTCGGTTGGTACCTGCAGGGGGTGGGCCAGAAAAAACGGGTAGGGCTGGCCGCCACGCTGGCTATGTTCATCGTCTGATTCCGGGGCTATCAGCCGTTGATAGCTGGCTGCCGTCGGGCGGTGGCTGATGTCGGTGTAGCCAACCAGGCGCTGGGCCACGCGTTTGGCATCCAGCCCGGCCAGTTGCGCGAGGGCGCGAGTGACCAACAGCTTCGATACCCCCACGCGAAAGCTGCCAGTGATGAGTTTCAGGCAGAGCATCAGGCTGGGGCGGTCCAACTGCGCCCAAAGAGGCGGCAGGCGTTGCTGGATCTCCTCGACCGGCAGGCCACGCAATGGCAACAGATGGGCTTCGACCCAGCGGGCGAGGCCGTCGTCGCCAGGGTGGTGGCTTTCCGGTACCAGCAGGGAGATGGTTTCGGCCAGGTCGCCAACGGCCTGGTAGCATTCCTCGAACAGCCAGTCAGGCAGCCCCGCCAACCTGCCAGCCAGCTCCCGCAGCACGCGTGTAGGCACCAGTTGGCGAGGGCGGCCACCTGCCAGGAAGTACACCGCCCAGGCGGCATCCACAGCCGGGGCGGTGCTGAAGTAGTCGCGTAGCGCCGTGAGCTTTGCAGTGCTGGAGGTGGTCGCATCCAGCCTCAGGTACAGCTCGGCGAATGCCTTCATGCGTCTGGCTCCGCAGCTACCACGTCATCTTCCTCGCCGTACTCGGTCACGAAGGCGCGGGCATCGAGGCCTTGTTCGATAAGGTAGCGCACCAGCACATTGACCGAGCCATGGGTGACCATCACGCGTTCTGCGCCAGTCTGGCCGATGGCCCAGAGCAACCCCGGCCAATCGGCATGGTCCGAGAGCACGAAACCTCGGTCTACCCCGCGCCGGCGGCGGGTGCCGCGCAACAGCATCCAGCCACTGGCAAAGGCATCGCTGTAGTCGCCGAAACGGCGCATCCAGCTGCTGCCACCCGCCGAAGGCGGTGCCAGGACCAGTGCCTGGCGCAGCAGCGGGTCGTTGCGTGGGATATCGCCGACATAGCGGGTTTGCGGAAGGTAGACGCCAGCGTCCCGGTACACCCGGTTGAGTGGTTCGACAGCGCCATGCACGAGGACAGGACCAATGTTGGCGTCCAGCCCATGGAGGATTCGCTGGGCCTTGCCGAAGGCATAGCAGAACAGCACGCTGGCTTTGCCGTGTTCGCTATTGGCGCGCCACCAGGTATTGATGCCGGTGAAGATCTCGCCCTGGCTGGGCCAACGGTAGATGGGCAGGCCGAAGGTCGATTCGGTGATGAACGTGTGGCAGCGCACCGGTTCGAACGGCGTGCAGGTGCCGTCGGGTTCCACTTTGTAGTCGCCGGAGGCGACCCAGACCTCGCCCTGGTACTCCAGGCGCACTTGCGCCGAGCCCAGTACATGCCCGGCCGGGTGCAGGCTCAGAGTTACGCCATGGTGCAGCAGGCGTTCGCCGTACGGCAGGGTTTGCAGGTCGATGTCCTGGCCCAGGCGGCTGCGCAGGATGCCGGCGCCTGGGGCGGCGGTGAGGTAATGGCGGTTGCCGACGCGGGCATGGTCGCCGTGGCCGTGGGTGATGACGGCACGCTCCACTGGCCGCCAGGGGTCGATGTAGAAATCACCGGGCGGACAGTACAGGCCTTCGGGGCGGGCGATGACGAGGTCCATGGCATGGGCGCTGGCTTGGAGTTACCAGTTAGGAACCATGGTAGGTGCGGGAAGTTCGACTGGAGATGGTTGGGGCACAAAGTGGCCCCAACAAAGGCACCATTGTTTATTTCCCAGGCACCAACGTCAAACGCTGGTTGCCATACGCCCGCCCGAAGTTCTGCTGCTGCAGTGGCAGGCTCATGAAGCGCCCTTTGAACCAGGCATCCAGCCCGTCGCTGTAATGCGTGCTGGCCGGGTTGCCGGATTGCCCGCTGCTGGTCAGCACCTGCAATGGCTCGGCCTGGCCGAAGTCGACGATCATCCGCGCCGAGGCCGGCAGGCGGGTGTCGAAGTCGCTGCCCCAGGTGTATGGCGTCAGGGCCAGGGTGGTGAAGTCGCCACCGGCAGCCAGCGGCGAGCGGCCGAGGGCGTCGCCCAGACCATGGTAGGCCGGTGCAGGCCAGCGGTATTGGTGCAGCTTGCCCCACTGCCAGGCGCGGCGGTCGGCGCCCAGTTGCGCGGTGCCGGCATCCACCGCGCCAGCCAGGCTGCGGGCGAGAATGGCCGGCTTGTCTTCTGTCTGCGGCGTGCTGCGGTCATCCCAGAACGGGCTGTCGTCGCGGCCCAGCAGGTGGTCGGCCTGCGCCGAGAACGACAATCTCGCATTGCTGACGAAAGCCTGCCAGGCCGGGCCGGATTCCGGGCCCAGGTCGTCGAGGAAGGTTTGCCGGGCCACTTCCTGGAGGAACAGTTCGTACAGTGCGGCATCGGCCGATACCGGGCTCAGGCGGCCATCGAAGGCCTTGATCCGGGCCAGCGCGTCGCTGGCCTTGTCGCGCTGTGCGGCGGGCAGGGCGTCGATCGCCTGCTTGAGCGGCTGGGCCATGCCCGGGGCGTCGAACATCTGCTTGAGCTTGTCGGCCAGCAGGGTGGTCTGGTCGTTCTGCAGGGCCATCAGGCTGCGGCTGTCGTGGCGGCCATTGCCGGCCAGCTGGGCCAGGCGCTCGGCGCGCTCGGGGTAGTACCAGGTGCTGGACAGCTGCATGCCATAGCCACGCGGCAGGCTGCGCTGGTTGGCGTGGCCGATCCAGCCGGCGGGCGGGTCCTGGTCGTAAGGGTGCAGCATCGGGTCGGCATAGCCGTCCCAGTCGTAGCGCCCGTCCCAGCCCGGCGAGGGCAGCAGGCCCTGGCCTTCGCGGCGGTTGGGGTAGCGGCCACTGACTTGCCAGCCGATGTGCTCGGGTTCGGCGAAGACGAAGTTGAGGGCGGCGGCGGTCACTTCACGGGTGCTGTCGAAGGCACGCTCCACGCTCTTGGCACGGGTCAGGTCGAACAGCGCATCCAGGCTGCGGTCGCCCTTGAACTGTGGCAGGTTCAGCGCCAGGCCCAGGCTGGCATTGCCTGGCTGGGCCAGCAGGGTGCCGTGGCGGGTGTCGTACATCACCTCGCGCAGCGGGCGCTGGCCGCGGACGAAGAAGGTTTCGCTACGGGCGCGGGCCGGCAGCCATTTGCCTTCGGCCAGGTAGCTCAGCTGGCTGCCCTGGTGGCGCAGTTGCTCCAGGTACAGGTCCTGGTTGTCGGCCATGACCGCGCTGCTGCTCCAGGCCAGCTTGCCGTTGTAGCCGGCCAGCACGATTGGCAGGCCGGGCAACGACAGGCCGGCGACCTGGTACTTGCCGGTGTGGATCTGTACCGGGCTCAGGGCCCAGGCGGCTCGGCTGTCGCTGGCCAGCAGGCTCTTGCCGCTGCGGCTGCGCTGCGGCGCCAGGGCCAGGTTGGCCGAGCCCGGGCTGCCCAGAAGGTCGAGGTCGGCCAGCTTCTGGCTGGCAGCTGCCAGGGCCGGCAGCCCCGGCAACTGGCTGGCCAGGTTCAGGCCCTTGAGCTTGTCCACTTCGGCTTCGGCCAACGGCTCGTCCGGGGCACCGGGCAGCAGCCAGGCCAGCTTGTCGCTGCCGGCTTTCTGCGCCAGGGTCAGGGCGCTCAGTTCTTCCTGCAGGTTCACCGACTGGCTGAACGCATACAGGCTGAAGATCAGCGCCGAGTCCTCGGGCTTCCAGTATTCGGGGCGGTAGCCACTGCTGGCCAGGCCGGCGGGCAGCTTGTCGCGGTAGCGGAACAGGTAAGCGTTGACCCCGCGTGCATACACTTCGAAGAAGCGCTTGAGCCTTGGCGAGGCGTCGGCGTACTGCTGGGCGGCGCTCTGCTTGAGGTTGGCCGCGCGCATCAGGCGGTCGATGTCCAGCGCTTCGCTGCCGGCCAGTTCGGCCAGGCGGCCCTGGGCCAGCAGGCGCATGGCGACCATCTGCTCGATGCGGTCGCCAGCATGCACATAGCCCAGGCTGAACAGGGCGTCATGGAAGCTGCTGCTTTCGATCAGTGGTGCGCCCATTGCGTTGCGCCGTACCGAGACGTTCTGCGCCAGGCCCTTGAGCGGCTGCACGCCGCTGGTCGGTGGCACGCTGCCCTGGTAGCCGCCCGTCTGGCAGCCGGCCAGCCCGAGCATGCCGAGCAGCGTGGCAGCGGTTGCGAACCGCGGGCGGAATGGAGGAAAGGCGGAGGCGGCCATGACAAGGGCTCCTGCAAGGCGTGGCGGGTTTCGAAAGGCGCTAAGGTAGTGAGCGCGCAGGCGCCGTGCAAGGTCCCTGGGCGCTTTATTTTTTGTGCCTGGCGTGGGTTGTGTGGCGCCTGTGAGATCGAGCGCCGCCCGCGCGGCGCTTCGCAGCACAAGGCTGCTCCTACATCTGTTTCGGGC
>NZ_JBIGLU010000028.1:0-53494 GCF_043658375.1 Pseudomonas sp. PsB | reverse complement strand
CAGCAATTTCAACTGTTGCGCATCAATCCTGGGGCCGCGTTGCGGCCCTTTCGCGACACAAGGCCGCTCCTACAGGTTGAACCGATCGGTCAGACCGAATCAGGCACCACGGCGATCACATCGATCTCCATCAGCCACTCGGCCTGGGCCAACCCGGCCACCACCAGCCCGGTGGAAATCGGGAACACGCCCTTGAGCCACTTGCCTACCTCCTTGTACACCGGCTCGCGGAAGCGCGGGTCGGTGATGTAGGTGGTGGTCTTGACGATGTGCGACAGGTCCGAGCCGGCTTCTTCGAGCAGTTGCTTGACGTTCTTCATCGCCTGCTCGGCCTGCGCCCGTGGGTCACCCAGGCCCACCAGGTTGCCTTCGAAGTCGGTGCCGACCTGGCCGCGCACGTAGATGGTGTTGCCGGCGCGTACCGCCTGGCACAGGTCGTTGTCCAAGGTCTGGTTGGGGTAGGTGACCTTGGTGTTGAACATGCGGATGCGAGTATGGGTAGGCATCAGTGGGCTCCGAGGGTGCTGACGTTGCTGATCTTGGGTTGTTGCTGCTCATCCGCTGCGCGTTGTTCGCGGTCGCGGTAGGCGGTATAGGTGCGTTGCGTGGCGATGTGGCCGGCGACGTGCTTGGCGTCGTGCCACACGCCCCAGATGAACGACGAGCCACGGCGCGACAGCCACGGCAGGCCAAGGAAGTACACACCCGGCTCGCGGGCCACGCCGCGTTGGTGCTGGGGCTTGCCGTTGGCGTCGAAGGTGTCTACCTGCAGCCAGCTGAAGTCGACACCGTAACCGGTGGCCCAGATGATGCTGGTGACGCCGGCCTTGGCCAGGTCCAGTTGCAGCAGCGGGTTGCGCATGCACTCCGGGTCGGCCAGGCGTTTGCGGGCTTCGGGCTCTTCCGGCAGGTCCAGGCCGTTGCGTTCGATGTAGGCATCGGCGGCATCCAGCAGGGCCAGGTAGTTTTCGTCGCCGCGGTTGATGTTCTCGACCAGGTTGTCCTGGAAGCGCGCCACGCCGTTCTCGAACGACTGGGTCAGGCCGACCAGGGTCATGCCCTGGTGGGCGAGGGCGCGGAAGTCCACGGTGTGGCCGCCACGGGCGCCACTGACGGCAATGGTCACGTGCTCGCGGCCAGGCTTGGCGATTTCCGCATCCCACTCACCCAGCACGCCCAGCCACCAGCAGAAGTCGCGGTTGCGGTAAGCGCGTGGTGGGCGATCGTGGGCGCCGACCGAGAGGTACACCTGGCGCCCGGCACGCATCAGTTCTTCGGCGATCTGCACGCCCGAGGAACCGGCGCCGACCACCAGCACAGCGCCTTCTGGCAACTGCTCGGGGTTGTAATAGGCAGCGGAATGGATCTGGTGCAGGTTGCTGTCTTTCGGCGCGATGGCCGGGATCACCGGCTTCTGGAACGGGCCGGTGGCGGCGACCACGCGGTTGGCGCGAATCACGCCTTCATTGGTTTCGATGGTAAAACCGGGGCGGTCGCTGTTGCGCAGCACTTTCTTCACTTCGATGCCGGTGCGTACGGGCAGGTTGTACTTGCGTACGTACTGCTCGAAGTAGTCGGCCACCTGGTCCTTGCCGGCGAAGGCGTCGGCGTCGAGGTTGAATTCCAGTCCCGGGAAGCGGTCGTGCCAGACCGGGCCGTTGGCCACCAGCGAGTCCCAGCGGCCGGTGCGCCAGGCCTCGGCGATACGCTTGCGCTCCAGCACCAAGTGCGGCACGCCAAGCTTGCTCAGGTGTTCGCTCATGGCCACGCCGGCCTGGCCGGCGCCGACGACGAGGGTGTCGATTTCGAGGTTGTTCAGTGTCATGTCCGAGCCCTTGTTCAGGCGGTTTTTGTCAGGTCGGTTTGGAGGACCGCCGTTGCCTGGGGCCAGACTAGGGATGCCGTGGAAATGGCGAAAATAGTATTTAGCTGGGGCTTGCCGATAAAACGGCGAAGGCCCTGGATTCTGTGGCTTGCGAGTTGGACGCCAAGGGACCGCGCGCTGTGTCGACAGGAATAATTGGCCCGAAACAGATGTAGGAGCAGCCTTGTGCTGCGAAGCGCCGCGCGGGCGGCGCTCGATCTCAGCCAGAGCAAAGTTTTTTCCTGCCTAACCCCTCGGAAAAAGGTCGTTTCGCCGGCCGAAAGGTTCCACCCAGAATGCCGTGTATCGCACAGCACAACAGGAACCATGACATGACTTTTTCCATCATCGGTCGTTGCCAGGAAACCGGCCAGGTCGGTATCGCCATCAGCTCTTCGAGCATCGCCGTGGGCGCCCGCTGCCCGTGGGTGCGTGCCGGTGTGGGTGCGGTCGCCACCCAGAACATCACCTTGCCGGCGCTGGGCCCGCAGATCCTCGATGCCCTGGAGCAGGGCCAGTTGCCGCCTGCCGCTGCGCTGGACCGGGTGCTGAGCGCCAATGGCTGGAGCGAGTACCGCCAGCTCACGGTGATCGACAGCCATGGCCAGGTGGCGCTGTTCACTGGCAAGGAAGCCTTGGGCACGCACTACGCCCTCGCCGGTGAGCAATGTGCGGCGGCGGGCAACCTGTTGGCCTCGACCCAGGTGATCGAGGCGATGGTGCAGGCCTTTGAACAAGCCGGTGGGCATCTGGCCGACCGCCTGCTGGCGGCCATGCACGCGGCGATGGCCGCAGGCGGCGAGGCGGGGCCTGTGCACTCGGCGGCGTTGAAGATTGCCGGCGAGCTGACCTGGCCGCTGGTGGACCTGCGCGTGGACTGGGCCGAGGCCGACCCGATCGGCGTGCTCGATGGCCTGTGGCAGGCGTATCGGCCGCAGATGCAGGACTACGTCACCCGCGCCCTCAACCCGACTGCCGCGCCAAGCTACGGGGTGCCGGGCGATGAGTGAATTTGCCAGTCGCGCACTGCTGGCCAGCCTGATCGGCTTTGCCACGGTCAGCCGGGATTCCAACCTCGAACTGATCAGCTTCATCCGCGACTACCTGGCCGAGCTGGGGGTGGAAAGCGAACTGTTCCATAACCCGGAAGGCACCAAGGCCAACCTGTTCGCCACCATCGGCCCCCGGGACGTTGGCGGCGTGGTGCTGTCCGGGCATACCGATGTGGTGCCGGTGGACGGCCAGGCCTGGACAGTCGAGCCGTTTGCCCTGAGTGAGCGCGACGGGCGCCTGTATGGCCGCGGCACGGCCGACATGAAGGGTTTCATCGCTTCGGTGCTGGCGGCTGTACCGGCGTTTCTCGCCCGGCCGTTGCGCATGCCGGTGCACCTGGCGTTCTCCTACGACGAGGAAGTCGGCTGCCTGGGGGTGCGCTCGATGCTGGCCGCGCTCGAGCAGCGCCCGCACAAGCCACGGCTGTGCCTGATTGGCGAACCCACCGAACTCAAGCCGGTGCTGGGGCACAAGGGCAAGCTGGCGATGCGTTGCCAGGTACATGGCGCGGCCTGCCACTCGGCGTACGCGCCGTATGGGGTGAATGCCATCGAGTATGCGGCGAAGCTGATCGGCAAGCTGGGTGATATCGGTGATGCCCTGGCGTTGCCGGAGCATCACGACGAGCGCTTCGACCCACCGTTCTCCACTGTGCAGACGGGTGTGATCAAAGGGGGCAGGGCGCTGAACATCGTGCCGGCGGAATGCGAATTCGATTTCGAAGTGCGGGCCTTGCCGGGGTTCGAGGCGCAGGCAGTGGCCGACCAGTTGCAAACCTATGCCGAGGCCGAATTGCTGCCGCGCATGCGCAAGGTCAATGCCGCCAGCGCCATTCGCCTGCAGCCGTTGAGTGCGTATCCGGGGCTGGCCACGCCAGCGGATAGCAAGGCGGCTGGCCTGGTGGCGTTGCTCAGTGGTTCGGATGAGTTCGGTACGGTGGCGTTTGGTACCGAAGGAGGGCTGTTCGACCAGGCGGGCATCCCGACTGTGGTGTGTGGGCCTGGGAGCATGGACCAGGGGCACAAGCCGGATGAGTTCGTCAGTGTCGAGCAGTTGCGGGGGTGTGATGCCATGTTGCTGAGGCTGGTGGATTACCTCAGGCAGGGTTGATTGCGCTGGCCTCTTCGCGGGTAAACCCGCTCCCACAGGATCTCGTCAGTCTCAAGGGCTGTGCAGTACCTGTGGGAGCGGGCGTGCCCGCGAAGGGCTGCAAAGCAGCCCCAATCAAGATTTCAGAAGGTAGCCTTGACCTGCAGGCCAACCACCAGCGCGTTGTCGATGTCCTTCCCGGAGAACGCGCCCGGCTCGATGATGTACTGCACATCCGGGCGCAGGTTCAGCCACGGAGTGGCCTGGTAGCCATAGCTCAGCTCGATCAACTGCTCGGCGCTGTCGATATCGGGGAACTGCTGCCCGGCATCGAACGCGGCATCTTCCAGCACGTCGCGGCTACGCGGGTTGGGCACGGCACGGCCATAGCCCAGCGCCACGGTATCCTTCGGGCGGCCTGCGAACGGCTTGTACAGCACCACGCCGGCGCCATACCACTTGGTGAACGGCGAGGCGGCCTTGCTCGACGCCGAGTACTGGCCGAAGGCATGCAGGCTACGGCCCGGCAAGCCCTGGTCGTTCCACACGGCCTGGTCGACCAGCAGATAGTGGCCGCCGCGGCCGGACACTTCCTCGTCGCTGCCGATGCGCTTCACATCGGAGCTGTCGTAGTAGTAGCCCAGTTTGTACTCGCCAGGCAGCTCGCCCTGCAGCTTGTACACCAGCTCTACCGGTACCACGGTGCCGGTGGTGTGCTTGGGGCCCAGGTGCCAGGCGCGGCTGGAGTTGCCGTTGCTTTCCGGGTCGACGTTGAACGCCGCCACACGCAACTGCCAGGACGGCGACAGGTCATACTTCACCCGCACGCCCAGGTGGGCATTGGGGTAATTGGTCCAGCCACTGCCGCCAGACATGTTAAGCGGGTGGCCGCAGAAGCCGGCGTTCATGAAGTTGCACAGGATGCCACTGTCCAGGCCGCCCAGGTCGTTGCCCATGGCCATGTAGCCGAGCTTGACGTTGAGTGCCGGGGTGAACAGGGTGCGCTCGTAGCTCAGCTCGGTCAGGCGGGTGTACAGGCCGCCGAAGTTTTCCTGGATCGGCAGGCGGTTGCCCACCAGGTCTTCCGAGGCGCTGTTGCCGCGGCGGTCGTTGATGGTCAGCTGGACCTTGCCGCCGTTGTCCAGGCCATACAGTTTCGACAGGTCGAACTGCACGCCCAGTTTCAGGTTTTGCGAGTAGCGCGCCGAGCGGTGCAGGCCGCCGTGGGCGTTGTAGGCGGTTTCGCCGCTGTAGTCGCCGGTGAACTTGACGCCGTCTTCTTCCAGCTGGTGACGCAGGCCGCCCCAGTCACCGGTCAGGGTGCTGCGGGTCATCAGGTCGCCGTCGGCCAGGGCGGTGCTGCTGGCCAGGGCCAGCAGCAGGGTCGGGGTGATGCGAATTGCGGATGGCATTGCTGAATCTCGTATTCTTTTCTGGGGCCAGTTCGCGGGCAAGCCCGCTCCCACAGGATGATCACTGCCCAAGCGGACGGTGCAGTCCCTGTGGGAGCGGGCGTGCCCGCGAAGAAGGCGACGCGGTCTTACGGCAAGGCGTAAGAAATCACGTAGTCGCCACGGTCAGTCGACTGGCGCGCGCCGCCAGCCGTGACCACCACGTACTGCTTGCCGGTCTTCGGCGAGACGTAGGTCATCGGGCCGCCCTGGCTGCCCACTGGCAGGCGAGCCTTCCAGATTTCGTTGCCGTTGCTGCTGTCGTAGGCGCGCAGGTAGAAGTCCTGAGTGCCGGCGATGAACACCAGGCCACCCTGGGTCGACAGGGTGCCGCCCAGGGTCGGCAGGCCGATCTTGATCGGCAGGTGCATGCGGATGCCGAGCGGGCCGGTGTCCTCGACGGTACCCACCGGCACCTGCCACGCCACCTGGCGGGTCTTCATGTCGATGGCGGTCAGGGTGCCGAACGGCGGCGCCTGGCACGGGATGCCGGCCACCGACAGGAAGCGGTTCTTGTTCACCGCATACGGGGTGCCCTTGAGCGGTACTGCGCCCATGCCGGTGTTCAGCGCTTCGCCACCGGAAGCGGCGCCGCCCTTGTTCTGCGACGGGATCATCTGGATCCACAGGCCCAGGCGCATGTCGTTGACGAAGATGAAACCATGTACCGGGTCGGTGGAAATGCTGCCCCAGTTCATGCCACCCAGCGAACCCGGGAAGCTCAGCGACAGGTCGGTGCCCGGCGCGGTGTACAGGCCGTCGTAGCGCATTTTCTTGAAGTCGATGCGGCACAGCAGCTGGTCGTACGGGGTTGCGCCCCACATGTCCGATTCGGTCAGGGTCTGCGCGCCGATCTGCGGCATGCCCACCGACTTCGGCTGGGTTGGCGAGTACGGCTCGTTGGGGATGTTGCTTGGCTTGACCGGTACTTCGTCGACCTGGGTCAGCGGCTTGCCGGTGGCGCGGTCGAGCACGTAGATCTGCCCGGCCTTGGTGCCGATTACCACTGCAGGTACCGACTGGCCGTCGTCCTTGGTGAAATCGATCAGGCTCGGCTGCATCGGCAGGTCGAAGTCCCACAGGTCGTTGTGCACGGTCTGGAACACCCACTTCTGGTTGCCGGTGGTGGCGTCCAGGGCCAGTACCGAAGCGCCATAGGTGTGGTCCAGCTTGCTGCGTTCGACACCGTAGATGTCGGTGGACGACGAGCCCATCGGCAGGAACACGGTATTCATCGCCGGGTCGTAGGACATCGGGGCCCAGCTGTTGGGGGTGCTGCGCACATAGGTGCTGTCGCCCTGCGGCGCCTGGCGATCTTCCGGGTTGCCGGGGTCGAAGGCCCAGCGCATTTCACCCGTGATCACGTCGAAACCACGGATCACGCCACCAGGCATGTCGGTCTGGACGTTGTCGGCGACGCGGCCGCCGACCACCACGGTGGTACCGGCCATCAGTGGGGCCGAGGACAGCTGGTAGTAGGAGTCCGGCACATCGCCCAGGCCGGCCTTGAGGTCGACCTGGCCGTTGTTGCCGAAGCCCTGGCAGAACTCGCCGGTGTCGGCGTCGACGGCAATCAGGCGGCCATCGATGGTGTTGGTCAGCAGGCGACGCTGGCAGTTGGCACCGGCCGGTACGCTGGCCGCGGTGATTGGCGAGCTGTTCGGCTGGGTCGGCTGGGCGATGGCGGCAGTGGCGTCGAAGTAGGCCATGCCACGGCAACGCTGCCAGACCTTGGACTGGGCGTTGATCGCGTTCTTCCACAGCTCCTTGCCGGTGTCGGCATCGAGGGCGATCAGGTTGTTGTGCGGGGTGCAGATGAACACCTTGTTGCCGACCTGCAGCGGGGTCAGCTGGTCTTCGGCACCGTTGCCGTCGCTGAGCGCCACGTCACCGGTGTGGTAGGTCCAGGCCACTTTCAGCTTGTTGACGTTGTCGCGGTTGATCTGGTCCAGCGCGGCGAAGCGGCTGCCACCTTCGGTGTTGCCGTAGTGGGCCCAGTCCTTCTGCGCCTTGTCGGCCTCGACCGGGGTCATGCCCGGGCCTTTGCCGGTGGGGGCGACGCTTGGGTGGGCGACGAACATGTTGCCGGCGGCGATCACCAGCAGCACGGCCATCACCCCGGCAACGCCATAGGCACCGCGGCCGGCGCTGGTGCCATTGGCGCGGGCCAGCAGCGGGTAGACCAGCGCCACCACCATGCCGATTGCGCCGAACATGAACAGGCGCGAGAACAGCGGCCAGAACACCAGGCCAGCGTCGATCAGCGCCCAGATGGCAGTGCCGACCAGGAACGCCGCGTACAGCCAGGCGCCAGCCGGTTTGCGGCGAGCGATGAGGACGCCGGCGATGGCCATGGCCAGGCCGCCGACCAGGAAGTACCAGGAACCGCCCAGGCCGGCCAGCTTGACGCCGCCCGCAGCCAGGAGGAGGCCGAGCAGGGCGATGATCACGCCCAGGCCGACCAGGATGATGTTTGTGGCGCCAGAGGCGCGCGGTGTTTCTTTCATGCCAGGGATCTCAGCAGGTGGAATGCGCGCAGTGTAATCTCTTAGCTTGCTAATTAACAAGTTGGTACATAATTTTGTGGGGCGGATTGTCGCAGGGCTGAACTCTGCAAGGTGTGGCTAAAAGTCTAGATCATGCGTTTAAAATTGCAGTAAACAGGGTGTTCATGTCGGTTGGGTAACCCACGTTCGAGTTTCGATTACCGGATTCACGCCGGCCAAGGAGTGCCGCTGCTGTAGAACACCGCGAGCCAGATGGTGGCGGTGCCGGGGGCGGTCCACTCCACGCGGTGGCGGTAATGCGGCGGGATATCCAGGCAATCGCCCGGCGCCAGCAGGCGGGTGTGGCTCTCGTGCTCGAAGCGCAGGCCGGCGGCGCCACTGAGCAGCACGATCCATTCGCCTTCGGCCTGGTCGTACCAGAAACCGGGCGGGCTGGCCTGGCCGCTGGAGACGATACGTTCCACGCGCACGCCCGGGCGGCTGAGCAGTTGGTCGACCCATTCGGCGCTGGTGGGGTCGCAAGGGGGCAGGGCAGTCAGCAGGTTGGTCGGGATCATGGAAAACCTCGTTTGGAAGGGGGTGGTTCCACTATGGACGCAATTGCCGTACGCCGCGCTTCTTGACCGGCCCGGCTGTTTGTAAGAACTTTCCGGGATTTGGAAGACGGGCAACAAATGGACAAACTCCTGGCGATGAAGATGTTCGTGGCCACCGTCGATGCCCAGGGCTTTTCTGCCGCCGCACGCCGGCTCGGGCTGGCGACATCGTCGGTGACGCGCCTGGTCGATGCCCTGGAAGCGGCGTTGGGCGCCACCTTGCTCAACCGCTCCACCCGCCAGGTCAGCCTGACCGAGGCCGGCGCCCGTTATTACGAGCGCGCGCGGGGTATTTTCGAGGCCCTGGACGCGGCCGATGCCAGTGTCGCCGATCGGGGCGAGGAGCCTGTCGGTGTGCTGCGCCTGTGCTTGCCGGTGGAGTTCGGCAGGCGGGTCATCGCCCCGCACCTGGGGCCGTTTTTGGCGCAACATCCGGCTCTGGAGCTGGACATCGACCTCAGCGACCGCCTGGATGACCTGCTTGACGGGCGCTATGACCTGTCGATCCGCCTGGGCGACCCCTCGCCCAATGACGAGCTGGTATGCCGCCAGCTGGGTCGCTTCCAGCGTTGGCTGGTGGCCAGCCCGGGCTACCTGGCCGGGCATGACGCGCTGGAGCATCCGCGGCAGTTGCTTGAGCACGCCTGCCTGCGCTTTCGCTACGGGCAGAAAGGGCGCCCCTGGCGCCTGGCCCGTGGGCAGGACAGCCTGGAGCTGGACGTGAGCGGGCCGTTGCGCAGTGCCAATGCCGACATGCTGCGCGAAACCGCACTGGCGGGCAGCGGTATCGCATTGTTGGCCGACTGGCTGGTACGTGAGGATGTGGCGGCCGGGCGCCTGCAACGCCTGTTCCCCGATTGGCAGGCCAGCCCCGGCGCGGCCAATGACAGCATCAACGCCCTGTACCTGCCCAACCATCGTGGTTCGCGGCGGGTGAATGCCTTTATCGACTTTTGCGAAAACTTGCTGCAGCGCAGCACCTAGTGTTGCGCAGTGCGCAAAGCCCTGTTGCGCCAGCGCTGGATTCTCGCCAGGAGTGCGTCTGGGTAAGGTGGCCGGCATATTCCAGCCATTGTCGAGGACACTCGCATGAATCCCTCCCTTGCCGCCGCGCAGCCTGCAGCCACCGGTCTCAGCCGGGCCCTGGTCGCCCTGCTGGCGTTCTGCTGCGGCGCGATCGTCGCCAATATCTACTATGCCCAACCCATCGTCGGCCTGATCGCCCCGGACCTGGGGCTGTCCACCGAGCATGCCAGCCTGATCGTTTCGCTCACGCAGCTGGGCTATGCGTTGGGCCTGCTGTTGCTGGTACCGCTGGCCGACCTGTTGGAAAACCGCCGCTTGATGGTGGCTACCGCCGTGCTGGCCTGCGTCAGCCTGCTGCTGGCGGGCACCAGCAGCAGCGGCCAGGGCCAGCTGTTCCTCGGCTATGCACTGCTGATCGGTTTCAGTTCCGTGGCGGTGCAGATGCTCATCCCGCTGGCGGCGCACCTGGCGCCGGAGCAGCAGCGTGGGCGGGTGGTCGGCAACATCATGGGTGGCCTGCTGCTGGGTATCCTGCTGGCGCGGCCGTTGTCCAGCCTGGTGGCCGACTACTTCGGCTGGCGTGTGGTGTTCATAGGCGCTGCCGGGGTGATGCTGGCGATCATCCTGCTGCTGGCCCTGACCTTGCCGCGGCGGGTGCCCGAGCACAAGGCCAGCTATGCCGGGCTGATGCTGTCGCTGCTCACGCTGCTGCGCCGTTACCCCTTGCTGCGCCAGCGCTCGCTGTACCAGGCGTTGATGTTCGCGGCGTTCAGCCTTTACTGGACGGCGGTGCCGATGGCCCTGGCAACCGAGCATGGCCTGTCGCAGAGCCAGATCGCGGTATTCGCACTGGTGGGCGCGGTGGGCGCCGTTGCCGCACCCATGGCCGGCCGCCTGGCCGATGCCGGGCATGCCCGGGCCGGTTCACTGTTGGCGTTGTTGCTGGCGCCGGCGGCACTGTTGCTGGGGCTGACGGTGCCTGGCTACAGCGTGATCGGCCTGGGCCTGACCGGCGTGCTGCTGGATTTTGCGGTGCAGATGAACATGGTCATCGGCCAGCGTGAACTGTACGCGCTGGACCCGGCCAGCCGCGGGCGGCTGAACGCGGTGTACATGACCAGCATCTTCCTGGGTGGGGCGCTGGGTTCGGCGGTGGCCAGTGCGGTGTTCAGCCAGTTTGGCTGGCAGGGTGTAGCGCTGGTGGGGGCGGGGTTGCCGGGTGTGGCCTTGCTCATCTTCCTGGCCAAAGCGCGCCGGGGTTGAATGCTAGCGCGGTCACCTGTGGGAGCGGCCTTGTGTCGCGAAAGGGCCGCAAAGCGGCCCCGGCAATTCTGAAGTGATGCGTAGATCCTGGGGGCGCTTCGCACCCCTTTCGCGACGCAAGGCCGCTCCCACAAAAAGAACTGCACACGCCTATATCAGACGCTACCGCCCAAGCGGCAACGCCACACCAATCAAGGCAAACAGGCTGCCGCAGCAGCGATTGAAGCCTTTACCGCCCTTGGCCAGCCATGGCCGGATGCGAAACGCCAGGCGTGCCAACAGGTATTCGACCAGGAACTCGACGCTGGCAAAGGTTGCCGCCATCACCACGAACTGCAGCAGCAACCCACGCTGCGGGTCGATGAACTGTGGCAGGAAAGCACCGTAGAACAGCAGCACCTTGGGGTTGGCCATGGCCGACAGCAGGCCTTGGCGGAACAGGCCGGCATTGCCCAGCCGCGCGCTTTGCGCGGTCAGTTCCAGGTGCAGGCCCGGGCTGCGCCACAGCTGGATACCCAGCCAGATCAGATAGGCGCCACCCACCCACTTGAGCACGCTCAGCACCGAGGCCGAGGCCTGCAGCAATGCGCTGAGGCCAAACATGGCCAAGGCGATCAGGGCGCTGAAGCCAAACACCCCGCCGACGATGGTGAACAACGTCCGGCGTGCGCCATACAGGGCGCCGTGGGTCAGGGCCAGCAGGCTGTTGGGGCCCGGGGTCAGCGACAGGCCGATGCTGGCCAGCAGGTAGATGAGCCAGGTGTCGAGTGCCATGGTGGGGAATGCCTTGTTGATGGGGAGGGCGTCAGTCTATGGCGCCGACCTTGGCCGGCAAGGGTATGATCCGGACATTGAATGGTCGTTTCTGGACGCGATGCCAATGCTGCCCGATATCCGCTTGCTGATCTTGCCGTTACCGGATTTTGCCCTGCTGCCGTTCGGCGCCTTTCTCGACAAGTTGCGTTTCAGCGCCGACGACGAGGACTACAGCCAGCAGCGCTACTGCAGCTGGACCGTGGCAGGGCTGACCCTCGACCCGGTGCCGTCGAGCAGTGGCGCGGTGGTGCAGGTCGAGGCCGTCGCTGGCCAGCTCGAGCTGGCCAGTTTCGACTACCTGGTGGTGTTCGGCGGGCGCAACGCCATGGCCACTGCCGCGCTGGCGCCTCGCTACCGGACCTTGCTCAGGCAGGCCGGCAAGGCTGGCGTCAAGCTGGTGGGGGTCGACAACGGTGCTTTCCTGTTGGCCGCCTGCGGGTTGCTGCAGGGGCACAAGGTAGTGGTGCATTGGCGCCACGAAGCCGAATTTCGTGCGGCCTTCCCGCATTTGCAGGTGCTGAGTGAGCAGCTGTATTGCATCGACGGTAGCCGCATCACCTGCGCTGGCGGCACCGCGGCCATCGACCTGGCCGTCGCCCTGTTGTCACGCGCCTGCGGGCGGGCCCGGGCGCTCAAGGGCCTGGCCGACATGCTGGTGGATGAAACCCGCGATAGCCGCCATGCCTTGCGTTCCCTGGAGCTGGGGACGGGGCAGGGGCGGCAGGTGCAGCGCGCGCAGGCGTTGATGCGTCATCACCTGGGAACGCCGTTGGCGGTGGAGCAGTTGGCGGCGGAGTTGGGCATCAGCCGGCGCCAGCTGGACCGGCAGTTTCACGCCAGCCACGGCATGAGCGCCAAGGCCTGGTGGCTGGAGATGCGCCTGCAACAGGCGCGCTGGCGCTTGCTCAATTCCAGCCACAGCCTGGCGCAGATTGCCGATGAAGTGGGCCTGGGCGATGCCAGTTACCTGGGCAAGTGCGTGCGGCGACGGTTTGGTTGCACGGCCCAAGCGTTGCGTGACGGCAATATCTCGCCCTGAAGCCCGGCGCGCACTCTGTAGGAGCGGCCTTGTGTCGCGAAAGGGGTGCGAAGCGCCCCCGGTATCTTGGCATCAATGCAAAACTGCCGGGGCCGCTTTGCGGCCCTTTCGCGACACAAGGCCGCTCCTACATAAAGCGCGTCAGCCGGGTCTACTGCGGCGTCCCGAACAACCCTGTCCAGTAAATCCCCGCATCACTCTTCGGGTCCACTGCATACGCAGCGCCCAGCTCGCGGAAGTCCGGGTTCATCAGCGTCGCGCAATGCCCGGGGCTATCCAGCCAGCCATCGACCACCTTGCGCGCGGTATCCCGCCCGGCGGCGATGTTTTCGCCGATCTGCTGGTACAGGTAGCCGGCCAGCTCTGCCCGGTCACCGGGGGTGCGGCCATCCTTGTCGATGTGGTCGAAGAAGTTCTGGTTGGCCATGGCCCGGGTGTGGTTGGCGGCAACCCCGGCCAGCACCGTGCTCCAGCTCAGTGCAGGGGCGGCGGCGAAGGGCTGGCCACCGCATTGGCGCGGCACCTTGCGCGCGGCGTTGATCTCCTGCAGCACCTTCTGCCCCTCGGCCTGCCAGTCGCCCAGGCGGCCACTGAGCAGCGGCCGGGCCAGCACGATGCGCCAGTCGCGACCTTCCTGGCTGACGCCGATATCGACGAACTGCGGGTCGAGCACCACCTGGCAGAAGCTCTCTTCGATGGCGTGCATGGCAGCGCGCGCATCACGCGGCCCCGACAGGCTGATGGCCTGCACATTGACCATCGGGTAGGCGGCGCGGGTCATGGCCTGCTGCAGGTCGCGGGTACCCTCTGGCGACAGCGCCAGGCGGGTATCGCTGTTGAGCGGCGGCAGCTCCAACGACGCTTCGCCACCGCAGGGCTGGGCCTTGCTGCGGTAGACATTGATCGAATCGATCAGTTGCGCCTCTTCGCCGGTGGCAGCCAGTGCCCCGGCCGAAACGACCAGGCCCAGCGACAAGGCGGCAACGGATGACAGGACGCGCATGTGGATCTCCCTATGACTGGCAGCGTCGTGGTTTGCGCTGCTCATCCTACACAAGCCCGGGGCTTTTGGCCCGGGATCGTGCAAAGCAATGAAAACGCCGGCATTCGTTGCTGGCGGCAAAAGAGGGAGTAGACCACTGATCATCGGAAAAGTGCGAACAGTTGGTAATCATTCTTATCGAAGCACAGCTGTCGGCCCGTTTGCCGGCGCCCGGCGGGTATCAGCGCGCCACCGCCTGGTTCGGTTTGTAGAACAGAAAATGCCGGGTCTGCGCCGTCCGGCGGTAGGCTTTGGCCCAGTCCGGGCGCACATTGCGGTCATGGAAGTACAAGGCACCCCCGGTGCGGTCTTTCAACTGCTGGTTGAGCGCCTTGCGCGCGATTTCCTTGGCAATGCCGTAGCGTTGCGCTTCTTCGACCTGGTCCGGGCGCCCGTCGCACCACCAGGAGAACTGGCAGGCCTTGCTTTCCACACCCTGCTTGACCACGCCGCAGATGGTATCCGGGAAGCCATCGTGGCCCAGGCGGTTGAGCACGACGTTGGCCACGGCGGCCATGTCTTCGGCGTCGGCACCCTTGGCCTCCCAGTAGATGGTGCGGGCCAGGCAGGTGATGCTGTCATCCAGCGGCGCCTGGCCGGCCGGGTCCACTGCCTGCGCTTCGCCCGGTGTGAGGGTCTCGGCCTTTTTCGGGGGTGGTGTGTCATTCACCACTTTTTCCTCGAGCACCTCGGCCTTGTCCTCGGCGACGGCAGCCTTGGCCGGGTCGGCCGCGTGCAAGGGGCCTGCGAGCAGGGCCGAAACCAGGCCGATCACCATCCACGTAAGGCGCATGATGCAAGCTCCCGAACTGTGGGCTGGTTCACAGTCTAGCCAAGCGCGAGCATCAGCACCAAAGGCAGGGTGGCGGCGGCCAACACGGTCTGCAGGGCGATGATGGTGGCCATCAGCGGTGCGTTACCGCCCATTTGCCGGGCCATCACATAGGAAGATGACGCGGTCGGCAGTGCCTGGAACAGCACCGCCACCACCGCTGCCTGGCCACCCAGGCCAAGCAGGCGGCACAAGCCCCAGGTGGTCAGCGGCATGACCAGGAACTTGAATGCCGACGCCGCCATCAGCGGGCGCACCTGCTGGCCCAGGCGGGCACCACCCAGGGCTGCGCCGACGCACAGCAGGCCCAGCGGCAGGGCGGCCTGGCCCAGGGCCTTGACCGTGGGTTCGATACCCGCTGGCAGGCCCAGCCCACTGGCGCGCAGCAGCAACCCGCCGGCGCAACCGACGATCAAGGGGTTGGCAAAGATGGCCCGCAGCACCGTGGCCGGTGAGCTATGGCGGGCGCTGAAGCGGGCGAACACCAGCACGCAAAGCAGGTTCACCAGTGGCACGATGGCGGCGTTGGCCACCGCCGCCAGGGCGATGCCGGCGCTGCCGTAGATACCCGCTGCAAGGGTGGCGCCGATGTAGTTGTTGAAGCGGATACCGCCCTGGAACACCGAGGTGAAGTCGGCACCGTCGTGGTTGATTGCGCCTTGGTACAGCACCAGCAGCACGGCCCCGGCCAGGGTCGAGAGCATCAGCACGCCGACCATGCCCAGCACCGGCACGCCATCGAGGTTGGCGGTGGCCAGGCCATGGAGGAACAGTGACGGCAGCAGTACGTAATAGCTCAGGCGCTCGGCGCCGGGCCAGAAGGTATCGGCGAGGAAGCCGCGCAGGCGCAGGAAAGTGCCCAGGGCAATCAGCAGGATGATCGGCAGCAGGGTAGTCAGCAGCAGGTGGAGCATGATCGACGTTCCGTGGTCGGGTACGGGGCACAGACTACTGGTGCGGATCGATCTGTAAAAACGTTGTTTTCTGCACTGACCGTTGAGAAAAAATGCATGTTGCTGGCGGTGGTCTCTGTGGGAGCGGGCATGCCCGCGAACACCGGCGCAGCCGGTGCCATCCACCGCGTTGAATTCTTCGCGGGCACGCCCGCTCCCACAGAGACCCTGCCAATACAACCAGTCATGTGCAGTCACAAGAAAGTCGAGCCGTGCTGTTCACGCCTCCAGCGCAGTCTTCAGCACCGCACTCAAATGCCGCCGCTGGCTTTTCTCATGCTCCAGCAACACCACCCGCCGGGTCAGCTGCGGGTCGCCAAACGGCAGGCAGGTGGCCGGTGGCAAGCGTTGCAGGTCGTCATCGGCCATGGGGATGATTGCCACGCCCAGGCCCATCACCGCCATGCGCGCCAGCGCTTCCTGGCTGTCCAGCTCCATCTGCTCGCTCACCTGCAGATGCTGGCGGCGCAGCTCCTGCTCGATCTGCCGCCCGGCCCAGGCACGCTTGTCGAAGCGCAGGAACGGCTGGCTGGCCAGCAACTGCGGCACGCTTAACCCGGCCAGGTCGGGGCTGGCGATGGCCCAGAAGCGGTCTTCGAACAACGGCGTGAAGTCCAGGCTTTGTGGGTAGGGGCTGACCGGCTCGGTGGTGATCGCCGCATCGAGTTCGCCGTCTTCCACCCGCCGTGCCAGTTCTGCCGACATGCCGGAGGCCACGCTGACATGCAGCTGCGGATGGTGCGCCTTGATCCACACCAGCGCCTTGGGCAGGCGCCGCGCCAGCACCGTGTGGATCGCCCCCAGGCGCAGGCGGCCGCGCAGGCTCGGGCCGCTGGCCAGGGCGTCGGCCAGTTCGTCATAGCTAGCCAGGATGGTCTCGGCGCGGGCCACCGCCAGCTGGCCGGCTTCGGTCAGCGACACCTGCCTGCGGCTGCGGTCGAACAAGGTCACCTGCAGTTCGTCTTCGAGGGTCTTGATGTGCAGGCTCACCGCCGAAGGGGTGAGGCTGAGCAGGTCGGCGGCACGGGCGAAGGTGCCGTGGCGGGCGATGGTCACCAGGGTGCGCAAGGCTTTGAGGGACATGCGGGTGAGGTCCGGTTTCAAGCTGACAGAGCTGCATTGTCAGGCCCGGCCCTATCGCCGGCAAGCCAGCTCCCACAGGTACGGCACCCTGTGGGAGCTGGCTTGCCGGCGATAGGGCCGGGGCAGGCAGCACTGCTCAACGCCCACCACGCCCATAAGCCTGGCTGATCCGGTCGATCACCATGGCAAGGGCGACGATCGCCAGCCCGGCCTCGACGCCTTGGCCGACATTCAGGGTCTGGATCCCCGACAGCACATCCTCGCCCAGCCCGCGGGCGCCAATCATCGAAGCCACCACCACCATCGACAGGGCCATCATCACCGACTGGTTGAGCCCGGCCATGATGCTCGGCAGCGCCAGCGGCAGGGCGATGCGCCGCAACCGCTGCCAGCGGCTGGCACCCAGGCCATGGGCGGCTTGCAGCAGCGAAGGGTCGATCTGGCTCAGGCCCAGTTCGGTCAGCCGCACCAGCGGTGGCAGGGCATAGATCAGCGTGGCGAACACGGCGGGCACCTTGCCCAGGCCGAACAGCATCAGCACCGGGATCAGGTAAACAAAGGCCGGCAAGGTCTGCATCACATCCAGTACCGGTAACAGCAACCGCTTCGCCAGCGGCCGGGCAGCCAGCAGGATGCCCAGCGGCACGCCCACCAGCACGCAGAGGCCGGTACTGACCAGCACCAACGCCATGGTCTGCAGCAGTTTGTCCCACAACCCGAGCATGCCGATCAGGGCCAGCAGCGCCACCAGTACCGCGCTGCGCAGTACGCTGCGGCTGGCATGCCAGGCCAGCAGGCCGATCAGCAACAGCAGCAGCCACCACGGCAGCAGGCGCAGCAGGGTTTCCAGGCCGACCAGCAGTTGCAGCAACTGGTCCGAGACGCTGCGCAGGTGATCGCCGTAATGCAGCACCAGCCAGTCGACCAGCCGGTTGACGCTGTCGGCAAAGGAGAATCGCAGGGCTTCGGGGAAGCCGCCGCTCACAGGCTGCCCTCGACCTTGCTGGCAATGTCCGCAGGCAACCAGGCTTTCCACACCTCGCGGTTATCGCGCAGGAAGGTGAGGGCAGCGTCGCGGGGCGGCGTGCGCTTTTCGCTCATGTCGGCCAGTGCCTTGTTCAGACGGTCGATGGGCAGGTCGACCCGCTCGAACACCCTCACCAGCTCCGGGTAGCCCTCGCGAAAGGCCTTGGATACGCCAATCGACAACTTGGCCGGCAGCGAGCTGCTGCCCTTGGGCTCGGGGTTGCCGGCATCGGTGAGGGTGGCCCAGGCCTGGGCATCGAACGGCGGCTCTTGCAGGCGTATGAGTTTGTAACGCCCCATCAAAGGGGTCGGGTTCCAGTAGTAGAACAGCACCGGCTGGCCACGGCGGATGGCTGAGCCGATTTCGGCATCCATTGCAGCCCCGGAGCCACTGCGGAAGTTGGTATAGAGATCATTCAGCCCGTAGGCCTTGAGTTTCTGGCTGTTGACGGTTTCGGATGTCCAGCCGCTGGGGCTATTCAGAAAACGCCCTTTGCCGGGTGACTCGGGGTCGCGGAACACCTGCGGGTAACGCTTGAGGTCCTCGACGCTGCGCAATTCCGGCGCCACGGGTTTCAGCTTGCGTGCCGCATCGCCCTCGATCACGTAGGCCGGCACCCACCAGCCTTCTTCGGCGTTCTTGACCGTGTCGCCCAAGGCGAACACCTGGCCGGCCTGTTCTGCCTTGACCCAAGCCGGACTGCGCCCGGCCCATTCCTCGGCGATTACCTGCAGGTCGTTGCGCGCCAGGGCCACTTCCATGCTGACGGTGCTGCCGGGCAGGGTGTCGGTGGTGTAGCCGTAGCCACGCTCCACGATCAGCCGCAGGATCTCGGTGGTGAGGGCACCGCTTTCCCAGCCGATGGCACCAAAGCGAATGGGCGTGGTGCGTTCTGCCGAGGCGGCGCTGTCGGTGCTGGCCAGGCCTACGGCGAGCAACAGGCCGGCCAGCAACGTCGGAATCTTTTTCATGGGGCCTCTTGGAGTGGCGCTACTGAGTTGCCGCAAGTGTAGACGACCGGCTCCAGGCCCGGCAGGAAGGCCGCTGCACGCGATTGGCAGCGGCCTGCAAGTGACTCAGACGCGGAACTGGTCCATCAGCGCCTGTTGCTGGTTGGCCAGGCTGTTCAGCGACTGGCTTACGCGCGCCGACTCGTTGGCCTGCCCCGACAGCGATTCGGTGACATCACGGATGGTTGCCACGTTGCTGTTGATTTCCTCGGCCACTGCGCTCTGCTCCTCGGCGGCCGAGGCGATCTGCAGGTTCATGTCGGTGATCACCGTCACTGCCTGGCCGATGCGCTGCAGCGCGGTGACGGCCTGGCCAACCTGCTGCACGCCGCCCTGGGCCTGGCGGTGGCTGTTGTCCATGGCCCCGACCACTTCGCGAGTGCCGTTCTGCAAGGCCTCGATCACCTGGCGGGTTTCCTCCACCGATTCCTGGGTACGCTGGGCCAGGTTGCGCACCTCGTCCGCGACCACGGCAAAGCCACGGCCGGCTTCACCGGCACGGGCCGCCTCGATGGCGGCATTGAGCGCAAGCAGGTTGGTCTGCTCGGCGATCGAGCGGATCACTTCCAGCACCGAACCGATCTTCTCGCTGTTCTGCGCCAGGCCTTCCACCTCGGCCATGGCGTTGCTCATGTCGGCGGCCAGGGCATCGATGCTGTGGGTGGTGCGGTCGATCACCGCCAGGCCTTCGCGGGTGGCCTGGTCGGCGTCGCGGGCGGCCTGCGCGGCCTGGGCGGCGCTGCGGGCGACGTCCTGGGCGGTGGCACTCATCTCGTGCGAGGCAGTGGCTACCTGGTCGACCTGGCGGTACTGCTGCTCCATGCCGGCGCTGGTCTGGGTGGCAATTGCCGAAGACTGGTCGGCGGTGCCACGGGCAGCCTGCACCGAGCGTTTGACCTCGGCGATGGTCGGCTGCAGCTTGTCGAGGAAGCGGTTGAACCAGCCGGCCAGTTCGCCCAGTTCGTCCTGCTTCTGGTAGGTCAGGCGGCGGGTCAGGTCACCTTCGCCGCTGGCGATGTCCTTGAGCATGCTTGCCACGCCGAGGATCGGCCGGGTAACGCCGCGGGCCATCAGCCACACCATCAGCAGGCCGGCAATCGCCGCCGCCAGGCCCAGGCCAAGTTCCAGCAGGGTGCCGCTGGTGTTCAGCGCGTCCAGTTCCTGTTTCAGCGCTTCGGCCGGCCCGGTCAGGGCGTTTTCCGGCACATCCAGCAGCACGCCCCAGGGCTGGGCATCCGGAATCGGCCGGAACGCGGCCAGCACTTTCAGGCGCTGCTGGTCGTGCACGATGGTCATCTTGCCGTCGGCCAGCTTGCGCACCAGTTCGGCACCCTTGGCGGTGTCGACCTGGTCGAAGCGCTGGGCCAGCTTGCTGGCGTCGGCGCTGTAGCCGGCCAGCAGGCCGACCGGGCTGAGGATGCCGACCGTGGTGCGGCCTTCGTACAGGCTGCGGCTGGCCTCCTGGCTCAGGGCTTGCAGGCTGTTGAGGTTGATGTCGATGGACAGGGTGGCGATCACCTTGCCGTCGACTGCCAGCGGGAAGACGATGCTGGTCATCAGCACCTGCTGGCCATCGATGTCGTAGAAGTAGGGCTCCACCACGCACACCTTGCCGGATGTGCGCGGGCACACCCACCAGGTATTGGCTGGCTGGCCGCTGGGGCCGATCTCGGTGTTGGCCATGTCATGCTCGGGCAGGGCCATGGCCGTCAACTGGCCGACACGCGGCTGCGACCAGTACAGGGCGAAGCGCCCGGTTTCGTTGCTGCCCAGATCCGCCTTGCCGGCGAACAGGCTGTCCTTGTTGTCCAGGGCGTTGGGCTCGAACACCAGCGACAGGCCGAGCAGCTCAGGGTTGGCTTGCAGGGCGGCGCGCACCTGGCGGGTCATGTCCTCGCGCAGGTCGAAGGCATCGAGAAAGCGCTTTTCCGCCTGCTCGCGCAGGAACAGCACCTGGCGGGCGAAACCGGCGCCGTACTGGTAGGCGTCCATGAACTGGCGGCGGATGTTCAGCGCCTGCACCTCGCCCTGCGACTCGATGCGCGACTGCGCCGACTCGGTCAGCATCTGCATGCTGCTGGCCTTGACCAGGTCCGAGCTGTGGTCCATGCGGTACAGCGACAGGCCGACGAGCAGGGTGACGATGCCGGCCAGGCAGAGACCGGCGAGCAGGGTGATCTTCCACTGGATGGAAAGTTGTCGCAAAGGCATGGGGTGGGTCCCTTTTTTTGGGCAGTAAGGGTTATGGCTTTGGGGCTGGGCGGGGTTGAGAGGTGCCTGGCTGGGGATGTGTGTCGCCTGTGAGATCGAGCGCCGCCCGCGCAGCGCTTCGCAGCACAAGGCTGCTCCTACATCTGTTTCGGGCCAGTAAAGCCTGCGCCAGCGCGCGCGACCGCCTTGTTTGTCCGACACGGTATCGAGGTGGACGCCAAGGGCCCGCGCGCCCCTACCTCAGGAATAACTGGCCCGAAACAGATGTAGGAGCAGCCTTGTGCTGCGAAGCGCCGCGCGGGCGGCGCTCGATCTCACAGGCGACAGAAATCTCCAGCCAGGCATCTCCCAGCCTTCCCACCATATCGGCCCATCCCATTTTTTCTTTATTCAAACATTCAATTTAAATTTCAGCCCTCCGTGTAATCCGCCGCAACATGGCGCTTTTGACATCTGCTGCCCACTGCTTCAGAGTGCGCGCTTTTTTTCTGTCGCAATGAGGTAAGCCAACCATGAATGCAGTGATCGCCGCGGTCGGCATCATGCTGATACTCAGCCTGTCCCGCGTGCACGTGGTCATCGCCCTGATCATCGGGGCTCTGGCCGGTGGGCTGGTGGGCGGCCTGGGTATCGAGGGTACGCTCAAGGCCTTCAACGGCGGCCTCGGCGGCGGGGCCACGGTGGCCCTGTCCTATGCACTGCTGGGCGCCTTTGCCGTGGCCATCGCCAAGTCCGGCCTGGCCCATGCCCTGGCCGACCGCGCCCTGGCCATGATCGACCGCCAGGGCCATGCCAATGGCGGCAAGGTCAAATGGTTGCTGGTCGGCCTGATGCTGGTGGTGGCGGTGTCGTCGCAGAACATCCTGCCTATCCACATCGCCTTCATCCCCTTGCTGGTGCCGCCGCTGCTGTACGTGCTGACCCGCCTGCGCATCGACCGCCGGCTGATCGCCTGCGTGATCACCTTCGGCCTGATCACCCCGTACATGTTCCTGCCGGTGGGCTTTGGCAACATCTTCCTCAACGAAATCCTGCTCGCCAACGTTGCCCGCGCGGGTGTCGACGTGAGTGGCGTGAATGTCACCCATGCCATGGCCATCCCGGCAGCCGGCATGCTGGCTGGCCTGTTGCTGGCGGTATTCATCAGTTACCGCAAGAAGCGTGACTACGACCTGGCGCGCATCGAGCAGGTGGAGCAGGTGAGCGTGCAGTACAACCCGCTGACCCTGCTGGTGGCCGGGCTGGCGATTGCCTCGGCGTTCATCGTCCAGTTGTGGCTGGACTCGATGATCATCGGCGCCATGGTCGGCTTCCTGATCTTCTCGCTGTCGGGCATCGTGCGCTGGAAGGACACTGACGACCTGTTCACCGAAGGCATGAAGATGATGGCCATGATCGGCTTCATCATGATTGCCGCCTCGGGCTTTGCCGACGTGATGAAGGCCACCGGTGAGGTGAAGAGCCTGGTGGAAACCTCGGCGCAGTGGATCGACCACAGCAAGGGCATCGGTGCCTTGCTGATGCTGCTGGTGGGCCTGCTGGTGACCATGGGCATCGGCTCGTCGTTTTCCACCGTGCCGATCCTGGCCGCAATCTTCGTGCCGCTGTGCGTGCAGCTGGGCTTCGACCCGCTGGCCACCGTGTGCATCGTTGGTACCGCCGGTGCCCTGGGCGACGCCGGCTCGCCTGCCTCGGACTCGACCCTGGGCCCGACCTCGGGGTTGAACGTGGATGGCCAGCACCACCACATCTGGGACACCGTGGTGCCCACCTTCATCCACTACAACCTGCCACTGCTGGCGTTCGGCTGGTTGGCGGCGATGACGCTGTAAGACGGGGAGGGCGTCAGCCCTTGTCGGGCGGCGGCGAGATGCTGTTGAGCACGGTGCTGCCGTCCTTGCTGCGGGTCAGGTAGACCGGCAGCACCTTGGGCAGGTTGTTGACCAGGCGCCCCACCTCACGGGTGTTGTAGATGCCGCTGATGCGGATGCGGCCGGTGCTGGCGTCGGCCAGCAACAGCGGTGCGTCGAGGTAGCGGTTGATAATCGGCAGGGCCTGTTCCAGGCTCAGGTTGTCGAGCACCAGCTTGCCGTCGCGCCAGGCCAGGCTGTTGCCGTAGTCGTCGCTCTGCTCCAGTTGCGGCTCGAAGTCGCCCTTGTGATAGCTGGCCTGCATCCCCGGGCCCAGGCGGTAGCCACCGGCGCTGCCGTCGCTGGATACCAGTACCGAACCCTCCACCAGGGTGACCTTGACCTGGTCCTGGTACTTCCACACGTTGAACTGGGTGCCGGTGACGCGGGTCTGGCCGCGACCGGCATGCACGATGAACGGGTGGCTGCTGTCGTGCTGCACCTTGAAGAACGCCTCGCCACGCTTGAGCGTGACCTGGCGCTGGTCCTTGTAGTTGAGGTAGGTGAGCTCGGTGTTGAGGTTGAGCTGCACTGTGCTGCCGTCGCTCAGTTGCACGGTCTGCATGTGCGCGCCGGCTTCGAAGTGCTGGTAGTGGTTGGGCAGCCAGCCTTGTTCCCAGCCCACCCAGCCGGCCAGCGGCAGCACCGCCAGGGCGATTGCGGCAGCGGATGCCAGCGGCCGCCAGTTGCGCGGGCGCGCGGCCTGTTGCACGGGCGGGTTGAAGTCGATGACAGTGGCATTGCGCGGCAGCAGGTCGGCGGTTTGCCAGATTTCCAGCATCGCCTGGTATTCCTCGGCATGCCGCGGGTCGGCCGCCAGCCAGCGGGCGAACGCCTCGCGCTCGCCCGCCGTGCAATCTTCGGCGTGCAGGCGCATGCACCAGTGCGCGGCGGCGTCGGTGATGGCATCGTCTGGGCTGGGATTGAGGCGGTCGTGGTTCATTGCGGCTCCGGGTTTTGCGCATTCTACCCTTGCTGGAGGGCTCCCGAGAACCGAGGTAATGGCGAATGACTATCAGTTGTGCCGGTTTTCGTCGGATTGGTGATGGTTTTTCAGCGTTTGAGAACCCTTCGCGCAGGTAAATTCAGGCTGAAATCGTTGGGGCTGCTGCGCAGCCCTTTCGCGACACAAGGCCGCTCCCACAGGTACAGCGCTGCCCGATGGGTTGGTGCGATACCTGTGGGAGCGGCCTTGTGTCGCGAAAGGGGCGCATAGCGCCCCCAGCGGCTCATCAGAACTGTGCCGCCTCCAAACCATACAGGCTGCCACTACCCGCCCGGATACTGGCCTCCAGCCCCAACCCCCGCGGCAAGACCCGCTGGAAGAAGAACTCCGCACACGCAAGCTTGGCCCCATGAAACGCGGCATCCTCGTCACGCCTGGCCAATGCCACCGCCGCCATCCGCGCCCACATGTAGGCATACGCAGTCAGCCCGAACAGCTGCAAATATTCCACCGCCACCGCGCTGACCAGGTTGGCATCCTCGCCGGCCCGCCCCCGCAGCCAGGCGCTGGTGGCCTCCAGCCGCGCCAGGCTCGCTTGCAGGGCTTCACGGTGCAGCGGCGCATCCACGCTGAAGGCCCGCACTTCGGCGGCAAAGCTGGCCAGCGCCTGGCCACCGTCGGCCAGCACCTTGCGCCCGAGCAGGTCGAGGGCCTGGATGCCGTTGGTGCCTTCATAGATCTGCGCAATGCGCACGTCGCGCACCCGCTGCTCCTGGCCCCATTCGCGGATGTAGCCATGGCCGCCATACACCTGCTGGCCGAGCACGCAGCTTTCCAGGCCGTTGTCGGTGAAGAACGCCTTGGCCACCGGCGTCAGCAGCGCCACCAGGCGCTGCGCATGCTCGCGCTCGCCAGCGTCTTCGGCGTAGCGCGCCAGGTCCAGCTGCTGGCCGACGTAGGCGGCAAACGCCCGCCCACCTTCGGTGAGGGTGCGCATGGTCAGCAGCATGCGCCGCACGTCGCCGTGGTGGATGATCGGGTCGGCAGCCTTGTCTTGTGCCTGCGGGCCGCTGGCGGCGCGGCTTTGCAGGCGTTCATTGGCGTAGCGGGCGGCGCTCTGGTAGGACGCCTCGGCACAGCCGATGCCCTGGATGCCGATGGACAGGCGCTCGTAGTTCATCATGGTGAACATCGCCGCCAGGCCCTTGTTCGGTTCGCCCACCAGGTAGCCGACGGCACCATCGAAATTCATCACGCAGGTGGCCGAGGCCTTGATGCCCATTTTGTGTTCGATCGAGCCGCAATGGGCGGCGTTGCGCGCCCCCAGGCGGCCATCGGCGTCGACCAGGTACTTGGGCACCAGGAACAGCGAGATGCCCTTGGCGCCGGTGGGTGCATCCGGCAGCTTGGCCAGCACCAGGTGGACGATATTCTCCGTCAGGTCCTGTTCGCCGCCGGTAATGAAGATCTTGCTGCCGCTGATGCGATAGCTGCCGTCGGCCTGGGGCTCGGCGCGGCTGCGGATCAGCCCCAGGTCGGTGCCGGCATGGGGTTCGGTGAGGCACATGGTGCCGGCCCAGCGGCCTTCGTACAGGGGCGGCAGGTAGGTGGCCTTGAGCGTTTCGCTGGCATGGGCATCGATCGCCAGGCAGCTGCCGGCGCTCAACGCCGAATACAGGCTGAAGCTGCAATCGGCGGCGTAGAGCATTTCTTCGAACAGCACACCGAGCATTTTCGGCATGCCCATGCCGCCGTGCTCGGGGTTGCCGCCCAGGCCGACCCAACCGCCTTCGCGGTAGGTGTGCCAGGCCTCGCGGAAGCCGTCAGGGGTAGTGACTTCGCCTGCGGCAAAGCGCACGCCTTGCTCGTCACCGTTGCGGCTGAGCGGGGCAATCAGCTGGCCGGTGACCTTGGCTGCTTCCTCGAGGATGGCATCGGCGGTATCGGCGTCGATGCGCTCGGCCAGGGCAGGCAGGCGGGCCCACAGGGCCGGGGCGTTGAACACATCATGCAGGACGAAGCGCATGTCGCGCAGGGGGGCTGTGTAGGTGGTCATCGGTAGCTCTTGAAAAGTGGGAAATCTGGGCTGGCCTCTTCGCTGGTAAACCCGCTCCCACAGGGATCGCGCCAAACCTGAGCACATTGCTGTACCTGTGGGAGCGGGTTTACCCGCGAAGAGGCCGCTACGGGTTCAGAGGGCTTTGGCCCGGTCGCGCAGCACGTACTTCTGGATCTTGCCGGTGGAGGTCTTGGGCAGTTCGCCGAACACCACGGTCTTCGGCACCTTGAACCCGGCCAGGTGCTCGCGGCACCAGCTGGTGATGTCGGCTTCGCGGGTGTCTTCGCGGCCCGGCTTGAGGGCAATGAAGGCGCACGGGGTTTCCCCCCATTTTTCATCCGGACGCGCTACCACCGCGGCTTCCAGTACCGCCGGGTGCTTGTACAGGGCGTCCTCGACCTCGATGGTGGAGATGTTCTCGCCACCGGAAATGATGATGTCCTTGAGCCGGTCCTTGATCTCGACATAGCCGTCGGCGTGCCACACGGCCAGGTCACCGGTGTGGAACCAGCCGCCACGGAAGGCTTCGACGGTGGCCTCGGGGTTCTTCAGGTAGCCCTTCATCACCGTGTTGCCGCGCATGAAGATCTCGCCCAGGGTGTCGCCGTCGCGCGGCACCGGCTCGAGGGTTTGCGGGTCGGCGACCATCAGGCCGTCGAGGGTCGGGTAGCGCACGCCCTGGCGGGACTTGATCCGTGCGCGCTCTTCCAGCGACAGTTCATCCCATTCGTCATGCCAGGCACACACGGTCACCGGGCCGTAAACTTCGGTCAGGCCGTAGGTGTGGGTGACCTGGATGCCCATCTCTTCCACGGCGCCGATGACCTTGGCAGGTGGCGCGGCGCCGGCGACCATGGCCTGCACCGGGTGCTCGATGGCCGCCTTGGCCGCCTCGGGCATGTTTACCAGGGCGTTGAGCACGATCGGCGCGCCGCACAGGTGGCTGACCCGGTGCTCGCGGATCAGGGTCAGGATCTTCTGCGGGTCGACCCGGCGCAGGAACACATGGGTGCCGGCCAGCGCGGTGATGGTCCATGGGTAGCACCAGCCGTTGCAGTGGAACATCGGCAGGGTCCACAGGTACACCGGGCGATGGCCCATGCCCCAGACCATCTGGTTGCCCAGGGCGTTCAGGTAAGCGCCACGGTGGTGGTAGACCACGCCCTTGGGGTTGCCGGTGGTGCCGGAGGTGTAGTTGAGCGAGATCGCCTGCCACTCGTCATCGGGCCATTCCCAGGCAAAGTCCGGGTCGCCTTCGGCGAGGAACGCCTCATAATCCAGTTCGCTGACCGCACGGCCTTCGCCGTACTCCGGGTCATCCACATCCACCACCAATGGCGGGTGCTCGAGCAAGGCCAGGGCCGCCTCGATGACGCTGTGGAACTCGCGGTCGGTGATCAGCACCTTGGCCTCGCCATGCTGCAGCATGAAGGCGATGGCCTCGGCGTCCAGGCGTACGTTCAGGGTATTGAGCACGGCGCCGGTCATGGGCACGCCAAAATGGGCTTCGAGCATGGCCGGAATGTTGGGCAACATCACCGCCACGGTGTCGCCACGGCCGATACCCCGGCCCACCAGGGCGCTGGCCAGGCGTCGGCAGCGTTGGTAGGTCTGCTGCCAGTTGCGGCGGATGGCACCGTGGATCACCGCCGGGTAGTTGCCGTATACGGCAGCGGTGCGTTCGATGAAACTCAGCGGGGTGAGGGCGACATGGTTGACGGCAGCGGGCATCAGGCCCTGGGCATAGATCGACATGCGGTAATCCTGTAGGGGAGGCAGGCACAACCTGTGCGCTTGACCCCCGGTGGCTGATTGTTAGCTCTGTTCAGGGTGCAGGGAGGCGGACGGTGGGCCGCTCCCCCTTGTCGCAGTTTTACGCGAGTCGCTATGGTATTAGGAATATCGACTATAGCAATATAGTAAAACTACTATAACAACGAGCCGCCTACCGTGGACAACACTGCCTATCCCTTGCTCGCCAAGGACCCGCAACCCAGCCTGATGCTGGCCGGCGATGCCAGGCCGCTGGCACTCAACCCGGCGCTGCAGGCCTGGGTCGATGAAGGCCCGGCCCTGGCCAGCTGGCTGCCGGGCAACTGCGCCGCCCTGGTGCGCGCCTGCCTGCGCCAGCGCCGGGCGATCGCCGATGTCGAGGTGCAGGTCGGCGAACGCATCGTGCTGTGGAGCTTCATCCCTGACGACCAGGGCCAGCAGGTGCTGGCGCGTTGCCGCGACGCCAGCGACGAGCGCCATGGCGCACGCGAGGCCAGCCGCGCCCGGCGCCTGTACCGGCTGATCATCGAGAACACCACCGACCTGATCTCCCGGCACAGCCCCGACGGCCGCTTCCTCGATGCTTCGCCGGCAGCATTCCGCCTGCTTGGCCTGTGGCCTGAACAACTGCGCGGCATGGCCGTGCACACCCTGCTGCACCCGCGCGAGCGCCGCCAGGTGCTGCGCCAGGCCGCCGCCGCCCTGGACCAGGACGGCTACCACACCATGACCTGCCGGGTGCGCCAGGCCGCAGGCGGCTACCGCTGGTTCGAAATCGCCAGCCGGGCCATCCGCGAAACCTACACCGGCGCGGTGGTGGAGGTGGTCAGCGTGTCCCGCGACATCACCCTGCGCATCGAAGCCCAGGAAAGCCTGGCGCACAGCGCCCGGTTGGCCACCTTGGGCGAGCTGGCTTCGGGCATTGCCCACGAGATCAACCAGCCGTTGGCCGCAGTGGTCAACTATGCCAATGCCAGCCAGCGCTACTTGCAGGGCCTGGAGCGCGACCCGCAGGCCCGCGAGCGGGTGGCGCAGGGCCTGCAACGCATCAGCGAACAGGCCACCCATGCCGCTGAAGTGATCCGCCGCCTGCGCGCCTTCCTGCGCAAGGGGCCGCGCCGCCTGCAGGCGCTGGATGTGGCCGAGGTGGCCGGCGAAGCCATGCGCCTGTGCGCCTGGGAAGCCGCGCGTGACCAGGTGGTGGTCGAGTTGCGCATGAGCGCGCAGCTGCCCTTGGTGTATGCCGACCGGGTACTGCTGGAGCAGGTGCTGTTGAACCTGCTGCGCAACGCCATCGATGCCAACCGCGAGCAGCATGGCGAGCGGCCGTCACGTATCCTGCTGGGCGCTGCGCGCGATGGCGATGGCGTGCTGGTCGAGGTGGTCGACCAGGGCCCGGGCGTGGCGCCCGAGCGCCTGGATGAAATCTTCACGCCGTTCACCACCAGCAAGGCCGACGGCCTGGGCCTTGGCCTGAGCATGAGCCGCAGCCTGATCGAGGGCTTTGGCGGCAGCCTGTGGGCGCGTGCCGGTGACAATGGCGGTCTGGTACTGTGCTGCCGCCTGGCGGTCAGCAGGGGATAAGGGGAGATGGCGGTGCAAGCGAAAGTGTATGTGGTCGATGATGACCAGGGTATGCGCGACTCGACGGTGTGGCTGCTGCAGTCGGTGGGCTTGCAGGCCTTGCCGTTCGCCGGCGGGCAGGCGTTTCTCGACGCCTGCGTCGACGATGGGCCGGCCTGTGTGCTGCTGGATGTGCGCATGCCTGGGCTGGGCGGGTTGGCGGTGCAGCAGGCGATGCGCGAGCGTGGCCTGGGGTTGCCGGTGATCTTCGTCAGCGGCCATGCCGATGTGCCGATCGTGGTGCGGGCATTCAAGGCCGGCGCCTGCGACTTCATCGAAAAGCCCTACAACGACCAGTTGCTGCTCGACAGCGTACAGGCTGCGCTGGAGAGCGCCGGGCGGGCACGCCAGGACGACCAGGCGCTGGCCCGGGTGCAGGCGCGCATCGACGGGCTGACCCCACGCGAGCGCGACGTGTTCGTGCCGTTGGCCCAAGGGTTGAGCAACCGCGAGATTGCCGAGCGCCTGGGGGTGAGCGTGAAGACGGTGGACCTGTACCGGGGGCGGGTGATGAAGCGGTTGCAGGCCGATAGCCTGGCGGAGTTGGTGGGCATGGCCATTGCCTGCGGGGCGGTGGAGGCACTGAGCCTGCGAACACCGTAGCAGGCCTTGACGCATGGCCTGTAGGAGCGGCCTTGCGTCGCGATGGGTCGCGAAGCGGCCCCAGGTTTTGTGCCCCAGCAGAAATTGCCGGGGCCGCTTTGCGGCCCATCGCGACACAAGGCCGCTCCTACAGGGGCAGCGCAAGGGGCAGAAATCATGAAATTTTCCATAGCAACCTAATCAAAGCTTTGACATTCACTGCCTAGGCAGTAATATTTTTACACAATTACCCGAGCAGCCTCCGATGGCCCATTTCTCCCCCGAAAACTTCCAGACCTGCGCCATCGGCATGCTGCTTGGCCGCGCGGCGATCCTCAAGGACCGCATTCTCGACTGGCACCTCGAATCCGAAGGCGTCACCGCCGCGCAGTTCAAGGTGCTGATCATCGTCACCCAGTACCAGGTGGACACCCCGGCCGAGCTGTGCCGCTACCTGGGCCTGGACAGCGGGTCGATGACCCGCATGCTCGACCGCCTCGAGCAGAAGGAGCTGATCGTGCGCAACCGCTGCGCCGACGACCGCCGCCAGGTGCGCCTGGCCCTTACCGCCGATGGCCAGCGCCTGGCTGACCGCCTGCCGGAAATCGGCGCGGCAGCCATGAACGAGTTGTGCGGCGCGCTGGCAGCCGAAGAGCTCGAGACCCTGGAAGGCCTGCTGGCCAAGGTCCTGCTCGCTGCCGGCGACCCGTTGACGATCCGCCGCTTCGGCGATCGTTGAACCCTGTCACGAATTATCCAAGGTATTGTCATGGCCACTCCCGCAGACACCCCGACTCCCTCCGCCGCGCCCGAACCGTCGCGCAAGCGCAAGGCCTGGCTGCTTGGCCTGGTGTTGCTGCTGATCCTTGCCGGCGTTGGTGCCTGGGCCTGGTACAGCCTGGTCGGGCGCTGGCACGAAAGCACCGACGATGCCTACGTCAACGGCAACGTGGTAGAGATCACCCCGCTGGTCACCGGCACCGTCACCAGCATCGGTGCCGATGACGGCGACCTGGTCCACGCAGGCCAGGTATTGCTGCAATTCGACCCGGCCGACAGCCAGGTGGCCTTGCAGTCCGCCGAAGCCAAGCTGGCGCGCAGCGTGCGCCAGGTGCGCGGGTTGTACAGCAACGTCGACGCGCTCAAGGCGCAGCTGGAAACCCGCCAGGCCGAGCTGCGCAAGGCCCGCCAGGACTTCAACCGGCGCAAGGTGCTGGCCGACAGCGGTGCGATTGCCGCAGAAGAATTGTCCCATGCCCGCGATGACCTGAGCGTGGCCGAGGCTGCCGTCAACAGTGCGCGCCAGCAGCTCAGCACCAGCAGCGCGCTGGTCGATGACACCGTGGTGTCCTCGCACCCCGAGGTGATGGCCGCCGCCGCCGACCTGCGCCAGGCCTACCTCGACCATGCCCGCACCACCCTGGTGGCACCGGTCACCGGCTACGTCGCCAAGCGTACCGTGCAGCTGGGCCAGCGCCTGCAACCGGGCACCGCGACCATGGCGGTGATCCCGCTGGACCAGGTGTGGATCGACGCCAACTTCAAGGAAACCCAGCTGCGCGACATGCGTATCGGCCAGCCGGTGCAGATCAGCGCCGACCTGTACGGCAGCGAGGTCAGGTACAGCGGCACGGTCGACAGCCTTGGCGCCGGCACCGGCAGCGCCTTCGCCCTGTTGCCGGCGCAGAATGCCACTGGTAACTGGATCAAGATCGTCCAGCGCGTGCCGGTACGCATCCACCTCAGCCCCGACCAGCTCAAGGACCACCCGCTGCGCATCGGCCTGTCCACCGTGGTCGAGGTCGACCTGCACGACCAGAGCGGCCCGGCCTTGGCCCAGCAGCCACCGCAGCAGGCCAGCTACACCACCCAGGTGTATGACCGCCAGCTGGTCGAAGCCGACAACCTGATCGCCCGGCTGATCCACGAAAACAGCGCAACCGGCAAGACGGCCCAGCGATGAGCAACAACGCTGCTGCCCAGTTCACGCCACCGAGCCTGCTGCTGACCACCATCGGCCTGTCGCTGGCGACGTTCATGCAGGTGCTCGACACCACCATCGCCAACGTGGCCTTGCCGACCATTTCCGGCAACCTGGGGGTGAGCTACGAGCAGGGCACCTGGGTCATCACTTCGTTCGCGGTGAGCAACGCCATCGCCTTGCCGCTGACCGGCTGGCTCAGCCGGCGGTTCGGCGAGGTGAAGCTGTTCATCTGGGCCACGCTGCTGTTCGTGCTGGCCTCGTTCCTGTGCGGTATTGCCCAGTCGATGCCGGAACTGGTCGGTTTTCGCGTGTTGCAGGGCGTGGTGGCCGGGCCGTTGTACCCGATGACCCAGACCTTGCTGATCGCCGTCTACCCGCCGGCCAAGCGCGGCATGGCCCTGGCGCTGCTGGCGATGGTCACGGTGGTGGCGCCGATTGCCGGGCCTATTCTCGGGGGCTGGATCACCGACAGCTACAGCTGGCCGTGGATCTTCTTCATCAACGTGCCCATCGGCCTGTTCGCCGCCGCCGTGGTGCGCCAGCAGATGCGCACCCGGCCGGTGGTCACCAGCCGCCAACCGATGGACTATATCGGCCTGCTGACGCTGGTCATCGGCGTTGGCGCCTTGCAGGTGGTGCTGGACAAAGGCAATGACCTGGACTGGTTCGAGTCGTCGTTCATCATTGTCGGCAGCCTGATCTCGCTGGTGTTCCTGGCGGTGTTCGTGATCTGGGAACTGACCGACCGTCACCCGGTGGTCAACCTGCGCCTGTTCGCGCACCGCAACTTCCGCGTCGGCACCATCGTGCTGGTAGGGGGCTATGCCGGGTTCTTCGGCATCAACCTGATCCTGCCGCAGTGGCTGCAGACGCAGATGGGCTATACCGCTACCTGGGCCGGCCTGGCGGTGGCGCCGATCGGCCTGTTGCCGGTGCTCATGTCGCCGTTCGTGGGCAAGTACGCGCACCGCTTCGACCTGCGTGTGCTGGCCGGGCTGGCGTTCCTGGCGATCGGCAGCAGCTGCTACATGCGTGCCGGGTTCACCAGCGAGGTGGACTTCCAGCATGTGGCGCTGGTGCAGCTGTTCATGGGCATTGGCGTGGCGCTGTTCTTCATGCCGACCTTGAGCATCCTGCTGTCCGACCTGCCACCGCAGCAGATTGCCGATGGCTCGGGCCTGGCGACTTTCCTGCGTACCTTGGGCGGCAGTTTCGCGGCGTCGCTGACCACCTGGATCTGGATTCGCCGGGCGGACCAGCACCATGCCTACCTGAGCGAACACATCAGCCAGTTCGACCCGGCCACGCGGCATACCCTGGAGCAGCTGGGCGGGGCCAGCCCGCAGAGCTATGCGCAGCTGGAGCAGATACTCAACGGGCAGGCGTACATGATGTCGACGGTGGACTACTTCACCCTGATGACCTGGGTGTTTGCCGGGTTGATCCTGCTGGTGTGGTTCGCCAAACCGCCCTTTACCGCCAAGGCGGGGCCGGCGTCGGCAGGGCATTGAGCCGGGCCAGAACAAGGCCCGGGCTCTTTGCCAGATGCCAGGTCAGGCACTCGCTGCTGCGTACCAGGGCCGCTGCATGCGCAGCACCAACCGGTCGATTTGCGGCACCAGCAGGTTGCCGGCCAGCACGGCGAAGCAGAGGCCATCGGCGTACAGCCCGAATTCGCGAATCAGCTCGGTCAGCGTGCCGACGGTCACGCCGAAGAGGATGCGACCGGCGCGGGTATCGGGGCTGGTGACCGGATCGGTGGCGATGAAGAAGGCGGTGAAGAGATAGCCGCCGAGGCTGAGGTTGTACACGGCTTCCTGCAGGCTGTGGCCGGCGGCCATGCACAGCAATACTGTGCTCGCGATCATCGCCAGCGGAATCTCGATGCGGATCACCCGCAGCGAAGCCAGCAGCAAACCGCCGGCAATGTAGCCGTACCCCGACAGGTTGTGGGTGACATGGGTGAACTCGTTCTGCGCCAGTTGAGTGGCGCCAGCGAACGCATCGAGTTCAAGGCGTGGCGCCAACTGTAGCTGTTGCAGCAGAACCGCCTTGGCGTCCAGGGCTGCGGTCCAGGGGGCATGGTTCGATGGCGCGGGGTACAACTGCTGGTAGAAGCAGATGGCGACCACCCCCAGGCCAACCATCGCAGGGTTGAGGCGGTTGCGACCAAGGCCTCCACTGGCGTGCTTGCACAGTGCCAGCGCGGCAAAGCTGGCCAGGGCGATCATCCACAACGGCACCATCAGCGGCAATGCCCGAGCCAGTATCAGGCCCAGCACCAGCCAGCTGAGGTCGCTCAAACCCTTGCGTACGTCATGCCCGCGCAGGCGCAGCAGGGCGGCTTCGAAGCCCAGGGCGAACAGCACGCACCAGAAGGCCTGCAACCAGACCACGACGCCGAATTGCCAGGCATACAGGACGGTGCCCGGCAGCAGGCACAGGACGACCAGCAGCATCACCGTGCGCAGTCGTTGCGGGATGGGGTGGCGTATCAGGCTCATGCGCGGACCTCCGTCTTGCTCTGGCGGAAGCGTTCGCGCAGCGGGATATTGCTTCGGCAGATGCTGCTGCAGCTGCCGCATTCGATGCAGGCGTCCAGGCGCAGCTCTTGCAGGCTGGCCTTGTCCAGGCGTTCTGCGGCAGCGTAGAGGTCCAGCGGCCTGAGCGACATCGGGCAGACATCCACGCAGCGCGTGCAGCGAATGCAACTGCTGGCGGGGCGAGCAGCCGGCAGGTAGCGCTCGGCGCCGAATATCAGGCAACTGCTGGTCTTGCTGACGAAGGCGTTGGCGTCCGGTAGCGGCTGCCCCATCATCGGGCCGCCGACCTGGGTCAGCTGCCCAGTGGAGGACGCGCCAGCAATCGCGCGCAGTTCGCTGACCGGGTAACCCACCGGCACCCGCACATTGCCCGGGCGCTCGCAGTCACCGGTCAGTGTCAGCACGCGGCTGGTCAGTGGTTCGCCCTGGAAGACGGCCCGGCCCAGTGCGTAGAGGGTTGCGACATTCAGCGCCAGCACGCCGATATCGGCGGGGCGGCTCCCCGGGGCCAGGTTGCGGCCACTGAGGCTCTTGATCATCAACGGCTGCCCACCTGCCGGGTAACGCTCCGGAAGTGGACAAATCTCGACCCGGGTGCGCGCCTGGCGAGCGGCGGCACGTAACGTGGCCATCGCCTCCGGCTTGTTGGTTTCGATGCCGAAACGGGTAGTCGTTATTCCCAGCAGCGCGGCGACATAGTCGGCGGCCTCGATCAACGCTTCGGCATTCTCACGCATTAGGCGGTCATCGCAGGTAAGGAAGGGCTCGCATTCGGCGCCGTTGATCAGCAGCAGATCGGGCTGCTGTGCGCCGGCCAGCTTGAGGGCAGTCGGGAAACCCGCACCACCAAGGCCGACTATGCCCATCTGCAAGGCGCGCTCGACCAGCGCCTCTGGCGTTTGCGGCAGGCTCGGCGCCGGGCGCTCGAGCCACTCATCCAGGCCATCTGCGTTCAGGATGACGGCCATGACCGGCTCGGCCGAGTCGGCCGCGAAGACGTGATCGATCCGGTCCACGATGCCGGAGGTACTGGCATGCACCCAGGCGGTGGTGTTGTCGCCAATACCGATCACTTCGCCCTTGCGCACATGCTGCCCCGGCTGCACGCAAGGCTGGACAAACCGCCGACCCCGCCCGAGGGGGATCGCCAGCTGGATTTTTCCGATTGCGACGGGGGCAACAGGGTTGGCGTTGGACAGTTCCTTGTATCCCCTGAGCTCGATCCCTCCATGCCAACTACGCTGAGAGGATGAGGCGATGGCCAGCAGACGGCGCCAGAAAGTTTTCTGTTGCGGCTGACGCTGGGCGCGGATGCGGCTCTGCAGGCGTTCGACGCTCTGCAACGAATGGCTAGACATTTACTGTCCTCCAATTTTTGGGCAAAGAACGCCCCTGTGCGCTTATGCACATGGTTGTTTTATTGCTTCCGGGACGTTAAGCGGAAAGGGAGGGGGGATGATTGATCACCCGCGCAGATCAGAGTGCTCAATGAGGATTTTGTTCGGTTTTTGACCAGGTTTGCTGATGAACGGTAGGCCAATTGCCATCTCGCAATTCTGGTGAAATAGCCTGCGCCGCGAACGGGCGGCCAGAGTCGGCGAGGTGTCGAATGATGCGCGCAAGCCTGCTGGTGATGCTGGTGACGTTGCTGTATGGCTGCGGCGAAAGGATCGAACGCTTTGGCGGGCCGACCATGGGCAGCACGTATTCGATCCAGTACGTACCCACCGCGCAGGCGCCCGGCGCGCAGCAGGTAAAGGCCGAAGTCGAGAGGATTCTCGAGGCGCTCGACAAGCAGTTTTCCAACTGGCGCGGCGATTCCGTGGTTGCCCGTTTCAACGCTCTGCCGGCCGGCGCCTGTCAGGCGGTGCCGGAAGAGATGCAGCACTTGCTGGTGTACGGTGTGTCCCTGTTCCGCGAGAGTGGCGGGGCTTTCGACCTGACGGTCCTGCCATTGATGAACCTCTGGGGCTTCGGCCCGCAGTCACGCGGCAGGCAGGTGCCGGACGCCAGCGCACTGGCGCGAGAGCAGGCACGGGTAGGCCTGCAGCACTTGCACCTGGATGGAGAAAAGCTGTGCAAGGATGTGGCAGCGCAGCTGGATTTCGACAGCATGCTCGCCGGTTATGCAGTGGACCGGGTGGGTGACAGGCTTGCGGCCCTGGGTATCCAGGCCTATCTGGTCGAGATCACCGGTGAACTCAAGGGCGTCGGCCGCAAGCCGGATGGCTCGCCCTGGCGCATCGCCCTCGAGGTACCGAGTGGCGGGAGCGAGCAGCAAGTGGAGCGCGCCATCGCCCTGGATGGCTACGGCGTTGCCACCGCCGGCGATTATCGCAACTATTTCGAGGAAGGTAGCCAGCGCTACTCGCACACCTTCGACCCCCGTGTCGGCAGGCCGGTCAAGCACGCGCTGGCGGCAGTGTCGGTGGTCGACCCTTCGGTGCTGCGTGCCGATGCCCTCGATACATTGTTGATGGTGCTCGGCCCGGAGGAAGGCTATGCCTTCGCCGAGCGGCATGAAATAGCTGCCTACTTCATCATGCACCAGGGGCTGGGTTTCGTTGCGCGGGCGACGCCGCGATTCGAGACGTTGTTTCCCCAGCAGGGCACGCCCAGGCAGTAGCAGCAGGAAAGGTCATTCCCACGCGCAGCCTTTTCCCCTATTGTCGATGCTCCCTTTCCAAACGATTGGCAGACCCATGGAGAAAGTCATCGTCATCACCGGTGCCAGCCGCGGCATCGGCGCCGCCACGGCGCTGCTGGCCGCCCGCCAGGGCTACCGCATCTGCATCAACTACCACGCCGACGACCAGGCCGCCGAGGACATCCTCGGCCAGGTCCGCGCCCTGGGCGCCAAGGCCATCACCGTGCGCGCCGACGCCAGTGTCGAGGATGAAATCATCCAGCTGTTCCAGCGCGTGGACGAAGAACTCGGCCCGGTCACCGCGCTGGTCAACAACGCAGGCACCATCGGCCAGCAAAGCCGGGTCGAGGACATGTCCGAGTTCCGCCTGCTCAAGGTCATGAAGACCAACGTCGTCGGCCCCATGCTCTGCGCCAAGCACGCACTTAAGCGCATGGCACGCCGGCACGGCGGGCCGGGCGGGGCCATCGTCAACGTGTCATCGGTGGCCGCACGCCTGGGCTCGCCCAACGAATACGTGGATTATGCCGCCTCCAAGGGCGCCCTCGACACCTTCACCATTGGCCTGGCAAAGGAAGTGGCAGGCGAGGGCGTGCGGGTAAATGGTGTGCGGCCAGGCTACATCCATACCGGGTTCCACGCGCTGTCGGGCGACCCCGACCGGGTCAGCAAGCTCGAGCCCGGCTTGCCCATGGGCCGCGGCGGGCGCCCCGAGGAAGTGGCCGAGGCCATCCTCTGGCTGCTCTCGGACAAAGCCTCGTACTCCACCGGCAGCTTCATCGACCTGGGCGGCGGGCGCTGAGCGTGCCGGTCAATCCTCCAGCAGCGTGCGTACCCGTTCGGCCAGCACTTCCAGCTCGAACGGCTTGGTCAGCACCTGAGTGCCTTGCAGCAACTGGCCGTCACTGAGCGCCGCGCTTTCGTCGTAGCCAGTGATGAACAGTACCCTGAGGTCGGGGTGGCGCTCGCGGCAACGTTCAGCCAACTGGCGGCCATTCAGGCCGCCGGGCAGGCCGATATCGCTCAACAGCAGGTCTGGCCGCTCGCCAGCTTGCAGGTGGGCGAGGGCGGCCGGGCCGTTCTCGAATGCATCGACCCGATAACCCAGTTCTTCCAGCACCTCGCAGACGACCACGCGCAAGGCGGCCTGGTCTTCGACCAGCAGGATACGCTGCGTGGCGCCGCTGCTTTTTTCCAGCAATGTGCGCGGTGGCCTGGGGGCGGAGGCTTCGGGGTGCTGGTGGTGGCGGGGAAGCAGCAGCTCGATGCGGGTGCCTTCGCCAAGTGTCGACAACACCCGTAGCTGCCCACCCGACTGGCGCACGAAACCATAGGTCATCGACAAGCCCAGCCCAGTGCCGTGGCCCATCGGCTTGGTGGTGAAGAACGGGTCGACGGCGCGCTCGGCCACCTCCGCCGACATGCCATTGCCGTTGTCGCTGATGCTCAGCCGTACGTATTCGCCAGCTGGCAGTTCCAGTGCACGGGCTTGCTGGTCGTCGAGCAGCAGGTTGTCACCGAGGATATCGATCACGCCGCCGGCGGGCATGGCATCGCGGGCATTGATGCACACGTTGAGCAGGGCGCTTTCCAGTTGCGGCGGGTCGATGAAGGTCGGCCACAGCTGGCAGGGGAATTGGCTGGTCAGGGTGATGGAGGGACCGATGGTGCGGCGCAGCAGCTCTTCCATGCCGCCCACCAGCGTGGCCACCTGCGTGGAGCAGGGCTGCAGGGTCTGCTGACGGGAGAATGCCAGCAGCCGGTGTACCAGCGAAGAGGCCCGCTGCGCCGAGTCGCTGGACAGCTTCAGCAACGGCTCCAGGGCGTCGAAACGGGATTGTTCCAGGCGTTGGCGCATCAGCTCCTGGGCACTGAGGATGCCGCCCAGCAGGTTGTTGAAGTCGTGGGCGATGCCGCCACTGAGCTGGCCGACCGCTTCCATCTTCTGTGCCTGGCGCAGGGCTTCCTCGGCCTTGGCCTGTTCTGCCAGTGCCGCATTCACCCGTTGTTCCAGCTCCTCGTTCAGGCGCTGCAGGGCCTGCTCTGCCCGTCGGCGTGCGGTGACGTCCTTGAACAGTACCGCCACCTGGCGCTTTTCGGCCGGCTCTACACGGAAGGTGGTCACCGACAACACATGGCCGGTGGCGACCAGCTCCTGCTCGAAATGCAGCGGCTCGCCCGTGCGCAGCACCGCGCCATAACGAGCGACCCAGTCGTCTGCCTCATCGGGCACCATCTCGCGCAGTTTCTGCCCGACCACGTTGGGGATGCCGGCGTGCTTGGCATAGGCCGCATTGGCCAGCACATGCACATAGTCGCTCAGCGGGCCGTGCGGGCCGTCGAAGAACTCGATGATGCAGAAGCCCTCGTCCATGGTGTCGAAGAGCGAGCGGTAGAAGTCCTGGTCGTGTTGCTGATGGCTTGCCAGGCGGGCTTCCAGCAGCGCGTTCTGTTGCTGCAGGGCTTCGACTTGTTGGCGCAGTGAAAGCAGGTCGCGGGAGGGCATGCCGACGTCCGACAGTGGATGAAGCCCAGACTTTAGCGTGTTCGGCAACAGGCGAATAGCCAGTCAACGCGGGTGTGGCGCAATGGCCAGCAGCCGCTCGATCCGTTCGCCAAGGGTGCTCAGGTCGAAGGGTTTGTGCAGCAGTTCGGTGCGCCTGTCGGGCCGGGCAAAGTGCATCGTATCGGCAGTGTCGTAGCCGGTAATCAGCAATACCGGGGCATGCTCCACAAGGTTTTGGTAGGCCTCTGCAAGCTGATTACCGTCAACCCGCCCAGGCAGGCCGACATCGGTGATCAGCAAGTCCGGTGGTGGCCCTTCCTGCAACGACTCAAGCGCCGAGTGGCCGCCCTCGAAAGCTTGCACCTGGTAGCCCAGCTCCGTCAGCACTTCGACCAGCACCAGGCGCAAGGCCGGTTGGTCTTCCACCAGCATGATCCGGCACCCGCGCGCCTGCAGGGGCGTGGTGGCGGATGTGGCTGGCTCGTCGTGGCAGGTTGCGGGAGCGCTCCGGTCCCGGGGCAGGTACAGGTGAACGCAAGTGCCTTGCCCAGTGACGCTGTCGAGCAGCAACTGCCCCCCGGACTGGCGGACAAAGCCATAGGCCATGGACAACCCCAGGCCGGTGCCCTGGCCCAGTGGCTTGGTGGTAAAGAAGGGTTCGAGGACGCGTTGCAGCACCTCACTGGACATGCCCATGCCGGTGTCCTCGACACTAATGTGCAGATACTGGCCCGTCGGCAGGTCCAGGCGCTTGGCCTCGGCCGCTGCGAGATCGGCGTTTTCGCAGCCGATGCGCAAGGTGCCGCCCAGCGGCATGGCGTCACGGGCGTTGATGCACAGGTTGAGCAGAGCGTTCTCCAGCTGCTGTGGATCGATGCGGATCGACCATTGCGCGGCCAGCGTGCGGTCCTGAAAGTCGATGTGCGGGCCGGTCGAGCTGCGGATCAGGTCATGCATGTCGGCGACCAGGCGCTGCACATCCACCGCTTGTGGCAGCAGCGTCTGCTGGCGCGAAAAGGCCAGCAACCGCTGCACCAAGGCTGCGGCGCGCAGTGCGTTGCTGCGGCCGAGGTCGAGCATGCGGGCGGTGTCGGCAAGGCGTTGCTGGCCCAGGCGTTGCTCTGCCAGCTCCAGTGCGCCAAGCAGGCTGCCCAGCAAGTTGTTGAAGTCGTGGGCGATGCCACCGGTCAACTGGCCGACCGCCTCCATTTTCTGCGAATGGCGCAGGGCTTCTTCGGCCTGGCGCAGGCGCTCCTGCTCGGCCACGCGCTCGGTGATGTCATAGGCGAACAGGTACCCGCCCTGGACTTGCTGCTGCGCATCGTGCAACGGGTGGTAGCGAATCTCGTAATGGCGCGGGGAGTCAGGCGGGCCGAGAGTGATGGTGTCGATGAAGGCTTCGCCGGCCAGCACGCGTGGCCACACCGGTGCCAGGCGGCCCATGATGTCAGGCTGGTTGAGCAGGAACTGCGGCACGTAATCGCCGATCTGCGGCACGAAGCCACGGTAATGCGCGAAGGTTTCCCGGGCCATGCGGTTGATCGCTATCAGGCGCATGCTGCGGTCGGCAGCAAACACGTTGGCCAGGCTGTTGTCGAGCAATTCGCCCAGTAGGCGGTTGTGGGCCTGTGCAGTGTCGTCGCGCTCGGCCAGGCGAGCTTCCAGTTCTGCGACACGCGCTTGCAGCTGTGCCAATGACGGGAGCGAATCTGCTTGCATGGCGAGGGCCCGGTGAGCGGATCGGGCAACTATAGCCGCCCACCGGGGCACCAGCCATCAGAACGAGCGGATGATCCGCCCCAGGGTTTCCATGGCCCGTTCGGCATCCTCGTGCCAGGGGCTGCCGTAGTTCAGGCGGATGCAGTTGCCGAAGCGCCGGGTGGGCGAAAAGATCGGCCCGGGGGCGATGCTGATGCCCTGGGCCAAGGCCATGTGGAACAGCTTGAGGGCGTCCATCTGTTCGGGCAGCTCCAGCCACAGGAAGTAGCCGCCGGACGGTTGGCTGACCCGCGTCTGCGCCGGAAAGTGCCGGGCAATGGCCGCCAGCATGTTGGCCTGCTGGCCTTCCAGGGCATAGCGCAGTTTGCGCAGGTGGCGGTCGTAGCCACCGTGCTGCAGGTAGTCGGCGATGGCCGCCTGGGCCGGCATCGAGGCACACAGCGAGGTCATCAGCTTGAGCCGTTCGATCTTCTGTGCAAAGCGCCCGGCTGCCACCCAGCCGATGCGGTAGCCGGGTGCCAGGCTCTTGGCGAACGAGCCGCAGTGCATCACCAGGCCCTGGGTGTCGAAGGCCTTGGCCGGTTTGGGTGCCTGTTGCGAGTAGTACAGTTCGGCGTACACGTCGTCTTCGATCAATGGCACCTGATGACGCGCCAGCAGCTCTACCAGTGCCTGCTTTTTCGCCTCCGGCATGCTGGCGCCCACCGGGTTCTGGAAGTTGGTCATGCACCACACGGCCTTGACCGGGTGCTTCTCCAGCGTTTGCGCCAGCACGCCCAGGTCCATGCCTTCGCGCGGGTGCACAGGGATTTCCACGGCCTTGAGCTTGAGCCGCTCCAGTACCTGTAGGCAGGCATAGAAGGCGGGGGCTTCGATGGCCACCAGGTCACCGGGCTGGGTGACGGCCTGCAGGCACAGGTTCAAGGCTTCCAGCGCGCCGTTGGTGATCAGCAGCTCCTCCATCGGCAGCATCAGCCCGCCAACCATGTAGCGCAGGGCAATCTGCCGGCGCAGCTGCGGGTTGCCGGGTGACAGGTCGGTCACCACCATGCGCGGGTCCATGCTGCGGCTGGCGCTGGCCAGCGAACGCGACAGGCGTTGCAGCGGAAACAGCTCGGGGCTGGGGAAGGCCGAGCCGAACGGCACGGTGTTGGGGTCCTTGATCGAGTCGAGGATCGAGAACACCAGCGCGCTGACATCGACATCGGTGGACTCGCTGACCGGCTGCAATGCCTGCGGTTCGCTGAACTGGCGCGGGGCGTGGGCGTTGACGAAATAACCCGAGCGCGGCCGGGCGCGGATCAGCCCGCGCCGTTCCAGCAGGTAGTAGGCCTGGAACACGGTGGACGGGCTGACCCCGTGGGTCTGGCTGGCATAGCGCACCGAGGGCACGCGCTGGCCGGGGCCCAGCACCCCGGAGCGGATCAGTTCGGCGATGTCGTCGGCAAAGCGTTCGTAGCGTTTCATTCTGGCCTTCTGTCGAAGCCTGGCAGGCAAGGTGGAATCAGTGTAAGGGATCAACGGTTCAGCGGTGCGACGAAGCGGCTGTGGGCCACGCTGCGGATGGCGGGGTCGTCGCGCTCGCTGATCTCGAAGCTCAGCGTCTGCGAGCTGCTGGCCGGGCGCTCGGCGAGCATCGCCACCGACACCGGCAGTTCACTCATTTCACCGGCCGGGATCATGAATGAGGTCTTGCCCTGCAGGCTGAAGCCGTCGGCGTCCAGCAGGCGCAGCTGATAGTGCCGGGTGCTTTCGGTCTTGTTGATGACCTTGAGCAGGTAGATGTTCTCGATCTGGCCCTGGGCATTCTCGCGGAACAGGCCGCGGTCCTTGATCACATCCAGCGACACCATCGGGCGCAGCTGCAAGGCCACCACCAGTGCCGCGATCATCACCCCCAGCGCGGCGGCGTAGCCCAGCAGGCGCGGGCGCAGCCAATGGGTGGTGCCACCTTGCAGGCTGCGTTCGGACTTGTAGCCGATCAGGCCACGGGCATAGCCCATCTTGTCCATTACCCCGTCACAGGCATCGATGCACGCCGCGCAGCCGATGCACGCCATTTGCAGGCCATCGCGAATATCGATGCCGGTAGGGCACACCTGCACGCACAAGGTGCAGTCGATGCAGTCGCCCAGGCCCTGGGCGCGGAGGTCGCTGCCTTTCTTGCGCGGGCCACGGGCTTCGCCGCGCCGCGGGTCATAGGCGACCGCCAGGGTGTCCTTGTCGAACATCACGCTCTGGAAGCGTGCATAGGGGCACATGTGCAGGCACACCGCTTCGCGCAGCAGGCCGGCATTGATGTAGGTGGCGGCGGTGAAGAACAGCACCCAGAACAGCGCCACGCCGCCCAGTTGCAAGGTGAACAGCTCCGCGGCCAGTGGGCGGATCGGGGTGAAGTAGCCGACGAAGGTCAGCCCGGTGAGCACGCCAATGGCCAGCCACAGGCTGTGCTTCAGCGTGCGCCGGGCCAGTTTGTTCAGGCTCCAGGGCGCGGAAGCCAGCTTGATGCGCTGGTTGCGGTCGCCCTCGGTGACCTTTTCGCACCACATGAACAGCCAGGTCCAGGTGCTTTGCGGGCAGCTGTAGCCGCACCACACGCGGCCGGCATACACGGTGATGGCGAACAGGCCAAAGGCGCAGATGATCAGCAGCGCCGACAGCAGGATGAAGTCCTGCGGCCAGAAGGTGGCGCCGAAGATGTGGAATTTGCTGTTGCCCACGTCCCACAGCACGGCCTGGCGGCCATTCCAGTTCAGCCAGGCGGTGCCGAAGAACAGCACGAACAGGGCGCCGGCGAAGCCGATGCGCAGGTTGCGGTACAGCCCGGTGAAGCTGCGGGTATGGATGCCATTGTCGGCGCGGCGCGGCAGGGGGCTGGCTGGGGCGGTGGCGATCTCTGTGAAAGGGATTCTATCGTTCATGGCTCGGTGCTCATCAGGCCTCGATCAGGCATGAGCACTATGGCCCTGAGGCTGTTATCAGCACAGGCTCAGATTTTGCGATAAAAACCGTATCAGATTTCCGGGCAGGCCCCGCCAGGCCTCAGATTACCGAGCCTGGCGTGCTGGCCTTCAGATGCCTGCGGCTATCCACCGCACCCGCCACGGTCAGTGCATCGGCCTCGGCTTCGGTGATGGGCACACGCTGGCCGGCGAGCAGGGCCACGGACATGCGCAGCTGTTCGTCGGTGACGATTTCGATGGACGGGCCATCACCCTCGATGCGCAGGTCTTCGGCGATCAGGGTGCAGCGGCGGGTGGTTTCGTCGATTTCAATGGGCATGGGGTGGTCCTCCTGGGGGTTACAGGGGTGGACCACAGGGCAGGGCGGGTTGCTGCATCCGGAAGCTGAGCGGCACTTTGTCATTTGCCCGGAGGTCAACCCTTGCAGATGGCAGGCCCGGCCTCTTCGCGGGTAAACCCGCTCCCACAGGGTTTGCACAGGTTTCAATGCAATGCAGTACCTGTGGGAGCGGGTTTACCCGCGAAGAGGCCGGGCCTGACAACACAATGCTCAGCATGGGAAAAAAGCAATGGACCTCATCTGGCAAGCAATCCAGGCCGAATTCGCCGATATCACCGACGAGCGCGAGGTCACGCAAATCCTCGTACGCCTGCTGATGGCAGCCCTGCTCGGCGCCGTGCTGGGCTTCGAGCGCGAGCACAAGGGCAAGGCCGCCGGGGTGCGCACGCATATGCTGGTTTCGCTGGGCGCCGCGCTGTTCGTGCTGGCACCGAGCATGGCCGGGGCCGATGAGCAGGCGCTGAGCCGGGTGATCCAGGGCATTGTCGCCGGTATCGGTTTTCTGGGTGCGGGCACCATTCTCAAGGGGAACGGCCAGGACGCCAGCCATGTGAAGGGCCTGACCACTGCCGCCGGATTGTGGATGACCGCCGCCATCGGTACGGCAGCCGGCATGGGCCGTGAAGCCACGGCGTTGATCAGCACGATACTGGCCCTGCTGGTGCTGGGCACGATGCCGTTGTTGGTGGACAAGCTCGAAGGGCAGGATGAGGGAAAGCAGGAGGAGGAAGAGGGCAGGAAGCACTGAGGGGAGCCGAAGCTCCCCTCAAAGCGTTGTTGCCTGCTCTTTTTTTATTATTGGGACCGGCCTGTTGTTGTTTTTGTCAGCCTGTCCTGGTGTTGCGGGCGACCCCCATGCGGGGTCAAGAGCAAACGTATTTTTTTGAGCGCTGACCTGCCTTCATCATTGCTGATCCGAACCTGGCTGCCGCTACCTGGAGGTAGTTTTATTGTTCTGTGCCAGACCGCGGGGCGTACCCCTGAAAAGCGTGTCGACTCCAAAAAAATCTGCTTGCTACGCCTCTGCCGTGTTGTTCTTGTTATGTCAGAGCCGTTACCTGTTGTTTTTATTGGGTGTCACATTCTTTTTGTTGTTGTACCAGAGATATAGCAGGGTGCGTGCCAACTTTTGCAAACCCTTTAAAATCAAGCACTTGGCGATTTTGGTCGAAATCGACCGGCCTGAAATTCTGCCGATTTGTTTCCCTGTTACCCGATTTTTTGCTGCAAAACGTGGGGGCGGTAACACTTCACCCACGCCAATGTGACACCCGTATGACTTATTGCGCGCTGCGCGCCCGCGCTACCCGCGACCCGTTGTCGCGGCCCAGCACGCTGCTGATGCGGCGGCCGGCGGCGATCAGCAGGTCCAGGTCGATGCCGGTTTCAATGCCCAGCCCCTGCAGCAGGTACACAACGTCTTCACTGGCGATATTGCCGGTAGCGCCTTTGGCATAGGGGCAGCCGCCCAGCCCGGCCACCGAGCTGTCGAACACGCTGATGCCTTCGAGCAGGCTGGCATACACGTTGGCCAGGGCCTGGCCATAGGTATCGTGGAAGTGCCCGGCCAGTTGCTCGCGCGGTACCTGTGCCGCGACCACCTCGAACAGGCGCCGGGTTTCGCCGGCGGTGCCGGTGCCGATGGTGTCACCCAGCGATACCTCGTAGCAGCCCATGTCGTGCAGGGCACGGGCCACCGGGGCGACCTGCTCGGCGCTGACCTTGCCTTCATAGGGGCAGCCAAGCACGCACGACACATAGCCGCGCACGCGCACACCGTGGTTGCGCGCGGCTTCCATGATCGGCTCGAAGCGCTTGAGGCTGTCGCTGATCGAGCAGTTGATGTTGCGTTGCGAGAAGGCTTCGGAGGCGGCCGCGAACACCGCCACTTCCTTCACGCCGGCGGCCAGGGCGTCCTCGAAACCGCGCAGGTTGGGGGCCAGCGCCGCATAGGTGACACCCGGGCGCTGCTGGATACCGGCGAACACTTCGGCGGAGCCGGCCATCTGCGGCACCCACTTGGGCGAGACGAAACTGCCCACTTCGATATAGGCCAGGCCCGCTTCGGTGAGGTCGTCCACCAGACGCACCTTGTCGGCGACGCTGATGGGCTGGGCTTCGTTCTGCAGGCCGTCGCGGGGGCCTACTTCGACCAGGCGGACGTGTTTGGGCAAGGACATGGCGGGTTTCCTGTGGCGTTCAGCGGTTGTCTTTGTTGTTCAGGGTGGCGGCCAGGGCTTGTTCGCAGCGCTCCTGGGCGGTGTCCAGCTCCAGCTGCATCTGGTGGATGTCGAGCATCTGCTGTTCCAGCTGGGCGCGGCGCTCGGCGATTTTCGCCAGCATGCTGTTGAGCTGCTTGAGGTTGCCGCTGGAGGGATCGTACAGCTCGATCAGCTCGCGGCATTCGGCCAGCGAAAAGCCGATGCGCTTGCCGCGCAGGATGAGCTTCAGGCTGACCTTGTCACGCGCCGAATAGATACGCTCCAGGCCACGGCGCTCGGGGCTCAGCAGGCCCTGTTCCTCATAGAAGCGGATGGCGCGGGTGGTGATGTCCAGCTCGCGGGACAGGTCGGAGATGCTGTAGGTCTGGGTGCTCATGCTGGGGCTCGGCGTGGGGTATGCGGGTATCCTGAGGGCAGGTTGACGTATACGTCAAGCAGGGGCACGGGATGTGTGTTGCCTGTGCTGGCCTCTTCGCGGGTAAACCCGCTCCCACAGGAAGTGCACAGGCCTTGAGGGCACCGCCGTCCCTGTGGGAGCGGGTTCACCCGCGAAGAGGCCAGCACAGGCGAAAAAATTACTCAGACAACCCCGACCTGCGATACCCATTCGGTGTCTGCCCACTCAACCGCTTGAACCACCGGGCAAAATAGGTGGGGTCGGTAAAGCCCAGGCTATCCGACAACTGCCCGATGCTCATCCGCGTATAGATCAGGTTGCGCCGCGCCTCCAGCAGCAACCGCTGGTGCACCACCTGCAGCGCGGTCTGCCCACTCAGTGCCCGGCACAGCTGGTTAAGCTGCAAACTCGGAATATTCAGCCGCGCGGCAAAGTCCTCCACCGACAGGTGCTCACGGTAATGCGCCTCGACCAGGCGCAGGTACTGCCCCAGCAACTGGCGGTCGCGTTCATCGCGGTTGCGAGGCGGCTGCCCCAACTGCTGGCGGCGGCTGATCCACACCATCAGCGCCGTCACCAGCGCCTCGAGCAGTGCCGCCCGCGCCGGGGCGTTGCCCTGGTACTCCTGCTGCAGGGTCTCGATCAGGCTGCGCAGGTGCACCCGGTCCCGGCCCAGCGGGTAACACGCCGCCTTCGCCAGCACCGCCAGCGGCGCGCCCAGGCGCTGCTCGAGGTTGGCCACCAGTGCCGTGCCAAAGGTCAGCACATGCCCCTGGATATCGGCGCTGAAGCGAAAGCCATGCACGGTCATCGGCGGCACCACCTGGATCGCCGCTTCGCTGATGGCGCTGCGCACCCCCTCTACCTCCACCTCGGCCCGGCCGCGTTGCACATACAGCAACTGGAACAGCTCGGCATGCTGGTGCGGCTTGATTTCCCAGTGGTGCAAACGGCTACGCGCCGGGATCGACTCGCAGTGCAGCAGGTCGGTGCCGGGCCAGGCCTGGTTTTCGCCATACAGCTTGAACAAGGGGACGCCGGGGAGGGTGGATTTCATGCGTGCAGGCCTGTCCGTTAATCGAACGTCTTTTGTAAAAGTGCAGGTTATGCATGGAATAGCACACTTCAATGGCTGTTTTTGCCAGTAAAAATGCAAGGGCAAACCCTAACAGCAGATGCCGCCCCACTGCCAGTCCAGGGCCGGCATCGTCCGCACAGAGACAACAACAATGAAAACTCAGGTCGCAATTATTGGTGCAGGTCCGTCTGGCCTGCTGCTGGGCCAACTGCTGCACAAGGCCGGTATCGATACGGTCATCGTCGAACGCCAGACGCCCGAATACGTGCTTGGCCGCATCCGTGCCGGGGTGCTGGAGCAAGGCACGGTCGACCTGCTGCGTGAAGCCGGTGTGGCCGAGCGCATGGACCGTGAAGGCCTGGTTCACGAGGGTGTCGAACTGCTGGTCGGCGGGCGCCGCCAACGCCTGGACCTCAAGGCCCTGACCGGTGGCAAGACGGTGATGGTATACGGCCAGACCGAAGTCACCCGTGACCTGATGCAGGCACGTGAAGCCAGCGGCGCGCCGATCATCTATTCGGCAAGCAATGTCCAGCCGCACGAACTCAAGGGCGAACGGCCCTACCTGACCTATGAAAAAGATGGCCAGGTGCACCGGGTGGACTGCGACTACATTGCCGGTTGTGACGGCTTCCACGGTGTCTCGCGGCAGAGTATCCCCGAGGGCATCCTCAAGCAGTACGAGCGGGTCTACCCGTTTGGCTGGCTGGGCATGCTGTCAGACACGCCACCGGTCAACCACGAACTGATCTACGCCCACCACGAACGCGGTTTCGTGCTGTGCAGCCAGCGTTCGCACACCCGTAGCCGCTACTACCTGCAGGTCCCGCTGGAAGAGCAGGTGGAGGCGTGGTCCGACGAGCGCTTCTGGGAGGAGCTGAAGGCACGCTTGCCCGAAGACGTGGCTGCGCGCCTGGTCACCGGCCCGGCGCTGGAGAAGAGCATCGCGCCGCTGCGCAGCCTGGTGGTCGAGCCGATGCAGTATGGCCAGCTGTTCCTTGTCGGGGATGCTGCGCATATCGTCCCGCCGACCGGCGCCAAGGGCCTGAACCTGGCGGCATCGGACGTCAACTACCTGTACCGCATCCTGGTCAAGGTGTACCGCGAAGGGCGCACCGACCTGCTGCAGCAGTATTCGCCGCTGGCCTTGCGCCGGGTGTGGAAAGGCGAGCGTTTCAGCTGGTTCATGACCCAGTTGCTGCACGACTTCGGCAGCCACAAGGACGCCTGGGACCAGAAGATGCAGGAGGCCGACCGCGAGTACTTCCTGACCTCGCCGGCGGGGTTGGTGAACATTGCCGAGAACTATGTAGGGCTGCCGTTCGAAGAAGTGGCCTGACCTGTAGAGCGGCCTTGTGTCGCGAAAGGGGTGCGAAGCGCCCCCAGGTTCTTCGCATTCCTGCAAAATTGCCGGGGCCGCTTTGCGGCCCAATCGCGACACAAGGCCGCTCCCACAGGTACAGCAGCGCCTGTGACGCAAACGATTACATGTGGGAGCGGCCTTGCGTCGCGATTGGGCTGCAAAGCAGCCCCGGCATTCGAAAGCCAGCATTGCCTAGCGGGCCAGTAACGCCTCCATCTCCCGATACCCCCGCTGCCGCGCATGCTCCAGCGCGGTCACCCCATCCTTGTCGGCAATCTGCCGATCCGCCCCGGCCGCCAGTAGCCGGCGCACGATCTCCACATGCCGCGGCCCGCCGTCACCGAGGATCACCGCCTCCAGCAGCGCAGTCCAGTGCAGGCGGTTGAGATGGTTCACGTCCACCCCGGCATCGATCAGCAACTGCACGGTCTCGACATGCCCGCGTTCGGCGGCGGGTATCAGCGCAGTGCCTCCGTACCGGTTGGTGCTCTTGAGGTCGGCACCGTGGTTCAAGGTCAGCCGCAGGATGTCGTTCAGGCCACGTGCCCCGGCATACAGGTACGGGCTGTCGTCGATGTTGTCCTTGGCATTCACATCGGCACCGGCCTCGATCAGCGTTTTCGCGGCCGCAACCTGGTTGCCATGGGTAGCCACCAGCAGGGCTGTGCGCCCTTGCTCGTCACGGCTCTCCAGCTGCGCACCTTGTGCCAGCAGTTGTTGCAGGGTGCGCACATCATCGTGACGGGCAGCGTTGTGCAGGCGGTTGTCCATGGCAGTGCTCTCGGCGTGGGCGGCAAGGCTGGTGCACAGGGCGAACAGTATCGCAGCAAGTAGTGAACGCATGGGGCAGGCTCCTCGATGACCTGCCCGCATCCTAGAAAAAACACGCCAGGGCTTGAAGTTAAGTTTGCGCATGACAGACAGTGCCTTGCTGAATAGGTAATGGCAGGAAGCACTACGATGACATTCTCCACCCCCCTGATGGGCGCCTTGTGCCTGGTAGCTGCCAGTGGCTGGGCCTGTGCCGACCAGGTGCTGCCCGCACCACCGGAACTGGCCTCCGGCTACCGCACCGGCCTGCAGCCGGTGCATGCCAGCCGGCACATGGCCGCCGCCGCCAACCCGCTGGCCAGCGAGGCGGGGCGGGCGATGCTGCGTGCCGGTGGTAGCGCCATCGACGCGGCCATCGCCATGCAGATGGTGCTGACCCTGGTCGAACCGCAATCCAGCGGCATTGGCGGCGGGGCGTTCATCCTCTACTGGGATGGGCAGCGCGTACAGGCGTACGATGGCCGCGAGGCAGCCCCGGCGGCGGTGACGGAAAACCTGTTCCTGCAAGCCGATGGTTCACCGATGCCATTCAGGGCGGCGCAGATCGGCGGGCGTTCGGTGGGCGTACCGGGAGTTCTGCGTGCCCTGAAGCTGGCCCATGAGCAGCACGGCAAGCTGCCCTGGCGCGACCTGTTCGCCCCGGCCATTGCGCTGGCACGTAACGGTTTCGCGGTTTCCGAACGCCTTCACACGCTGGTGGCGGGCGACCCGTTCATTGCCCGTTCACCGGCCATGGCCCGCTACTTCCTGGATGAACAGGGCAAGCCACTGGCGGTGGGGGCTACCTTGCGCAACCCCGAGCTTGCGCAAACCTTCGAGCAGATTGCCGAGCAGGGCCCCGAAGTGTTCTACAGCGGCGAGATCGCCGACGCCATCGTCGCCAAGGTGCGCAGCCATGCCAATGCCGGCTACCTGTCGTTGCAGGATATGCAGCATTACCGGGCCAAGATGCGCGAACCGCTGTGCGGCCCCTACAAGGCCTGGCGCATCTGTGGCATGCCGCCGCCGTCGTCGGGCGGGGTGACGGTGCTGCAGACCCTGGGCATCTTGGAGGCACTGCAACGGGCTTCGCCACAGCGCGACCTTGCCGCCATGCGGCCGCTGCGTACTTCGTCGGTTGCCGGGCTGGAAGCCCCGCCGCTGGCCGTGCACCTGGTTGCCGAGGCCGAGCGCCTGGCCTATGCCGACCGCGCCCAGTACCTGGCCGACAGCGATTACGTGCCGGTGCCGCTCAAGGCCCTGACCGACTCCGCATACCTGGCCAGCCGCGCTGCGCAGGTCGGCGAGTACAGCATGAAACGCGCCCGCCCGGGCCGGCCGCAGGGGGCCGATCTGGCCCTGGCGCCAGACCGCTCGCCGCTGCGCATATCCACCTCGCACCTCAGCGCGGTGGACGACCGCGGCCAGGCCCTGGCCATGACCACTTCGGTGGAAGCGGCGTTCGGCTCGCACCTGATGGTCAAGGGCTTTTTGCTCAACAACCACCTGACCGACTTCTCGTTCATCCCCCGGGAACAAGGCAAGCCCGTGGCCAACCGGGTACAACCGGGCAAACGGCCGCTGTCGGCCATGGCGCCGACCCTGGTGTTCTCGCAAGCTTCCGGCGAGCTGGTGGCCAGCCTGGGCTCGCCCGGCGGCTCGCAGATCATCGGCTACGTGAACAAGGCGCTGATCGGCCTGCTGGATTGGCAGCTCGACCCGCAGCAGGCCGCCGGCCTGCCCAACTTCGGCAGCCGCAATGCCGGCACCGAAGTAGAGGCGGGGTTGGCCAGCCCGGCACTGATCCGCCAGTTGGCAGCCTGGGGGCATGAGGTGACGCCGATGACCATGACCAGTGGCATGCAGATCATCCAGCGCAGTGGCGAGGGTTGGTCGGGCGGTGCCGACCCTCGGCGCGAAGGCGTGGCAGTCGGCGACTAGCGGTGCGCGTTGCGGTGCAGCAGGTGGCGTGGTAGAAGTCAGTCTTGCCATTCAGAAGTTGAATATCAAGATGTCCATCAGCGTGAAATCGAATAGGGCCCTGTTCGACCTCGACCTGTTGCGTGCCATTGTCGTGGTGGCCGATTGCGGAAGCTTCACCACGGCTGCTGCGCGGCTGCACTCCACCCAATCGACCATCAGCCAGAAGGTGCGCCGGCTGGAGGATATGGTTGGCCACCGTCTGCTGGTGCGTGGCAATCGCGACGTGCTGCCGACCGACGCCGGGCAGACCTTGCTCGGCTATGCCCGGCACATGCTGGCCCTCAACGACCAGATGCTCGAAGCCTTGGCCGGGGCGATGGTTGGCATGACCGTGCGCCTTGGCGTGCCCGAGGACTTCGTGGGCGGGCGTACCACCAATGCATTGTCGGCGTTCAGCCGGCTGCACCCGCAGGTGAAGCTGGAAGTGACCAGCGGCCTGTGCCGCGACCTCAGCCAGGCCTACGACAACGGTGAGCTCGACCTGGTGTTGCTCAAGCAGCGGCGCAACAGCCGCGAAGGCGTGGCCTGCTGGCCAGAACGCCTGCAGTGGATCGACAGCGCGCGCACGCCCGCCTTCGAGCTGGACCCGATCCCGCTGGTGACCTTCCCGCCCCGCGGCCTGTACCGCGACGACATGATCACCGCCATCGAAGGCATGGGCCGGCGTTGGCGCATCAGCTTCACCAGCTCCAGCCTCAGCGGCATCCAGGCAGCGGTCGCCGATGGCATGGGTATCAGCCTGCTGCCGCCACGGGCGGCCACTGGTGAGCACCGGGTGCTGGGGGCAGGGCAAGGGTTGCCGGAGGTCGACAGCTATGAAATCGTCATCGTCCACCGGCCGACGGCGGATGTGATGGTCAAGGCGTTGGCCGAGGTGATGACGCAATTGCTGGCGGGTGGCGGGATCTGACGATCTGTGCGGGGATACAGGATTTGGCAATCTCACGCGATCCCTTGTAGGAGCGGCCTTGCGTCGCGAAAGGGCTGCGCAGCAGCCCCAGGTTTCAGCGTCGCTGCAGAGATTGCCGGGGCCGCTGTGCGGCCCTTTCGCGACACAAGGCCGCTCCTACAAGAACCTCGTCCACCGGCCGACGGTGGATGCTGGCAGGTGGCGGGATCTGACGATCTGTGCGGGGATACAGGATTTGGCAATCTCACGCGATCCCTTGTAGGAGCGGCCTTGC